>JBJMGQ010000201.1:0-4846 GCA_045807845.1 Pyrinomonadaceae bacterium | reverse complement strand
GTTCTTGGAATTCTTCTCACGTCCGATTCTCCTTTGCTAAGGCGGCCGACCTTGCAGGAAGGACAGCCGACCGGTCGGGTGTTGGCGAGGTTATGGTGCGCCCCCTGGTACGAGGAAGCCCGGAAGGCTTTGCCCGAGACGTGGGACAACCGGCCAGACGCTGTTTGCGGCCCGCATGCTATGCCTCAAGGGGATATCAATTATCTCTACACGCCAGCGCACGGCGGCCTTAATGTAACCGTGCGCTGGCGCCTTCCGAACGTTGGCTGTCGCTTACTGACCGGGGACGAGGAACACATCCCAGGCCCAGCGCCCGAGCTGTACGCCCCGCGCGTCTTTGACCTTCGCGCGGTAACGGAACTGGTTGCCGTATTGGTCGGTGCGCTTCGACTGCTTGTAATCCAGCTCTATCGTCCGCAGCCCCAGTTCGCGTAGAGTGTGCAACTCATCGGGCTCCGAGACGCCGTTGTGATTTGTGTCCTGCCACAGCCGCAGCGAGTCGTAGACGCTGTCCTGCCTGTTTATCACGCCGTCGCCGTTGCCGCCCTGCTCCGTCTTGTCGAACTCCGCCAGCGCAAGGAATCCGTTCTTCTCTTCGCCGGACGGAGGGTCGGGCTGAGGCGTGAAGTTGCCGAACATCTCCCGCCCGCTGTCAATCGAGTCGTTGCCGTTACGATCCAGCGCGAGCCATGCGTCGTCAGTGCCGGCCGCAGTCCACGAGAGCCGGTCGCGTGTGCCGTTGCCATTGAGGTCGAACGTGACGCCGCCATCGACGCCGGTCATCAAGAAGCCGTTGCCGGCCACGTCCACGAGGATGGGCGAGCCGCCGCAGGTGTCGCACCCGAAGCAGGTGCATGACCAGAAGTCGAAATCTCCGCCGTACATTAAGCACTTGCTGAGGAACGTGGTGCTGCACGAGCCGATTGTGGGGCAGCACATCCCGGTATCGTCCTGCTGCATCCCCGGCGGGCACCCGCCGTTGAAGTCCGGCGTGGTACAGGCATCGGCGACCTGGCATCTAGTAATGTCCCACCTGCAGCGCGCCGCATCCCACACGGCCCTGCGGCAAGGCCGGCCGCTGGTGGGATTGGGGCACGGGCAGGAGACCGGGCAGGTTATTCTTCTAATCTCGGCCGCCTCAGTCTCCCCTCCGTCGCAGGTGTAGCCCAGAGTTACGGCCGGACTCGACGTGGAGAGGTCGGCGCACGCCGGGCCGCTCGTTCTGGTGCACCCCGACGGGACCTGCGACCTGCATAACTGAGTCCTTTGCATGACCGGCTCAGGAGTGCAACCTGAGGGGAAGGAGCCTGAACAGAATACGAAAGCGCAACTGCCGTCTGCGTCTACGTTACATACCGGAGTCCCGAGGGATTGCTGCCGGGCGAGGGCGACGCCTGTTACGAGCAGCAGCCCGAGGGCTACCAACAGGTATGTTTGATGGCGGCGCATTATTCCGGCCTCCCTTCTGACGTGTCGTACGATCCTTATAGCTCCAGCTCGACCTTTTTCAGCCCCCCTTCTTTCTTAGCCCTGTTGAGTCGGATGCGGACGAGACCGAACCCCCTCCTGAAGCCGTCCCGCCACTCCGGCGAATTTTGCTGCGGCGGGGCGACCTCTTCCCCTTCCGACGCGACCGCCTCTGCCAGGGACGGAAACCCTTTCTGCGTCAGCAGCCGGCGGAAATGCTCGTAGGCCGCGCGCCCTCCGGCCCGTTGACCCGCCAGGCGGTCGGCCGAGTTGTACGTGTCATTACCCCAAATCTCCCCGTTGACGAATTCGACGAAATCGACCGACAGGGTGATGGTCTGAATGGGGACGAACGAATAGGGCTCGTTCACGACGGCTGACGTTGACTGCCGCGGCTGTAGAATTTTTCTTTGGGTCGTCAGAGTCGTGAGGGTCGCGGCCGTTTGGGTCCCCCCGTCCGTCACCAACTCGCGGCTGACCGTGTATGCGCGTATGCCTTTCCCCCCCCGTGTTGGTCACCTTGAACTCGATCTGAGGGCTGAACGGGTCGGAAGAGAGAACTTTTGTCGCCGTGATCTGGAGCGGCGATTCCGGCTGTGGCTCGACCTGCACCGTTAGCGGTTGCGCGGTCGCCGCGCCCCGGCGGGTGGAAGACGCACGGTTTGTAAAATATACGAGGCAGGTGACGAGTAAACATAGGGCGACAAGCTTTAGAACAAGTCTGCTCGAACTAAAGTGAGACATACCTTCCTCCTCGCTTCTTAGTCACGGAATCTGGTACCTGAACCAGTAAGGTGGGGAGACGGTCAAGAGCAGCACGAGACGGCTGCTTGTCATGGCTTCGTCTCCGTCAGATCGAACGGCCGCGCCAGCTCGCGTTCCACGTCGGCCGGGTCACTCGACTGTAGGTTCCGCCGCAGGCGGTTCCGCATCGACGCCACGCCGTTGCGGTAACCTTCGATCCATTCCCCGGTGCGCTTGTTGGAGGCGTTGACTTCCAACCCGTCGGGGATATCCTCCCGCACCGCGCTGAAGACGGCGGAAGGGCCGCCGGACTTCAGTATGGCCTTCAGCCGCTGCCGTTCCGCCTTCGCCCCCTCGCGCTGCCCGGCCAGCCTGTCGCGGGAGTTGTGCGCGTCGCGCCCCCAGACGCTGCCGTCTTCGAATTCAACGAAGTCCACTGACAGGGTCACGCTCCGGGGTGTGTCGTCCTCGCCGTAGGAGAAGCCGAACGTCTCTATCTGAGTTGACCGCAGGAACCTAGCAGCTGTCGTCAGGTTGGCGAAATCAACCATGGAGACTCCCCCGGCGTCGGCGACGAGGGCGTAGGCGCGAATCCGCTTCCCGCTCTGATTCTGCGCCATCACCTTGAGCGTGACGCCCTCCGGCCCGGATTCGACGAATGTATTGATAATGCGGAGGGGCGCGTCGTCCTGCGGCGCTATGGAGGCGACGGGTAACTGCGGACGCCCCTGTGTCGGTGATAACGACGCCCTCGTCGAGTCTTTCGTAAGAAGGAACAGTCCCGGGACGAGAAGCATCAGGGCGCAACATCTCAGGGCCAGTTTTTGGTTCCCAGCCTTTAACATGACGATCCCTTCCGCGCTCATCTGCTCGCGCGCTCAGTGCTCAAGCGGCTGACCACCTCATTCTCCCTGTTAGGGCTCAGCGCGCCCACCCAGACGTCAGCCGCGAACCCTTTACCGTCCACGAGGACGAGCGTGGGCGTGCCGCTTACGCCGAGGTCCCCGAGCGAAGCCTGTCTTACGTCGTCAACCTCCACGCCCAGCCCTTTCAGGTAGGACTGTCCCTCGCTCGCAGACTGCGGGACTAATGCGACCAGCTTCGCGTCGCCGTGCTCCTTAACCAGTCGCTGGTAGAACGGGCCGCTCTGCGTGCAGAAGTGACAGGTAGTGGATAGCACCATCAACAGCGTCTTCCCATTCTTCTCCCAATCCACTCCCGAGACGGCGACCGCAGCACCACTTTTGATTATCCCTCTCGTGCTGGCAGGCTCGCCCACGGACTGCCGTGCGGCAGGTGCGGGGAGGACGTAGGACTTCACCAGCACAACGCAGAGCAGTACGGCGACCACGATGATGGCGACGTTGGCCGAGACCTCAAGACCTTTGGTTAGTTTGTTTGCCATAAGGGGACACCTCTGAGCCGAAAGCTCGCCGGCAATGCGTGAGTGTCAGGCATCGCGACGGCCTGCAAGGTGACTACGCTTGTGACGTAGCGATGCGGTCATGACCACAACTCTGTCGTTTAAGAGAAGTGAGCCGCTGACGCGCGGGCCACACCCCATTTTTCAGCCGCGGTGAAACGACTTCACGGGGATGCCGGGACAGATCAGACCGGAAGAGCTGAACTGCTCTGCGGTGGGAGGTGTGACGGCAGAATGAGGTCGCATCACTTAAACCTTACGGACGAACGGTCGAAAGAAAACAGCGTGAGAGGGGCACGGTAATATGTCAGACGCGCGAATCATACGCCGAACCGGGCCTGTGTCAACACTTATTCTCGTGAATTGTCGAGGGCGTCCGTTGAAAACATTCGGCTTACGTGTATGTGCTCCAAAATCAGCGCTCAACTTTTTGCCCCTCAAACAATGCAGATTAGCCATGTGAGCAGACATCACATGACACACCGATGGAGTGGAGGCCGCCGCGCCCCTTCCGTTCACCAACACGCGGCGGCCGACACAGCACAGCCCGCCTCCCCAGAGCGGGCGTGCCGGCGTGAGACATGCGCCCCCCGCGCGCTCGCCCCTTTAGTCACTTCATCGAGGCCGCCGCGCGCCCACCCCAATGCGGCGGCCCCGCACGGCACAGCTCGCGCCCGCCTGGGCGAGTGTGCCAACCGGCCGGGTGCAGGGAGACGACCGCCCATCCTCCAAGCTCACGATTCCCTTCCCTTCTTACGCGCCAGGAGGCGCGCGACCGTCTCAGGAATCGAACCCATGTCGCCAGGCTTACGCAGGAACCAATTAGCACCAGCTCGCCGGGCGTCCATTTCTACCTCGTCGCCCGATAGCATGATGATCGGCGTCTGCTGCCGGTGCGCCAGCGCCCGCGTCTGCTTTATCAACTCGATTCCGGTTGTGTCGGGCAGCTTATTATCAAAAATCAGAGCGTCGTATCGCTCGCCGCTTTCTAACTTCTCCAGCGCCGCCGCGCCGCTCACGCACGTCTCAACCGACCAGCCTTCACCTTCCAGCGTTATGTTTACCGCCTCCGCAACTAGGCGATCATCTTCAACGTGAAGGACGCAGACGGCGCGCGTTTCAGGGCAATCTTCATCGCCGCGGAACATCAGACTGCGTGCGCGATGCTCTACCGGCGTTCGCAGGTTAGCTAGTGCCGTGTGCCGCCCCCTG
>JBJMGQ010000200.1:0-6747 GCA_045807845.1 Pyrinomonadaceae bacterium | reverse complement strand
TGACGCCGACGAGCGGCGAGCAGGTGTTGACGCGGTAGGGCGAGATGGTGAGCGCGAGCGATTCGGGCGCAGGCCACGCGTCAGCCGTCATCATCAAGAGGTCGGAAGCGCGCCCCTCGCTCCCCATCTTCCAACGGGCGCGCAACGGTCGTGCGAGCAGGTGGACGCGCGCTCGACCGTCTTCGACGCCGTTCGCTTCGATGAGGTGTGCGAGCAGCAGTGCCGCCTCGTTGTCGCCGAAGTCGCACTCGACGCCGGCCCTTTCGGCGTGCGCGAGCAGACGCGCCCAGTGTGCGTCCCAGAGCGAGGGGCGCCCCCTGTACACGGCGACCGTCGTGAAGACGCCGCGCCCGTAGAGCGCGGCCGACGTGACGGCGTGCAGCCGCGCACGCCTCGCTTCGAGGAGTCGCCGGTTGAGTATGACGTGCTGGTGCATCGCGGGAGTGATGCGTCTCAAGCGCCGCGGCAGCATACACGAACGCCGCTCTGCTTGGCCAACTTTTTACGCGCGCCGCGCCTGTTGTATCCTCGCCAATAGAAGTGATGAACAATCCCGCAAGCAGTCCGGAGCACGAGAGCGCGCCGGAGATGAGGGCGAAGCCGCCTTTGCGTGTGCGCGTCGCGGTCGTCGCCGTGAGCGTCATCTTCGCGCTGCTCATCTTCGAACTGTTCCTGCGCGTCGTTGGCTACACCTATCCGGTCTTCTATCAACCGGACGAGGTGCGCGGCTACTCCCTTTGGCCGGGCGCCGAGGGTCGCTACCGGCGCGAGGGCGCGGCGCATGTGAGCATCAACTCCGACGGCCTGCGCGACCGCGAGCACGCGAAGAGTAAACCGGCGAACACGCTGCGCATCGCCGTCGTCGGCGACTCGTACGCAGAGGCGTTTCAGGTCGAGCGTGAGCAGGCGTTCTGGTCTGTGTTGGAGCGCGGGCTGCGTGACTGTCCGGCGCTCGCGGGGCGTGAGGTCGAGGTCATCAACTTCGGCGTCTCCGGCTACGGCACGGCGCAGGAGCTTTTGACTCTGCGCGAGAAGGTTTGGAGCTACACGCCGGACGTGGTGCTGCTCGCCGTGACGACCAACAACGACGTGCTCGACAACTCGCGCGCGCTGAAGGTGACGGACGAGATTCCCTATTTCGTCATCGACGGCGACGGGCTCACACTCGACGACTCGTTCCGGCGGACGAACGCTTTTCGTCTGCGCAACTCCGCGCTCAACCGTCTGGGTCGCTGGCTGCGCGAGCACCTGCGCTTCGTGCAGGCCATCCACGAAGGGCAGGGCGCCCTCAAGTCGCGCCTCGACGCGTGGCGCGAGCAGCGGCGCTTGGCGAAAGAGAAGGAGCAGAACAACGCGGACGTGACCGGCGAAGTGAAGACGACGAGCGCGGCACAGACCAACAGCCCTGCGCCCGCGGGAGACGTGCCCGCGGACGAGCTGGGCACGGCCAACGTCATCTATCGCGAGCCCGCTGACGACGTGTGGCGCGGCGCGTGGCTCGTCACCGAGCGGCTGCTGGCCCAGATGAACGCGGAGGTCAAAGCCCGCGGCGCGCGCTTCTACGTCGTGACGCTCAGCAACGGCATACAGGTCTACCCAGACCCTTCGGCGCGTGAGGCTTTCGCGCGTCGCGTCGGCGCCGCAGACCTCTTCTATCCCGAGCGCCGCTTCCGCGAGATAGGCGAGCGCGAAGGCTTCCCCGTCTACAACCTCGCGCCCGACCTGCAAGCTTACGCAGACACTAACAAGGTCTTCCTCCACGGCTTCGGCGCGCAGCGCGGCAACGGGCACTGGAACGAGGACGGGCATCGCATCGCGGGCGAGATGCTCGCGCGGCAACTCTGCGACTGGCTCGCGCACTAAAGAGAGAGAGTGTGAAACTCCCTACGACGGCGGCAACAGGGAAGGAGGTTCAAGCGATGAGACTCTGCAAGCTTTCGACGCTCGCGCTCGCCGCGCTGCTCGCGCACGGCGCGACCTCGCAGGTTGAGACTGCGAACAGCGCGCCTATCAACAAGCGCACGACGCCGCGGCAGACGGGCGTTGTCTACAGGCTCGACGCCGCGCGCAGCAAGTTCATGATTCGCGCCTTCGCGGGCGGCCTGCTCTGGTTCAAGGGGCACGATCACTTCGTACAGGCGCGCGACTTCGAGGGCGAGGCACGTCTCACCCCCGGCTCGGTCAGTCCCGCCTCGCTCACGCTCGACGTGCGCGCCGCCTCGCTCGCCGAGACGCGCGAAGTCTTCAACGCGCAGCAGAAGAAGATCATCGACGGCGAGCTGCGCGACATCGTCCTTGAGCCCGGCAAGTATCCCGACATCACCTTCAAGAGCACGGACGTTTCCGCCGACCTGCGCGGCGGCGTCTTCAAGGTCACGCTCGGCGGCGACCTCACGCTCCGCGGCATCACGCGCCGCGTCCGTATCCCCGCCGATGTCACGCTCGAAGGCGACGCCCTGCGCGCACGCGGCGAGTTCGAGATTAAGCGCAGCGACTTCAAAGTCCCCGCCACCTCCGCCTTCCACGGTACCGTCCGCATCCGCGACCGCCTGAAAGTATCTTTCGACATCGTCGCGCGGCGGAGTTGATTAAACTCACTCCGCGGCCGTGGCGATGACTTCGGCCTGTAGGCGCGAGCCGAGCGAGCCGCGCCAGAGGGCTTCGAGTTCGGATGCGTCCTGCGAGACTTGCTCCGCGCCGCCCGTGTTGATGCGGAGGCGCGTGCCGCCGACGCGGCCGATGACCTTGAGCGGGGAGCCGGCCTGCGCGGCGATGCGTTCGAGGCGCGTGCGCTGCGACTCTTCGAAGCTGACGAGGACGCGCGAGGGCGTCTCGCCGAAGAGTTGCGCGGCGACCGGCAAGTCGCCGTCGAGCGTGACGCTCGCGCCCAGCGCGCCGCGGCCGAGCGAGGAGAAGCAGCACTCTGCGAGCGCGACCGCGAGCCCGCCGTCAGAACAGTCGTGCGCAGACTGAAGCAGCCCCTCTTCGGCGGCGAGCAGCACGGCGCGCTGCACGGCCAGCTCACGCTCAAGGTCGAGCGATGGTACGCGCGCGCCTTCGGCAATCAACTCTTCGACGCCGCGCCCGAGCACCGTCGCCTCGTACTCGCTCGCGGAGAGGTCGTCGCCGCTCTGGCCGACCAGCGCGACGAGATGCCCCTCGCGCTTGAAGCCTTGGGTGACGACGCGCCGCACGTCTTCGACCAGACCGACCATGCCGATGACGGGCGTCGGGTGTATGCCGCGCCCCTCGGTCTCGTTGTAGAAGGAGACGTTGCCGGAGACGACCGGCGTCGAGAGAGCTTCGCAAGCCTCGGCCATGCCGTCGATGACTTCGGAGAAAGACCACATCACCTCCGCACGCTCGGGGCTCGCGAAGTTGAGGCAGTTGGTGATGGCCAAGGGGCGCGCGCCGACGCAGACGACGTTGCGAGCGGATTCGGCAACGATGAGTCGCGCACCCTCACGAGGGCTGACGGCGCAGTAACGGCCGTTGCCGTCGAGCGACATGGCGAGCGCGCGGCGCGTCTCCTTGATGCGCACGACGGCCGCGTCCGCGCCGGGCAGCACCGCCGTGTTCGTCCGCACCATGTGGTCGTACTGTCGATAGACCCAAGACTTCGATGCGAGGTTGGGCGAGGCGAGCAGTTGACGGAGCGCGTCGTTATGGTCGAGCGCTTGTTCAGAGACGACCGTGCTCGGCGCTTTGAGTACTTCGTCAAGCTGGTCGGCATTGACGACGGACGCGTTCGCATCGTCGTCGTCGCTCGGAACCTGATTGTTGGTGCCCGTCTGCGGCGCGCGCATCGGGCGCTCGTAGCGCGGGGCCTCGTCGGTCAGATACTTCGAGGGAATGTCGGCGAGCTTCTCGCCTTCGTGGAGACAGACGACGCTGCCGGTGTCTGTCACGCGGCCGATGACGACGGCGTCCAAGTCCCACTTGCGGAAGATGTCGATGACCTGCCGCTCGCGGCCACTGTGGGCGACGATGAGCATGCGTTCCTGCGATTCGGAGAGCATGATCTCGTAGGCCGTCATCCCCTGCTCGCGCTGCGGGACGAGCGAGAGGTCAAGCTCAATGCCGTTGCCCGCGCGCGCGGCCATCTCGCACGAAGAGGAGGTGAGCCCCGCCGCGCCCATGTCCTGAATCCCCGCCACCGAGCCCGCGCGCATCGCTTCGAGGCATGCCTCAAGCAGAAGTTTTTCGAGGAAGGGGTCGCCGACCTGCACCGTCGGGCGCTTCTGTAAAGCCTCTTCGTCGAACTCGGCCGAGGCCATCGTCGCGCCGTGGATGCCGTCGCGGCCGGTCTTCGCGCCGACGTAGAGCACGGGGTTGCCTATCCCTGCGGCCTTGCCGAAGAAAATCTGGTCGTGCCGGACTAAGCCTAAAGCGAAAGCGTTGACGAGCGGGTTGGAGCCGTAGGCGTCGTCGAAGACGACTTCGCCGCCCACGGTCGGCACGCCGAAGGCGTTACCGTAATGCGCGATGCCTGCGACAACTCCGGCGAGCAGCGCGCGGTTGCGCCGGCCGTGCGCGGGGTGCGTGAGCGTGCCGAAGCGCAGGGAGTTCATCGCGGCGACGGGGCGCGCGCCCATCGTGAAGATGTCGCGCAGGATGCCGCCGACGCCGGTCGCGGCGCCTTGAAAGGGCTCGATGAAGGAGGGGTGGTTGTGCGACTCGACCTTGAAGGCCGCGCACCAGCCGTCGCCCACGTCAACGATGCCTGCGTTCTCGCCGGGTGGGACGATGACGCGCTCGCCCTCGGTCGGCAGACGCTTAAGGTGTGTGCGCGAGGACTTGTACGAGCAGTGCTCCGACCACATGACGGAGAAGATGCCCAGCTCGACGAACGTCGGCTCGCGCCCGAGCAAGCTCCGGATGCGCTCGAACTCTTCCGAAGTGAGGTTGTGTGCGGCGACGACTTCCGGGGTAATGGTCTCAGGGTTCATGACGGCAAACGGCGGCGACCTTGTTCGGCTGACCTGTAGGACAGCACAGGATAAAGGCTCGCACCGGTTTCTCCAAACGGCCGTCTCTCTATTTCAGCGCGCCCGCCTCCTGCGGTTTGGCTTTCAACGCCTCGTCGAGCGCGGCGCGCAACTGTGCCTCGCGCACGCGCCCCTTGTGTTTGAAGACGATGTGGCCCGCGCGGTCGTAGAGGAAGGTCGCGGGCAACTCGCCGCCCCACTCCGAGTCTACGAGGTTGATGGCCGCGTCAGAGTCTTTGGCATTGAGGAGGTAGGAGGTCAGGGACGTGGCGCGCTGCTCCGAGAGAAACTCGGGCACGGCCTTGTCGATGTCCGAAGGGTCGTCGAGCGAGACGAGGACGAAGTCGAGCCGGGCAGCGTCGTACTGAGCGCGAATCTTGACGAGGTCGGGGAACTCCTCGCGGCAGGGCCCGCACCACGTCGCCCAGAAGTTGACGAGCAGAGGGCGCGCGCGACCGGCCCCCGCGCCGAGCAGAGACTTGAGCGCGACCTCGTCAATCTCGGTCACCTTCGGGGGCGCGGCCAAGTCAATCTCGGTCACTTTCGGAGGCGCGATCACTTTCACCTCCTCGGGCGTGGGGGGCGTAGGCTTCGGCCGTGCCTTCTTCTGCGGGCCGCCGGCCGCGCCGCTCAAGAGTATTACGGCCGCGACGACGGCCGGCAGCAGTCCCTTCAACATCTTTCTATGTTCCGCCTTCTAGCTCGTGCGCCTGATGGAGCAGCCGAAGGCTTTGACCTCTGGCTTCTCGATGGCGCGGCCTGCGAGCGTCGCCTCGATGGCGTCGCGCAGGTCGTTGGTGGTCACGCCGTCCACGTTCTTCGAGTTGTCGATGCGCCCGTGGTAGACGAGCTTGCCGGAGGCGTCGAGCAGATAAGCCTCGGGCGTGGACTGCGCGTTGAAGCGGTCGGCGATCCGGTTGCCCGTGTCCTTCAGGATGGTGAAGGTGAGCCCCTTCTCGGCCGCGTGCGACTTGACCTCGGCGGGTGACTCGGTCGAGTTCGAGTTGATGCCGACGACGTTGACGCCTTTGGCGCGGAAGTCTTCCGAGAGCTTCTGCATGCGCTCGTTGTATGCGTTCGAGACCGGGCAGCGCGTCGCGACGAAGATGAGCACGGTGCCCTTCGAGCCCTTCAAGGAGGCGAGCGTGTACTCCTTGCCGTCGGCGTCGGGGAGCTTGAAGTCGGGGACGACCGCGCCGAGCGCGACCGTGGGCGTCGTGTCGGGTGCGACCTTCGTCGCACGCGCGGCCTGCGCGGCGAACGCTGCGGAGAGCGCGAGGAGGAGTGCGACCGCGGAGAGCTTCTTCATAAACTTACCTGAACTCCTTTTCTCTGGACATGACAGGGGAGTGCCGACAGCTTAGCGAACCCGGAAGCAAAGTTCAAAGTCGAAAGGGGAGTAGGCAGAAGGCAGAGGGCAGTAGGCAGTCGCTCCGCGTTGAGCGAGTTGAAGGGTTAATTCGAAGTTCTCTAAGTAACAGTCTTCAACTGCCATCTGCCTACTGCCTTCTGCCTACTCGCTTCAGCGTGAAGCGCCAGAGCATGCGTTGCTCCTGTTGGTCGAAGCGGTGTTCGGCGGAGGTGATGCGCCAGTGGCCGGTGAGCTGCCAACGCCCCGTGCCGAGCTTGTTGAAGAGGGGGACGGCGCGGCCCGTCTCGACGGCCGAGAGCAGCGCGCGGTTGCCGGGTGAGAGGTGCTGGTCGCCGTGGCGCCCCTCGCCGGTGTAGACGATTGATTCGCCGTCTGCGGAGAGCGCGT
>JBJMGQ010000199.1:0-11152 GCA_045807845.1 Pyrinomonadaceae bacterium | reverse complement strand
CTAGACTACGGGCGGCTGGCGAAGGAGGTAGCGAATGCCACAGCGGAACGCCAAGGAAACACCGGCAGCGCGGCGGGCGAACGAAGCGCTTGATCGGGTGACGGGGGGAGATAAAACCCCTGTTAAGAAGGCACTTGCCTTCCTTCTGGAGGGTTCACATGACGAACCTGCAGCAGAGACTATCTCAGCCCAGACCCAGCCCAATCCTAGCCCAATCCAGACCCAGCCCAATGATAGTCCAAGGACAGCCCAGACCCAGCCCAGACCCAGCCCAATTTCAGTAGAAGACAGAGATAGCCCAAAGATAGCCCAAACTCAGGCCAAACCTAGTCCAATTGCGCCCGAACGGAACTTTAATAAGCGCGCTAACAGCCTTGAGCATTCGGCGCTTCCCTCCGGCCTCTTCCCAGGAGCGAGCAAGAAAATTTATGATGCGCTCTACGTGCGCACACGCGGTGCCATCGTTCCGGCCCGGACCGTGCAGGCGAGGCACCGAGAGCTACTTGCGTGGTCGGGCGTCAAAGATGTTAAGACGATAAAGACGCACCTGAATAAACTCCGCGAATTGGGGATCGTTACCTGGATGACGCTAAAGGGTGAGCACGAGGGATCCTTCTACGAAGTGTTTCTGCCTGAGGAAGTTAGCCCAATCCCAGCCCAATCCCAGCCCAAGCCCAGCCCAAGCCTAAAAACGGACTCAGACCTAGCCCAAAAAACGGCTTGGGCTGGGCTACCTAATCTCGCTGATTCGCAAGGACTTAACGCCCCAGACAAGACTTCTTTTAAGACAAGTACTGAGAGAGATGATGATGAGGCTTTCGCCGAATTCAACACCGTGTTGAAAAAGGCTGTAAAGGAGATCACTGGCAGGGAATCGTCACAAGCGGATGCCGCGCGTTGGGGAGAACTGGCCGAAGTTCTCGTAACAGAATTGAAGATCGCCGCAGGCCGCACTACCGTTTCGAGCGTGCCTGCTTTTCTGGCTGAACATCTACGGCGCCGCCTTTGGAAGAAAGAGAAGAGGCAGATTGATGATGAGAGGTCAAAGGAGCTATCGGCAGCCGCTCCTAAAGTCGATGCCTCAAAGTGTCCAGACTGTTTCGGCACCGGGATGTGGTACCCGGAAGGATTCGATAAAGGCGTAGCGCGTTGCGAGCATACAGGTCTCGAGAAGCAAGACGGTGGACTTCTTGATTCTAGTGATAGTTAGTTAGAAGCCCTGCTGAGGAGTCAGAGGGTAAAATAGGGCGGGAGAATCTTATGGCGACGGTGACAATCGAAGTCTCGGATGAACTCTCAGAGTTGGTCGCGCAAGCTGGCGACCGTTTGCCGGAACTGTTAGCTCGAAGTCTCAAGGAGCCGACGCTGCCGACGCACGTCTACCGATACGTGCTCGACTTCCTCGCCAGCCGCCCCACCCCCGAGCAGGTGGCGGCGTTCGGCCCGACTCAGGAGATGGTCGCGAGACTGCGGGTGCTCGTGGGAAGGGAATCGAGCGGCGAGCTCACGCCGGCGGAGAAGGCCGAGCTGGATGAGTACGAGAGGCTTGAGCACCTGATGGTGATGATCAAGTCCGGCGCCCTCCAACATCTGACGGGGGGGCGCGCCGCGTGACGTACGTCCCGGCGGCACTACGCCGTGAG
This sequence comes from Pyrinomonadaceae bacterium, assembly GCA_045807845.1. Lineage (GTDB taxonomy): Bacteria > Acidobacteriota > Blastocatellia > Pyrinomonadales > Pyrinomonadaceae > QHXN01. The sequence goes on along the minus strand of JBJMGQ010000199.1, from coordinate 9,509 downwards.
GTCGTTGAGCGGGCGGGGAATCGTTGCGAGTATTGTCTACTCCCGTCAGAAGTCGCCTTCTATCCGCATGAGGTAGATCACATCATAGCGGAGAAACACGGCGGCGCGACCGACATAAGTAACTTGGCGTTCGCCTGCTGGCGTTGTAACCGTCACAAGGGGACTGACCTTACCTCCTTCGACCCGCAGACCCGACGACTCAGCCCGCTGTTCAATCCGCGGACGCAAGTCTGGTCGGAGCATTTCGCGTACGAAGGGGAGCGGATAACCGGCCTGAGTCCGGAGGGGCGCACTACTGTTACTCTGCTCCAACTGAATAGCGAAGATCGACTAATTGAACGCATACCGGGCGGTGAAGTTGGCTTCTAATCACTCTCTCCGAAGTCGCTGACCGACTAGGTCGGGCGGGCTCGGGGCGGCGAGACGCCCGCGGCCGCCGAGCCGAGCCGCGAGGTGATGGAAGCTGAGGCCGAGCTTAGTACACGGCGGCGCGTTAAGCATTCCTCGCGCAGCCTGAGACCGGCGCGAATGACTTATGGCGTCTCCTATGCTCTCGACATTCAGCTCAGTTGAGATTCTCACGCCGGGGCAGTGTGAGGAGGTATCTTCGGCCGTCCACATGCTGAGGAGTTTCTGGACGCAGGTGAACGAGACGACGCTCTTCTTCACGCTGGGCGTCGCGAGTTACATCGAATTTTCCCGCGACGGGGACGCCGCGGCGCGTTACCGCGAGAAGGTTCTGCAATTCAACCCGCTATTGAAAGAGTATTTCTGTGGCCTGATGGAGTACCTGAGAGTCACGCTTGAGCGGCAACTCGGCGAGCCGGTAGCTTTTGAGGAAGAGTTCGCCCGGCCGGGCTTTCACATCTGGCTCGCCGAGGCCATCCCGACCCAGCCCACGGCCTCAGTTCACTTCGACCTGCAATACCAGCGGCTCGGCTGGCCCGCCGACGGCGTGGCCGATTACGAAAGGCCCATCTCCTTCACGCTGCCGGTCAGACTCCCGGCCGGGGGGGGCGGGGTGAACGTCTGGAATCTGCATTACCGTGAGGTGGAAGAGCTGTGCGCGCGCGGCGTGCCCGTGGACATCCACGTGCTGAGGGAAGAGAGGGAGCGCGAGCATTACGCATACGGCCTCGGACGCCTTGTCGTACACTCCGGCCACTTCCTCCACCAGATCGCGCCCGTCGAGCAGGTCGAGCCCGACGACGAGAGGATCACTTTGCAGGGGCACGCCATGCGCTGCGGAGGCCGTTGGCTGCTCTACTGGTGACCCGGCGCGCGTCCGCGTTAACGCCGGAATGTCCCCCGGCGAATTTAAGGCGGGCGTAACCGAGAGCGTGTTGACAAAAGCCGTCGGCCGGGAGTATAAATCCGGCACTTCGCAGGCTCTCTTCAAACGGCGGCTCATACCTAAGAGGATGTGTTTCGGCGCGGGCGCGATACCTCCCGAGGAACCGATTCAACCTCGACTCTTAGCTCGGAGATTCCGCACAATGTTCGATAAGACTTACAGGAGGACTCCTCTCCTGTGTAGGGGTTTCTGCTTCTAACGCCAGTCGCCCTCGTTAGCGCCCGGCCGCCGGCTCGGCCACGCAACACCGACGGCCGCTCTGACCTCGCACGCCAGACGGCCGTGACGCCTTAGCATTTCAATAAGCAGGTAAAAGTTTTTCAGTTTGGCCGCGACGGTTCTGCATTCGGTCTCTTGTCCTGTTCTCACCTCAAATAAGGGAGTGGCTCGCCATAGGGGCTCTCAAGTCCCGGCGCGGTAAGTCGGGCCGACGAACTCGCCACGCGCGGAAGGGCCGCAAGGCCCCGACGGCGGAGCGCGCTCCCCTGAGCTTCTAACCTCATCCGGAGGCAAGGAGTGCGGGATGCCCGACTTACAGATTTACCTGTTCGGAAAATTCTCAGTCCGCCACGACGACCGGCCCGCGCAGGGCTTCGACGCTTGCAAAGAGCAGGAGCTGTTGAGCTATCTCCTGCTGCACCGCAACCGCCCGCACTCGCGCGAGACGCTGGCCGGCCTGCTGTGGGGCGACGTGCCGACCGAGAAGTCGAAAAAATATCTGAGACAGGCGTTGTGGCACATGCAGGCCGCGCTGGACGCGCGCACGGGGGGCGGCGCCGTGCTGAGCGTCGAGCACGACTGGGTGCAGCTCAACGCGTGCGCCGGCCTGTGGCTCGACGTGGAGATGTTTGAGCGCGCGTTCATGCTCGTGCGCGACCGGCGCGGCGCAGACCTCGACGCGGAGCGCCTCGCGTCGCTTCAGGCGGCCGTGCAGATTTACCGCGGCGACCTGCTCGAAGGCTGGTATCAGGACTGGTGCCTCTTCGAGCGCGAGCGCCTACAGAACATATACCTCGTCATGCTCGACAAGCTCATGTGCCTCTGCGAGGCGAAGCGTGAGTTCGAGCTCGGCCAGCACTACGGCTCGCTCGTCCTGCGCCACGACCGCGCACACGAGCGCACGCACCGGCAGCTCATGACGTTCCAGTATCTCTCGGGCGACAGGACGGCGGCGCTGCGCCAGTTCGAGCGTTGCGCCGCGGCGCTCAAAGAAGAGCTGGGCGTGAAGCCGGACAAGCTGACCTCCGCGCTCTACCAGAAGATTCGTGCGGATCCGGGCGACACGTCTCCGCCCGCGCCGGCCTCAAGCGGCGAAGCGCTCGCAGACGTGCTCGGCCACCTGCAACAAATCCAGTCCATTGTCGTCGAGCTTCAAAGGCGTTCCCAGAAAGAGATAAGTTCAGACGAGTTGACCGTCAAAGACCCCGCCGTCTAAGTGTCGGCGCGCACGCGCCGCGTCCGTTACAGCAATTTTCCGTTTCAACTTACCTGACGTTTAAGAGGCGGCCCCGCGGCCGCTTCTTAGCTTTTGCACGTAATCCCGAAGGAAAAGCCACTCTAAAACGTCCACGACTCGCGAAAGTCTTTCGGCAGACGTTCGGGAGACGCACGGCCGCCGACGCGTCTGGTATACACCCCGCGTGCTTTCGACTTCGGCTTAAGGTCGCTCCCGCCGTGACTGCACGGGCGCGGCCGCGCGCCGCGGAAGTAGCCAACTTAAGAGGGCGGCACTCCTTTGTCTGAGCCGATGCATGAGCCGAATGTGCACTCTTTCATAATCAAGCTGCGGCTTGAAAAAACGGTCTGCGAACCGGGGCCGACCACGTGGCACGGCTACATCACGCACGTGCCGAGCGGGCGGCGCAGCTACCTGAGAGATTTGGATGGGATCGCGGCCTTCATCACGCCATACCTCGAAGCCGAGGGCGTGAAAACGGGGCTCCGCCGCCGCGTGTGGCGACGCGTGAAAGGTCTGAAGTCGAAGGACAAGAAGACGGAAGATTAGGCGGCGCGCGGCGTCGGGGGGCGACGCCGCGCGGCGACGGGAGAAGCAATCGGGTGGCGACATTCCCCGCTATCGCGGCGACGGGCCTTGCGGTCGTCGGCCTGCTCAAAGACGCCAGCGCCGGCACGGAGTTCTCCGACCTGCGCTTCGAGCTCTTTCAGGCCAGCGACTTCTCGTCGGGCACGCCGATGACGGAAGGCGTCTCGCTCTACGCGTACCGGGTCGCGCCGAACGCGACGCGGCGCAACCTGCCGCCGACCTTGGGCCGCGACGGGCGGCGCTACCGCTCGCCGCTACCGCTCGACCTCTACTTCCTTCTCTCGGCGTGGGCGAAGAACGCCGTCCGCCAACTGCGCATACTCGGCTGGGCGATGCGCGAGCTGCACAACGTGACGATACTGCCCGCGGGCCTGCTCAACCACTACGGGCCGGAGCACGACACGTTCCGCCCGGACGAGGCTGTCGAGCTGATGTGCGAGACGCTCACGCTGCAAGACATGTCGAACGTCACCGAGCCCATCAAGTACGCGCAGCCGCTCTCGGTGCCGTACGTCGCGCGCATGGTTCTGATCGAGTCGTCTGTGCCCGTCTCGGAGGGCGAGCCGGTGCAGACGCGCGAGTTCGACTACGCGAAGGTCGAGGCCGGATGAGTACTCCCTCTCAGATTCTCGGGCGGCAGACGCTCACGGCCCCTCTGGGCTTGCGCTTCCGCGATGCCGCGACGGGCGCGCCCGTCGCGCAGGGCCTACGCGTCACGCTCTACCCGACCGCGAACCCCGCGCGGCGCACGCAAGCCTTCGTTAACAACTCGGGCGTCTACGTCGCGCACCGCGCGGCGGGCTTGCGCGAGACGGAGATGGGCGCGGGCGACGAAGAGTTCTGGGACGCGCCGAAGTCTTCCGCGCCATTCACCGTCGAGGTCGTTGACGAGGAGCGACGTTACCTGCCTTACAGCTTCCCCGCGACTCTACCGTCGAAGGGCATACGCACATGGACTTGGCCGCTCGCCGACGCGGCCTCGCGCCAGCCGCCCGAGCCCGTAGCCTCGCTCGTCGACGACTTCGACGACGACATACGCGGAGTGCATTGGAAACTCGCCACTCTCAACACTCCCGCGAGCGTCTTCGACTCGAACGTCGCAGTCGCCGAGCAGGGCGGGCGTCTTGAGATAACGCCGCTGGCGAACTCGACCGGCTCACACTTCAACGGCTACGTCTCCGTCTCGGGCTGGAACCTTACGGACGCGAGCGCCGCGGTCGAGGTCGCGCAGACGGCAGCGGGCTTTGCGCACACCTTCTTCACGCTGGGCTCGGACGCGAACAACTGGCTCCGCTTCCTCGTCGCGGACGGAAGGCTCAACTTCCAGTCGCACGCGGGAGGCTTTGAGTCGTCCCCGAGCGTCGTGCATGAGCCCGCCGAGCAACGCTTCTGGCGTCTGCGCCACGAACGGCGCGACGACAAGGTCATCTTCGAGACGAGCGGCGACGGCGCGGAGTGGGTCGCGCGGCGCTCGCTCGCGCGACCCTTCGCCGTCACGAGCCTGCTCGTCGAGTTGGGCGCGGGCACCGAGTCGCAGGTCGCGTCGCCGGGCAAGGCCGTCTTCGACAACTTCCGCATGGAGTCAAACCCGGCCGCCGCACTCCCGCTCTTCTCGGCCCCGACTCGCTCGGCTTCGGGTGGATTGGCGACCCTGCGCGCGAGCCTCTGGGACGCTCACGCCGCCGCGCCCGCCGCGTGGGCTCTGCTCGAAGCGCGCATCGACGGGGGGCCGACGGTGCGCGGGCTCGCGGACGAACAGGGCCGCGTCGCCCTCGTCTTCCCGTACCCTGAGCCCGCGGCCTTCGCGGAGCAGAGCCCTCCGTCCGCCCCGTTCACCAAACAGGAGTGGCCCGTTCAACTCTTCGCCTCGTACATGCCGCAGCGCCCCGTGCCGACGCTGCCCAGTCTGCCGGACGCCCTCGCTCAGCCGCGCGCGAAGCTTTGGGCCGACTCGGGGCTCACCGCGCCGCTCGCGCAGGCGACGCTGCGCTCCGGTCAGGAACTCGTCGTCCGCTCTTTTGACACGTCGCCGGAAGCACCGCTCGGAGGTAGACCGCTCCCGGTGCTGCTGATTACCCCGGCGGGCTCCCCGCCGTAGTGAAGGAGGACTCATGCCTGAATACCTTGCTCCCGGAGTTTACGTCGAAGAGGTTTCGTACCGCGCCAAGTCCATCGAGGGCGTGAGTACGACTACGACCGGCCTCGTCGGCCCGTCGCGCTTCGGCCCGCTCGATCTGGAGCCCGACGTTATCACAAGCCTCGGCGAGTTCGAGCGCGTCTACGGCGACCGGCGCAGGCTGGAGTTCAGCGACGGCCTCGTGATGGACAACTACCTCTGGCACGCGGCGCGCGCCTTCTTCGAAGAGGGCGGAAAGCGTCTCTACGTCTCGCGCGTCTTCCGCCCCGCGAGCGGCCCGTACCCGCCGCCCGACTTCGACGACGTGGCGCTCGCGCAAGACATCTACCCTGACGGCCACGCGCGCGCCTCCGTCGGCGACGGCGACGGCGCGATACGCATACGCGCACGCTTCCCCGGCTCGGCCGGCAACTTCCGCGTGCGCTTCACGCTCCGTCTGGGCCAGAGCGTGCTTGGCGTCGGGGCCGAGCCCGAACAGCCGACGCTCGGCTCTTTGCGCCACCGCGACCTCGTCTGGATGAACGACATCACCAGCCCCGTCAGCAGCCCGCTCGGCGGCGGCGGCTTCTTCGTCGCAGACCAGTACTTTGACACCGACTCCAACCGTCGCACGTGGCGCTTTCTAGACCGCTCGCTCGACCCCGACACGGCCGTGCGGCTCTCCGCGCTCACGCCCGACCTCGACCCCGCGCGCGGCGATCAGGTGCGCGTCGTCACCGCGACCGTCACCGTGATGTCGGCGGACGGCGACGGGCTGCCGTCGGTGTGGGAAGGGCTCGCGCTCGACCCTACGCACGAGCGCGACGGCGCGCCCGACTCGCTCACCTTCAAGTTCGGCGTGCGGCCCGGAAGCCTCGCGCAGGCGCGCACGCTGCCCATCGTCGTCACGCTCGGCGACGACGTTGACTCCGGCATAGACGTGCTGCGCGCGCTGCTCGACGCGCGGGCAGACCTCGAAGCCAACCTCTCGGACGCGACCGCGGGCGACGAGGAGCGAACCGTGGACGTGCTCTTAGAAGGCGGCAACGACGGCCTCCGGCCCTCGGCGGCCGAGTACGAGGGCACGGCCGACGACACGACGAGCGTCAAGACGGGGCTGAAGTCGCTCGAAGACATCGAGGACATCTCCATCGTCGCCGCGCCGGGCTCGACCTTCGGTTACCAGAACGGCTACCGCGCCGACGCCAACACCATCGTCAACCTGCTCATCTCGCACGCCACGCGCATGCGCTACCGCATCGCCGTCATCGACAGCGGCGACGGCCAGTCCATCGCCGACGTGCGCGCCATGCGCGCGCGCATCGACTCGACCTACGCGGCCTTCTACTACCCGTGGATACGCGTGCTCGACCCCGTCACGCGCTCCGAGATAAACCTCCCGCCGTCGGGCTTCGTCGCCGGGATTTACGCGCGCAACGACGTGACGCGCGCGGTCTATAAGGCCCCGGCCAACGAGGTCGTCAACCTCGCCATCGGCTTCGAGACGCTTCTCAACAAAGGGCAGCAGGACGTTCTGAACCCCGACGGCATCAACTGCTTCCGCTTCTTCGAGGGGCGCGGCTTCCGCCTCTGGGGCGCGCGCACGGCCAGCTCCGACCCCGAGTGGAAGTACGTCAGCCTGCGGCGCTACTTCATCTACCTCGAACGCTCCATCGACCGCGGCACGCAGTGGGCGGTCTTCGAGCCGAACGGCCCGCAGCTCTGGGGCAACGTGCGGCGTACCATCGAGGACTTCCTCCTCAACGAGTGGCAGTCGGGCGCGCTCTTAGGCGACAAGCCGGACAAGGCTTTCTTCGTGCGCTGCGACCGCTCGACGATGACGCAGAACGACCTCGACAACGGGCGGCTCGTCTGCACCGTCGGCGTCGCGCCGCTCAGGCCGGCCGAGTTCGTCATCTTCCGCATCGGCCAGTGGACGGCGGACAGAAGGCAGTAAGGGCGTTTTCGGTTTTCAGTTTTCAGTAAAGGCAAAAGACTGAGGACTGTTGGCCGAAAACTGAAAACCGAAAACTGAAAACTGAAAACTGACTTTCGACGGAGGAACGCAATGGCAGTCTTACGTGATCGCCCGTACGTGCAGTTCAACTTCCTTGTAGACCTCGGCACGGGCTCGACCGACGGGGCCGAGGCAGGCTTTCAGGAGTGCAGCAACATCGGCATGGAGGTGACCCTCGCCGAGTACCGCAACGGCAACGAGAAGGAGAACAGCGTCCGCAAAATCACCGGCCTCAACAAGGCGACGGACGTGACCTTGAAGCGCGGCGTCATCGGCTCGCTCAACCTCTACCAGTGGCTCGACCAGATTCGCAACGGCGACCAGAACGCTACGCGCACCGTCACCATCCAGCTACAGAACGAAGACCACACAGAGGTCGTGCAGACGTGGAAGCTTCTGCGCGCGCGCATCATCAAGCACGTCAGCGGCCCCATGAACGCGAAGGGCACGGACGTGGCGATGGAAGAGTTGACCATCGCCTACGAGCGCCTTGAGATGGAGTGAGGTCGGACGCGAAGAGTTGAGGGGGTTCGAGGGTTGACTGTCGCGCGCACAACACGACGGATGCCGGGCTTCCGCTTCAAGGCCCAGACGCCGCCGCTCGACGAGGTACTGCCGCGCATGGACGTGGCGGTCTTCGTGGGCTTCGCCGCGTCGGGGCCGCTCCACCTGCCCGTGGCGGTGGAGGACGCGGCGCAGTTCGCGGCGCTCTACGGCGCGGACGCGCCGCTCGCGTGGGACGCGCGGCGCGGCGAGACGGTCTACGCACGCCTCGGCCCGGCGGTGCGCGCTTTCTTCCGCAACGGCGGCCGGCGCTGCTGGGTCGTGCGCGTCGCGGGCCGCACACGTCCCAACTTCGTCCACGTGCCGGGGCTGGCGCGCGTCAAGCCCAACGGCAGGCTCGCTCCCGCACTCGCGCCCGCGCGTTCGGAAGGCAGTTGGTCTGACTCTCTACAGTCGGCCGCCGCGCTGCTCTCGCGGCCTCTCGTCGTCAGCCGTTACCGCACACCCTTTGACTTCGAGGTCGAGTCGCACGGCTCGGACGCGCCCGACGCGGGCGACATCCTGCGGCTCACACTCGAAGGCGGGTACGTGCCTCTCTTGACGGTCAAGTCCGTCACGCCCGTCAGCGCGGGCGACGCGCCGGGTGCCGCGGCGGTGCGCGTCGAGGTCGGAGAGGTTCGTTGGTTCCGCGTTCCCGGCGAGCCGCCCATCGTCAGGGCCGGACGCGCGCAGGTCTTGACCTTCGACGGGCGCAGTAAGTCTGCCGAAGCCTTCATCGCGCCCGACTCCGCGTGGGGGAGGGGACAGCCCGCGTCGCCCGGAACGCCAATCGCCGTCAACCTCGCACTCTCGCCCGCCGACGCGCCCGCGCCCGGCTCGTTCGTGCGCGCGCTGCTCGGCAACCGAAGGCTCTGGCTGCGCGCGGACGAGGTGCGCGTGCTCGCGCGTCCCTCGCAGGGAAGGGAGGGGACGGTGCAGGTATCGGGCGAGGCCGTGTGGCTGCTCAAGAACAAGCCGACGGGCTCGCTCACGCCGCCGACCACGTGCGAGAAGCTGCTCTTCGAGCTTCGCGTGCGCAACGGCGACGAAGACCCTTTGAGTCTGTCCGAACTCGGCTTCACGCGAACGCACGCGCGCTTCTGGGGCGCTCTGCCCGCCGACGACAGTCTCTTCCGGCGCGGCTTGGTTGACGACCTCAGTCACGACGCCGTCAGGCGAGAGACCGAAGCGCCGCGCTTCCCGCTCGCGGGCCCGAGGGGGCGGCTTGTGCCCGACACGTACCTGCCGGTGCTGATGCCGACCTTCCCCGCGGACTATCTCGGGCCGCGCAGGCGTCGCAGCACGGCGCTCGTGCGCGACGGCCTCGCGGAGTTCAACTCAGACCTCTTCCTCGACCGCGGGCTCAAAGAGACGGGCACGGCAGACCTGCTCAATCGCGCCGACTTCATACGCGACCAGAGCGCTCGCCCGCGCG
>JBJMGQ010000198.1:0-18061 GCA_045807845.1 Pyrinomonadaceae bacterium | reverse complement strand
GATGCGGAGTTCGCGAAAGACCAGCTCTGGATGCTCCTCTTCGAGCAGTTCCAGCACCCGAACGGACAACTCCCCGCTTACGAGTGGGAGTTCTCAGACCTCAACCCGCCCGTGCATGCGTGGGCCGTCTGGCGCATCTACAACATGGATCGCCTGCGCACGGGGAAGGCCGACCGAGACTTTCTCGAAAAGTGTTTTCACAAGCTTCTCATCAACTTCGCCTGGTGGGTGAACAAGGTGGACGCGCAGGGCAACAACGTCTTCGAGGGCGGCTTCCTCGGGCTCGACAACATCACGATTCTCGACCGCAGTCACGCGCTCCCCGACGGCGCTTGGCTGGAGCAGTCGGACGCGACGGGCTGGATGGGGATGTTCTGCCTCAACCTCATGCGCATCGCGCTTGAGCTGGCGAAGGAGAACCGCGTCTACGAAGCGCTGGCGACGAAGTTCTTTCAGCACTACGCCTACATCGGCGCGGCGATGAAGCAGATGGGCGCGGACGACGTGGAGATTTGGGACGAGGGCGACAAGTTTTTTTACGACGTGCTCAACTACGCCGACCACACCTACCAGAAGTTCCGCGTCCGCTCGCTCGTCGGCCTCATCCCTCTCTACGCCGTCGAGCGTTTGGAGGAGGACTGGATTAAGCCCTTCAAGAGTTTTAGCGAGAGCCTCAAATGGTTTTTGGATAACCGGCAGGACATCGTGCAGCGCTGCGTAACGACGGTTGAGCACGACGGCAAGCTCGTGCACGTCCTCGCCATCGTCAATCAGGAGCAGATGCGTGGACTGCTTGAGCGCGTCTGGGATCCGTCGGAGTTCCGCTCCGACTACGGCCTGCGTAGTCTCTCGAAGTGGCACGAGCAGAACCCGTTCCGGCTTGGCGACGCGCAGGTCGGCTACGAGCCGGCCGAGTCGCGCGAGGGGCTCAAGGGCGGCAACTCGAACTGGCGCGGCCCCATCTGGTTCCCGACGACCTTCATGATGATCGAATCTCTGCGCAAGCTGGGGAAGGCTTACGGCCAACAACTCGCCATCGACAGCTCCGTCCCCGGCGAGCCCGACGTGAAGCTCGACGAGATGGCGAGCGGCTTCGCGGAGCGACTCATCAGTCTCTTCACGCGCGGCGCAGATGGCCGCCGCCCTGCGCACGGCCCGTACGAAAAGTTCCAACACGACCCGCACTGGCGCGACCTCCTGCTCTTCTACGAATACTTCCACGGCGACACAGGGATGGGGCTCGGCGCCTCGCATCAGACCGGCTGGTCGGGACTCGTCGCATCCCTGATAGACGAGTGGCGACGTTGAAAGCTTCGTCGGCTGCCCGAGACTAACCCTCATTTTCTCAAAGGCTTAAGGGTACAACTTCTACAGTCGCCGGGGCGTCTAACCAATCTTGACAAAAAAGTCAGGTATGGCTAGTATGGGTCAGCGGCAACGTTTTTGCGTTTGAATTTTGAGTGGCTTATGAAGGTCTCGGCACAGGAAGAGTACGGTCTGCGCTGCCTCTTGCAGCTCGCGCGTCTGAGCGGGGGCGAGTTCCTGACGCTCGGGCAGATTGCCGAGCGCGAGGGCATCTCGCAGGCCAACGCGGGCAAGGTGCTGTGGCTTTTGAACAAGGCGGGCCTCGTCAACTCGACGCGCGGGACGAAGGGCGGCTACACGCTCTCGCGCCCCGCGTCGGAGATTCGTCTGAGCGAGATTATCAAGGTGCTCGACGAGGGCGAGGTGGACGGCCATTGCAAGACATACCCGGGCGTGCTCGACTCGTGCGTGCACACGGGCGACTGCGGCATCCGCTCGGTCATCGTCAACGTCCACGAAGCGGTTGAGCGCGCGCTCTCGGCCATCACGCTCGCGCAGTTAATCGGAGACGAGCGAACCGTGGACACGATGCTCCACCAGATTCAGGGCCTGCGGCCGGGGGCCGCGGCCACAGTCGAAGGCGCGTAATAAGTTTTCATAAGTCAGGACAGAGAAGTCTGTAGGGAAGCGATCATCAGATGAGCACAATCGAGCTACTGGCAAACAAGGAATACAAGTACGGCTTCGTCACCGACATCGAGTCGGACATGATCCCGAGGGGGCTGAGCGAAGAGACCGTCCGCCTCATCTCCGAGAAGAAGGGCGAGCCCGAGTGGATGCTTGAGTTCCGCCTCAAGGCGTACCGCCAATGGCTGAAGATGTCTGAGCCGAAGCACTGGCCGAACATCAAGTACCCGGAGGTCGATTATCAGGACATCATCTACTACAGCGCGCCGAAGCAGAAGGCGACGAAGGCGAGCCTCGACGAGGTTGACCCGGAGCTGCTCCGCACGTTCGAGAAGCTCGGTATCCCCCTGAACGAGCAGAAGCAACTCGCGAACGTCGCCGTCGACGCGGTCTTCGACTCCGTCTCGGTCGCGACGACCTACAAGGAGAAGCTGAAGACGCACGGCGTTGTCTTCTGCTCCTTCACCGAGGCCATCCGCGACCACGCAGACATCATCAAGAAGTACCTCGGCTCGGTCGTGCCCGTCGGCGACAACTACTTCGCGGCGCTCAACAGCGCGGTCTTCTCCGACGGCTCGTTCGTCTTCGTCCCGAAGGGCGTGCACTGCCCGATGGAGCTTTCGACCTACTTCCGCATCAACAATCAGGAGTCGGGCCAGTTCGAGCGCACGCTCATCATCGCGGAGGAGGGCGCCTACGTCTCCTATCTCGAAGGCTGCACCGCGCCGAAGTTCGACAAGAATCAGTTGCACGCGGCGGTCGTGGAGCTGATTGCTTTGGACGATGCGGAGATTAAATACTCGACCGTGCAGAACTGGTACGCGGGTGACGAAGAGGGCAAGGGCGGCATTTACAACTTCGTCACGAAGCGCGGCGCGTGCCGCGGCCGCAACTCGAAGATTTCGTGGACGCAGGTCGAGACCGGCTCGGCGATTACGTGGAAGTACCCTTCGTGCATCCTTCAGGGCGACAACTCCATCGGCGAGTTCTACTCGGTGGCCTTAACGAATCACGCGCAGCAGGCCGACACCGGTACGAAGATGATCCACATCGGGAAGAACACACGCTCGACCATCATCTCGAAGGGCATCTCGGCGGGTAAGTCGAACAACTCTTACCGGGGGCTGGTCAAAGTGCTACCCGGCGCGGAGGGCGCGCGCAACTACACGCAGTGCGACTCGATGCTTATTGGCGGCCGCTGCGGCGCGAACACGTTCCCGTACATCGAGGTGATGAACAACACTGCGCGCGTCGAGCACGAGGCGACGACCTCGCGCATCAGCGAGGAGCAGTTGTTCTACCTACAGCAGCGCGGCATCTCGCAGGAGGACGCCGTCTCGCTCATTATCAACGGCTTCTGCAAAGACGTGTTTCGCGAACTGCCGATGGAGTTCGCCGTCGAGGCGCAGCGCCTGCTCGGCATGAAGCTTGAGAACAGCGTTGGATAAGGAGACCGCATTCGCGATGGAGATGCGACTGACCATCATTTACGAACAGGCGGGTGACCTTATACAGGCTTCGGTGGCCGAGCTGCCGGGCGCGATTTCTCTCGGCAAGACGCGCGAGGAAGCGAAGGCCAATCTGGCCGAGGCGATTGAAATGGTTTTGGAAGGGAATCGCCTTCTGGCTGCGGACGCGACGGGCGACCGCGAGGAAGTCGAATTCCACACGGCATGAAGCGGCGCGACCTCACCAGACATCTCGAAGCACACGGCTGCGAGTTTGTCCGCGAAGGCAAGGAGCACACGCTTTACATCAACCGCCAGACAAAGAAGGCGGTCGCCGTGCCCCGTCATCGGGAGATACCGCCGGGTACTGCGCGCGCCATCTGCCGGGTGCTCGGCATTCCTGACCCTTCCTGAAAACAGATACGTGAGGAGCAACAGGTGCTAGAAATTCGAGACTTGCACGCGACGGTGGACGGTAAAGAGATACTGCGCGGCATCAACTTAACGATCAACAAGGGCGAGATTCACGCCATCATGGGGCCGAACGGGTCGGGGAAGTCTACGCTGGCGAAGATACTGGCCGGCCATCCGGCCTACGTGGTGACGCAGGGCGAGGTGCTGTTCGAGGGTCGCAACCTGCTCGAACTCGCGCCGGACGAGCGCGCGCGCGAAGGCATCTTCCTCGCGTTCCAGTACCCGGTCGAGGTGCCCGGCGTATCGAACGCGCAGTTTATGCGTCTCGCTTACAACGAGAAGCGCAAGCATCTCGGCGAAGAGGAGCTTGACCCTCTGGAGTTCAAAGACCTGCTCGCCGAGCGTGCGAAGGTCGTCGAGATGGACGCGGGGCTGATGTCGCGCTCGGTTAACGAAGGCTTTTCCGGCGGCGAGAAGAAGCGCAACGAGATCTTGCAGATGGCCGTGCTTGAGCCGAAGCTCGCCGTGCTGGATGAGACCGACTCGGGGCTCGACATCGACGCGCTGCGCATCGTCTCGGAGGGCGTCAACAAGCTGCGGACGCCCGAGAACGCGGTCGTTCTCGTCACGCACTATCAGCGGCTCCTCAACTACATCGTGCCCGACCACGTCCACGTTCTCTATCGTGGCCGCATCGTGCGCACGGGCGGCAAGGAGCTTGCGCTCGAACTTGAAGCGAAGGGTTACGACTGGATTAAAGAGGCTGTCGCCAGCGCTTAGATAAGAGTCAAAATTGATGTCACAGGCGGTTAAAGAAAAGAGCATTTACGCAGACGCATTCCGCGAGTTCGCGGGCGCGCGCGCGGGCGAGCCTTCATGGATGGAACGTCTGCGCGAAGGCGCGTTCGGGCGCTTCGAGGAGTTGGGCATCCCGACGACGGACGAAGAGGAATGGAAGTACACGAACGTCGCGCCGCTCGCGCGCAAGCCGTTCCGGCCCGCGGCGCAGGAGAAGGTTGAGCTTGAAAGTGCTGCTGTCGAGCCGTTCGTCTCGGCGGAGGCACGCCGCAGCCGTCTCGTCTTCGTCAACGGCGCCTACAGCCCCGAGCATTCTTCCCTCGAAGCGATTCCGCAGGAGGTCGTTGCCCAAGAACTCGGCGCGGCGCTCGCGGGCGAGCAGGCAGAACTGTTGTGGGAGCATCTCGGCAGACTTTCGGGTGAGGGAAGCGACGCCTTCACTGCGCTCAACACGGCCTTCCACGGCGGCGGCGTGCTGCTGCGCGTGCCCGCCGGAGTCGTGGTCGAGGCGCCTGTACAGTTGCTCTTCCTGACGGCACCGGGCGAGTCGGAGGCCGCGTCGTTCCCGCGCGTGCTGGTCGTTGCCGAGCGCAACAGCCGGCTCGATGTCATCGAGTCTTACGCGGCCTTGGGCGATGCCGAATACTTCACCGACGCCGTTGTCGAAGTCTTCGTCGGCGAGGGCGCGCGCGTGACGCATTACAAGGTGCAGGACGAGGGCGACCGTGCATTTCACGTTGCATCGACCCGCGCTGAGGTGTCGAAAGATGGCGCGTATGAGTTGACGACCGTAACGCTGGGTGCGCGTCTGTCGCGGCACGACATCGAGGTCGCATTGACGAGCCCGGGCGCCGAGTGCCGTGTGGACGGCCTCTACATCGTCGGCGACGGTCAGCATACGGACACGCATTCGCTCATCGACCACCGCGAGCCGAACTGCACGAGCCGGCAGAACTACAAGGGCATCCTCGACGGCAAGTCGCGCGCGGTCTTCAACGGCCGCGTCTACGTGCACGAGGGTGCGCGCGGAACGGACGCACAGCAGAGCAACAAGAACCTTCTGCTCTCGACGGATGCGCGCGTGGATACGAAGCCGCAGCTCGAAATCTACAACGACGACGTGAAGTGCGCGCACGGCGCGACCGTAGGCCAGCTCGAAGAGGAGGAGTTGTTCTATCTCCTCAGCCGCGGCCTGCATCCCGACCTCGCGCGCAACCTCCTGACCTACGGCTTTGCCGAGGAGATAGTCGGGAATATCAAACACGAGTCCATCCGCGCGCAGTTAGACGAGGCGATTCTGAACCGCCTGCACGCGCGGCTTGAGGCATAGAAGAGATGATCGCGACAGAGAAGACAATCGAAGAGAACGACGCCGCGGTTGAATCCAACGCCGGTTGGGATGTCGAACGCGTTCGCGAAGACTTTCCCGTGCTCAGCCAGACGGTGAACGGGAAGCCCTTGGTCTACCTCGACAACGCGGCGTCGGCGCAGGTGCCGCGCATCGTCATCGAGCGTGGGTCGAAGTATCTGCGCGAGGAGCACTCGAACATACACCGCGGCGTCCACTACCTGAGCCAGAAGGCGACCTCGGCCTACGAGGGCGCGCGCGAGAAGGTGCGCCGCTTCATCAACGCGCGCGAGGCGCGCGAGTGCATCTTCGTGCGCGGCGTGACCGAGGGCGTCAACCTCGTCATGCACGGCTACGGGCGCAAATTCGTGGGCGAGGGCGACGAGATAGTCGTCTCGGAGATGGAGCATCACTCGAACCTCGTGCCGTGGCAGATGCTCTGCGAAGAGAAGGGCGCGCGCCTGCGCGTCATCCCGATGAACGACGCGGGCGAGCTTGTACTTGACGAGTTCGATGCGCTCTTGAACGAGCGGACGAAGCTCGTCTGCGTCGGCCACGTCTCGAACTCACTCGGCACCGTCAATCCGATTAAGGAGATTGTCGCGCGCGCTCACAAACTCGGCGTGCCCGTGCTGGTGGACGGGGCGCAGGGCGCGCCGCACCTGAAGGTTGACGTGCAGGATTTGGACTGCGACTTCTACGCCGTCTCCGGCCACAAGATGTTTGCGCCGACGGGCAGCGGCATCCTCTACGGCAAGGCTGAGTTTCTGGAGAAGATGAACCCGTTTCTCGGCGGCGGCTCGATGATTCGCACGGTCACGTTCGAGCGGAGCACGTACGCGGCCATCCCCGACAAGTTCGAGGCGGGCACACCGGCCATCGCTTCGGCCATCGGGCTCGGCGCGGCGATTGATTATCTCAACAGCATCGACCGCGAGGCCGCGCAGGCGCACGAGCGGGAGCTTCTCCGTTACGCCACCGAGAAACTCTCGGCCATCGAAGGCGTCCGCATCATCGGCACGGCGCGCGAGAAGGCGAGCGTGCTGGCCTTCGTCATCGACGAGGTGCATCCGCACGACGTAGGCACCATCCTCGATCAAGAGGGCATCGCCATCCGCGCCGGCCACCACTGCGCGCAGCCCGTGATGAAGCACTTTAATGTGCCCGCCACCGCGCGCGCCTCCTTCGCTTTCTACAACACGAAGGCGGAGGTTGACAGCCTCGTCGCCGCGGTGCAGAAAGTGATTGAAGTCTTTGCCTGAAGAGGAATAGTCAATAGTCAGTAGAATGAGTGATTTTCTACTGCCTACTGCCTACTGCCTACTGTCTACTGATTTTATGTCTGAACTGAGCGAGCTGTATCAGCAGGTCATACTTGACCACAACAAGAAGCCGCGGAACTTTCAGAAGCTCGAAGGGGCGAACCGCGTGTCGGAGGGGTTCAACCCTCTGTGCGGCGACCAGCTCACCGTCTATATGTTGATGGACGAGGGCGTGGTGCGCGACTTGAGCTTCGTTGGGACGGGTTGCGCCATCTCGAAGGCGGCGGCGAGCATGATGACGCAGGCCGTCAAGGGCAAGACGCGCGAAGAGGTGCAGGTGCTCTTCCATGAGTTCCACCGGATGGTCACGGGCGAGCTGGACGAGGAGGCGGAGGCGAATCACCTCGGTCGCCTGACAATCTTCGCGGGCGTGCGCGACTATCCCGCGCGCGTCAAGTGCGCCAGCCTCCCCTGGCACACCATGCACGCGGCGCTCGAAGGCGAAGAGACGGCCTCGACCGAGCACATCGGCCCCGACATCACGCAGGCCGCCGCCTCCGATTGAAGATGGTAGTGACGGAACATCCTTCAACCACAAAGGACGCGGAGGTATGAACGAAGGGCACAAAGGATTGAACTCCTTGGTGCCCTTCGTGCGTACTTTGTGCCCTCCGTGGGTAAAAGGAGCAGACCCAATAGCACTGTTTTGAATTCACCTTCTACTCGCGCTAAACTCTCCGGCATCGTCCGCACTTCGGAGCTTGGGCCCGCATGAACATCCGCACCATCGAGCTGCGCGAGATACGCCTGCGCCTCGTACACTTCTTCGAGACAAGTTTCGGCCGCACCGTCGAGCGCCGCATCATGCTCGTCCGCGTCGTTGACTCGGACGGAGCCGAAGGCTGGGGCGAGTGCACGGCGGGCGAGGGGCCTTTCTACAGCGAAGAGTGGATCGACTCGGCATGGGAGGTGACGCGACTCTTCCTCGCGCCGATGGTTCTGGCTCAGGAGGTCGAGGGCGCGAGTCGCGTCGGCGAGCTGATGCGACGCCCGCGCGGCAACCGCATGGCGAAGGCGTCGGTTGAAACGGCCTGCTGGGACTTGGAGGCGAAGCGTCTGGGCGTCCCGCTCTGGCGTCATCTCGGCGGCGTGCGGCGCGAGATACCGTGCGGCGTCTCCATCGGCATACAGGACACGCCCGAACAGCTTCTCGAAAAGATTGAGAAGGAGCTGGCCGCCGGCTACCAGCGCATCAAGATTAAGATCAAGCCCGGGTGGGACAGGGAAGTGGTTGAGCAGGTGCGCGCGCGCTTTCCAGACATCCATTTGATGGTTGATGCCAACTCCGCCTACACGCTCGAAGAAGCGCCCACCTTGCGCGCGCTCGACGAGTTCGGATTGATGATGATTGAGCAGCCGCTCGCCTACGACGACCGCGAAGACCATGCGAAGTTGCAGCGGCAGATAAAGACGCCCATCTGTCTCGACGAGTCCGTGCGCTCGGCCGAAGACGCGCGCAAGGCGATTGAGACGGGCGCGTGCCGCATCGTCAACCTCAAGCTCGGTCGCGTCGGCGGGCACGCAGAGGCCGCGCGCGTCGAAGCCGTGTGCAGCAAAGCGAACGTCCCCGTCTGGTGCGGCGGGATGCTTGAGTCAGGCATCGGCCGCGCGCACAACATCGCGATGGCGACGCTACGCGGCTTCACACTGCCCGGCGACGTGTCTGCCAGTTCGCGTTACTGGGCCGAGGACATTATCGACCCGCCGGTCACGGTCACACCGCAGGGAACGATTGTCGCGCCCGACAATCCCGGCATCGGTTTCGACATCAAACGCGGCCTCGTCGAACGCCTGACGGTGCGTACCGAAACACTCTCCGCACATTGAGTAACCCGGATGACCTTCGAGCCGAACAGTTCCGACGCCGCGCGCCTGCACCGACACTTTGAGGAGAGGCGC
The DNA here is from genome assembly GCA_045807845.1 of Pyrinomonadaceae bacterium. Classification (GTDB taxonomy): domain Bacteria; phylum Acidobacteriota; class Blastocatellia; order Pyrinomonadales; family Pyrinomonadaceae; genus QHXN01. Next base: position 8,840 of record JBJMGQ010000198.1, on the reverse strand, counting down.
GGCCGTGTTCTGTCGCTCACGCGCGCTCTCTGCGAGATAGAGTCGCCTTCCGGTGACGGTGATGGCAGCACGGCGGTCGTTAACCTTCTCGAAGAGGAAGCAAAGTCCGTCACAAACGTCGCTTCGGTCGAGCGCGTCAGCGCGCCCGACGGCTACGGCGAGCACTTCATTCTACGTGCCTTCGACAACCCTTCATCCGGCGAGCGGCCTTTGCTCCTGCTCGGCCACACGGACACCGTCCACCCGCGCGGGACGCTCAACGCGCGGCCTTGGCGCGAGACGGAGGGGCGCATCTACGCGCCCGGTGTCTACGACATGAAGGCCGCCTGCGCCGTCGCGCTCGAAGCCGTCAGCGCGTGCGGAGAGTTGTCGCTTAGACCGCGGCGACCCGTCGTGCTGCTCCTGACGTGCGACGAAGAGTCCGGCAGTTTCAGCGGGCGCGAGCTGGTCGAGCGCGAGTCGCGGCGCGCGGAGTACGTCCTCGTGCTCGAACCGCCCGCACCCGGCGGTCGCGCCAAGACGGCGCGCAAAGGGACGGGACTCTTCACGCTCGAAGTGGAGGGACGCGCCGCGCACGCGGGGCTCGAACCGGAGAAGGGCATCAGCGCCGTCCTCGAAATCGCGCGCCAGATAGAACGAGCGTCGTCGTTGGCAAGGCCGGAACTAGGGACAACCGTTAACGTGGGCACCGTCTCGGGCGGCACAACCGCCAACGTCGTCCCAGCGGAGGCGCGCGCCGAAATCGACGTGCGCTTCAGCAGTGATGCCGAGGCGCGACGCGTCCAAGAGGCGATACGAGATTTGAAACCCTTCGACGAACGCGCGCGGCTCCGCGTCTCGGGCGGCATCAACCGCCCACCGATGGAGCGCACCGAAGCCGTGGCCGCGCTCTTCGAGAAGGTTAAGCGGGTGGCCGCATCACTGGACATCGAGTTGGGCGAGGCGAGCGTGGGCGGCGCTTCGGACGGGAACTTTGCCGCGGCGTGCGGAGCGACCGTGCTCGACGGGCTCGGCGTGGACGGCGACGGCGCGCACGCCGCGCACGAGCACATACAGGCGGACGCGGTCGCGCGCCGCGGGGCCTTGCTGGCCGCGCTCGTGGCGAGCCTCTGAGGTGCGGACTTGAGACTGACCGGCGTCGAAACAGGCGAACAGGTCGAGCAGGCGCGCGCACTCTTCAAGGAGTACGCCGACGCGACCGGCGTTGACCTCTGCTTCCAGAACTTCGGGCAGGAGTTGGCCGCGCTCCCCGGCGATTACGCGCCGCCGTCGGGCCGTCTGATAGTTGCTTACGAGGGGGAAGAGACCGCGGGCTGCGTCGCGCTGCGGAAGGTTGAAGCAGCGGTCTGCGAGATGAAGCGACTGTACGTGCGCCCCGCCTTTCGCAGCACCGGGCTCGGCCGCACGCTCGCGGAGAGTATCGTCGGCGCGGCGCGCGAGATAGGCTACGAGCGCATGCGCCTCGACACGCTCCCCACGATGCGCTCGGCCATCGCGCTCTATCGCTCGCTCGGCTTCAAAGAGATCGACGCCTATCGCTTCAACCCCGTCGAAGGAACTCTGTACATGGAACTTGAGTTGCGATAACAGACAATCAAACAACTGTGAGATTCCAACCATGACTGCCAGACACATGCTCGTCCGACTGCTTCTCGTCCTCCTCTTCTTCGTCTCGCCCGCGGCGCCGTTCCTGCAAGTCGGGAACGGAGGCGGCGTCGTGCGGGCTGCGTCGCGCGAGCCGGTGCGTGCGCAGCACGGCATGATCGCTTCGACGAGCAGGCTGGCATCGCAGGCGGGCGTCGATGTTCTCAAGCGCGGCGGCAACGCCGTGGACGCGGCCATCGCGGTCGCGTTCGCGCTGAACGTGACCTACCCTGCGGCGGGCAACATCGGCGGCGGCGGCTTTATGATGATACGTCTGCGCGACGGGCGCACGACCGCCATCGACTACCGAGAGATGGCGCCGGCCGCCGCGCACCACGACGTGTACCTCGACGCGAGCGGCGAGCCGAAGAAGGGCGAGGGCGGCTCGCTCGTCGGCTACCGCGCGTCGGGCGTGCCCGGCACGGTCGCGGGGATGGAGCTGGCTTTGAAGAAGTACGGCTCCGGTAAGTTGACTTGGGCTCAACTGGTCGAGCCCGCGCGCCGTCTCGCGGCCGAAGGCTTCCCGCTCTCTTACGGCCTCGCGCGCTCGCTCAAGGCCAACGCGAAGGAGTTCGCGCCCTACGCTGAGTCGGCGAAGATTTATAACAACCGCGGGCGCTTTCTCAACGAGGGAGAAGTCTGGCGGCAGCCCGAGCTGGCCGCGACCTTCGCGCGCATCCAACGTCTCGGCGCGCGCGAGTTTTACGAAGGGCGCACGGCACGTCTCATCGTCGAAGACATGCGCGCGCACGACGGTCTCATCACGCTCGAAGACATGAAGAACTACGTCGCGAAGGAGCGCGTGCCTCTGCGCACGACCTATCGCGGCTTTGAAGTTATCTCGATGCCGCCGCCTTCGTCGGGCGGCGCGGTGCTCATCGAGATGCTCAACATCCTCGAAGGCTTCGACCTGCGCCACATGGGCGCCACCAGCTCCGAGCGTTACCACGTCGAGACGGAAGCCATGCGCCGCGCCTTTGCCGACCGCGCCGAGTACATGGGCGACGCAGACTTCGTCAACGTCCCCGTAGCCGGGTTGATTGATAAGTCTTACGCCGAGCGTCTACGCAAAGGAATCAAACAAGAACGCGCCTCGACGAGCGAGGAGGTCAAGGCCGGCCGACCGGCGGGCGCCGAGTCGGAAGAGACGACGCACTTCACGGTCGTAGACGCCGAGGGCAACTGCGTGTCGAACACTTACACCTTGAACGACAGCTACGGCTCGAAGGTGGTGATGAAGGGCACGGGAGTTCTCATGAACGACGAGATGGACGACTTCGCCGCGAAGCCGGGCACGCCCAACGCCTACGGGCTCATACAGGGCGAGCGTAACTCGGTCGCGCCGCGCAAGCGCCCGCTCTCGGCCATGACGCCGACCTTCGTGCTTCGGCCGGACGGCTCGCTCTGGTTTGCCGTCGGGAGCCCGGGCGGCCCCACCATCATCAACACCGTCCTGCAAGTCATCACCAACATCATCGACTTCGACATGAACATCCAGCAGGCCATCGACGCGCCGCGCATCCATCACCAATGGCTGCCGGACGAGATCGCCTACGAGCCCTTCGGTCTGAGCGCCGACACCTTCCGCGCGCTCGAAGGGCGTGGGCATCGCCTGACGCAGAAGCCTCGTTACATGGGCGACGCACAGGGCATCATGATTGAGGAGCAGACCGGCGTGCGCCTCGGCGCCAGCGACCCGCGCAACTACGGCGAGCCCGTCGGATATTGAGTTTTTTCTTAAGTTCTTAAGGAGTTGTTGCTTTGAAATTCAGAACGACAATCATGACGGTGCTGTGCGTCTGCGTCCTTGCGCCGGCGCTGCCCTCGGGATTCGTCTCCACGCCTGCGCGAGCGGCGGAGCCGCCGGTCATTCGTGAGGCACCGCCGGCGCCCGCGTTCACGGAGGAGGAGCGACACGCGGAGCTGCGCTCGCGGCGCGAACGCGTGATGACGAAGCTGGGGCCGGACTCTCTGCTCGTCCTTTTCAGCGCCGAGCCGCGCGTCTACACGAACGACGTTGATTATGAGTTCCGGCAGGAGAACAATCTCTACTATCTGACGGCGCTCAAGCAGCAGGGCGCGACGCTCGTCATGTACAGGGGCGCAGAGGGGACTGCGCGCGAAATTCTTTTCCTGCCGCGGCGCAACCCTGCGGCAGAGACTTGGACGGGGCATATGTACTCGCCCGAAGAGGCGCGCGCCCTCTCCGGCATCGACGAGATTTGGGACGCGCGAGAGTTCGAGCCCTTCATGCAGTCCGTGCGCACGCGCCGCGCGTACAGTCCCGCGACGGGGGCCGTCATGCTTGCGCCCGCGAGCATGAGACCGGCACCGTCCGATACGTTCCTCGCCGCGATGTCGAAGAACGAGGCCACACTCTATCTGCTGCTCACGGGCGGCGAGCACAACCGCGAGTACGAGCGCGAGCGTGCGTACTCGGTCGCATGGGCCGGCGATTCGGGCGGATTGAGCGTGCGCTCGGCTTGGGAAGTCTTCGCGGAGATGAGGCAGCGCAAGTCGCCGTACGAGCTGCGGCTCATGCAGCACGCCGTTGACATCAGCATCGAGGGTCATCAGCGTGCGCAGGCCGTCGCCTCGCGCGCGAAGTGGGAGTATGAGGTCGAGGCCGAGCTGGACTACACATACAAGCGTCGCAACGCTGACAACTGGGGCTATCCTTCAATCGTCGGCTGCGGCCCGAACGCGACGACGCTGCACTATGAGGAGTCGCAGGGTCGCGTCAAACCCGGCGACCTTCTTCTGATGGACGCCGCGGCCGAGTACGATCATTACAGCGCCGACGTGACGCGCACGTTCCCCGTCTCGGGCAAGTTCACGCCCGTGCAGGCAGAGGTTTACAACATCGTGCGCGCGGCGCAGGAGGCGGCCTTCCGTGCCATCAAGCCGGGCGCGCATCTCTCCGACGTGCACAACGCCGCCGCTGAAGTTATCAAGGATGGGCTGTTGCGACTCGGCCTTATCACCGACCGGAACAGTCTCGCGCAGAACCGCGTCTGGTTCATGCACGGCACCTCGCACTGGCTCGGGATGAACGTTCACGACGTGAGCGTGCGCGGCGACGATAAGTTGGACGTGGGGATGGTCTTTACGGTCGAGCCCGGTATCTACGTCCGGCCCGACGCGCTCGACAATCTGCCGAAGACGCCCGAGATGGAGAAGTTTATCGCGGCCGTCCGTCCCGCGTTCGAGAAGTATAAGAGCGTCGGCGTGAGAATCGAGGACGACGTGGTTGTGACCGCTGACGGCTACCGCAATCTCTCGGGCGCGCTTCCGCGCTCGATTGCAGACATCGAAGCTTTCATGGCGCGCGCGCAGAGAGAAGTGCGCGTCGGCCTCGCCCCGCCCCGGCGCCGTAACGAAGGCGAGTAAGCAGAGCGGAAAACTCCTTTTCCTCTTATTCGTAACTGAGCGCGTCAACCGGGTCTTGTCGCGCGGCGCGCAGGGCCGGGTAGAGCGCGCCGAGCGTGCCGCCGAGCAAACCGATGCCGAGCGAGACGAAGAGCCATCGCGGCTCGATGTCGATGGTGAGCGTCGTCGTGCGCATCACGACGAAACGCGCCGCGAGCGTCAGCACTACGCCGAGCAGAACGCCGAGCACGCTGACGGCCAGCGCCTCCTGCTCGATGACCCACGCCACGCCCGCGTTCGACATGCCCAAAGACTTCATCACGCCTATCTGGCGCGTCCGCTCGGTGACGGTCGTGTACATCGCGAGCAGGATGACGAGCATGCTGATGACGGCCGAGACGCCGACGACTACGTCGATGAACACGTCGAGCGCGGGCACGCTCGACGCGTAGAGTTCGGGCAGGTCGCGCGTGAAGATAATCTGGTCTTCGGGGAAAGCGGCGTGGATGCGCTCGGCCGCCGTCTCCTGCTCGGCCGGATTGTTGACGGAGACGAGCACGGTCGTGCAGAAGGCGCCGTCTTCAACGCCCATGTTCTCCTGCATCGTCGCCAGAGGGATTTTGATGCGCGCGCCCCCGGGGGGCTCGTAGACGCCGACGAGCTTGAAGTCGCGCCCGAAGAGTTTGATGGGGTCGCCGAGCTTCGCCTTCCGCTGCTCCTTCCAGACCGAGTCCACGATGGCCTCGTCGCCGCGCACGGGCGCGCCGCCCTCGACGATGTGGAGGCCGGAGAGCCGCGAGTAGCAGTCGAAGTCGATGCCGTCGATGACGCGCATGCCGAAGCCCGTGTCGCTCGTGTCGGTGGTCTGCGCGGCCGGGCACGCGCCGCGCACGCCGGGGAGACGCGCGACCTCGGCGGCGCGCGAGACGGGCATCGCAAAGCGCTGCGTGCCAAAGCCGGTCGTGCCCGCGGCGCGCATCATGATCTCGGCGCCGACCTCTGACTCGCGCCGCCCGCGCTCGCGCAGGACGCCGTGCGCGAGCCCGACGGTGAAGGCGACCAGCAGCACGCCGACGGCCACACCGAGAATACTGACGAAGGTGCGCGCCGGCCGGTGCGTCATGTTGGAGAGAACCAGATTGTCCATAACTTCTCGCAGTCGCGGGTTGCGCTCCATGGCCTTCCGCAGGGCGTCGGGCGCCGTGTGCCGGATGAGCATCATGAGCCCGACGAGCGCCCACACGATCATGCTCGCCTTGCGCACGATGCCGATGGTCAGACCCGTCGCCACCGCATAGCCGAGCGTGTGCAGGATGAAGCCCGTGCCGCCCTCGTAGACGCCGATGGTCGCGGGTACGAAGCTGAAGACGAGGTTAATGACCTTCGTCAACGAATCGATAATGTACGACACGCCGAAGCCGGGGCCAAAGCCGAGCATCCAGAGCACGGCCGCCACCTCGCCCACGGTCGTCGCGTGCGAGAGGAAGTCGCACGCGAGCATGGTAAAGAAGGTCTTCGGCCTCTGCTTGTAGAAGTCGTAGACGTTCTCCTCGACCTGATGAAAGTGCTTGCGCTTGGACGCAAACCACTTCGCCTTCCAACCGCGGCGGATGAAGAAATCGACGGCCGCCGTCACAGGCATCACGTCGCTCAGCACGGCCGCCGCGACGAGCGCGATGACGAGCGCCATGCCCGCGGCGATGCCCATCAAAGGCAGTCGCGCGCCGACGGGCAGGTCGTAGGTGAGGAGCATCACGAGCGCGCCGCTAGAGATGAAGACGGCGACCGAGAGATTGTAGAGCAGGTTGTCAACCGCGAGCGCCTGCACGGCGGCCGGGAGCGGCACGCGCTTGCGCAGCAGCGCCGCCTTCGTCGCCTCGCCGAGGACGGGGCCGGTGAAGGTAAAGAAGCTGATAGTCTCGCCTGCGAGTCGCGTCGTGAACGCCTGCCAGAAGTTGAAGCGGCGGTGCTCGCGCGCGACCGCGATGCGCATCGAGAAGGTGCGCATCGCATGGCGCACACCGGCGAGGCCGAGCAGGATGAGGAAGCCGTATTGTATCTGGCCGAGCGCCTGAAAGATGGGCTCGACGCCGACGGCGCGGATGAGCAGAACGAGGAGCGTCGCGCCGAAGAGGAAGGCGAGGATGTGAAGGTAGAAAACCCAGCCGCGACGTTTCGAGCCGGACTCGCCCGTGTCGGCGGTGATATGTATCTCCGCCTCAAAGAGGTCTTCGCGGCCGATCTCGCGGGCGCGCGCGGCCTCGTCTCTTTCGCTGGTGACGCTCAAGGTCTGGCCTCCGGCGTCGTGGTGTCGGCGACGGGAGCGGAGTCCGTCGGCGCTTCAAAAAGTTCGCGGACGACGCGGCCGGGGAAGGCCCGGAAGCCGCGGCGCCAGAGGACGGGGACGGGGCGCTCGCCGTCTTCGAGCTGGCCGGTGAGCGTGAGCAGCGTCGGCATCAGGCTCAGAGAATCGTAGGGCTCCTCGATGGCGAGGCCGCGCGGGATGCGCGTCGAGTCGCCGCCCGCGAGCATGAATGTCGAGTGCGTCGAGATGCGGAAGAAGGAGCCGTGATTGCCGCCGGGGTTGAAGCCGCGCACGTCGAAGTTCCAGTGGTCGTTGGCGAGGATGAGCAGGTCGGTCTCGACCAGCACGCGCTGGCGCAGCCGGTAGCGCCGGATGAGTCGCTCGTCCTCCGAGAGATTCGCGGCCGAGTCGTTCGTGCCCTCGACTATGTGACGCGCCAACTGCTCGTGCAGGCCGACGACGCCGTTCGAGTAATGCGTCAGATGTGTGGCGCGCAGCCATTCGAGGTCTGTGTGCCAAGCCCCGAGCCAGCGGCCTCGGTCTTCGCCGCTCGCCGGCGTCAGGCGCGCCTCCTCCCAGAGCTTGAGCGGCAGCCCCGCGCGCCAGCCCGTGCGCTCGAAGGTGACACGGCCGTCGGCCGACTGTTTGAGGTTCGCGACGGGGAGGTAGCGCAGTTTAAGTTGACTACCTTCCTCGCGCGAGAGGATGAGCGCCTGCCGGTCGGGAGCGGCGTAGAGCCAGATGGCTTGGTCGGGCCGCTCGTCCGCGCCCAGTGCGCCGCGCAGAGCCTCTTCAGGGATGCGGACGGCGACGAAATCGATGGGACGATTCTCGACGGAGGGCTGCACGTTGTTGCGGACGCTGATACCGCCGAGCAGCGAGAAGTAGTCAACGCGCCGGAAGCTCCGTGCCATGTCGAGCGAGCCGTCGGGCGCGAGCACGAGGCCGCCGTCCGCGGGGCCTGCGACGTAGTTCTGCAACTCGTAGAGCGTGTTGTGGTCGCCCATCGCGCCCTTCGGGATGAGGTCTTCGATGCGGACGGCCGAAGGGTTCAGGCGCGCGGGGTCGAGCGCGAGGAGGTTGGCGAGCGTCTGTAAGTATGCGGTGTACTCGCGCTCGTCGGTCGTCCAAGAGTCGAGCCGCGCGAACTCGCGTTTAGCATCGCGGTCGCGACCGGCGTCGGCGTCCTCCTTCGTAAATTTCTTCGGCTGCGCGGCGACGAGCGCGCTCTGGCGCTCGATGAGTCGATGCAGTGCGCCCAGCTCCGCGCGCATCTCTTCGAGCGTGTGCTGCCAGACGGCGCGGCGGCGGTCGAGCGTGGCGAAGAGGGCGTCGGTCGCCGCGCGCCGCAGGGGCTTCGAGAGGTCTTCGCGCTTGAGCTGTTGCAGGAGGATGTGGACGAGGTTGAGGTCGCTGTCGCGCAGATGTATCGAGGCGCGCTCGTTGCCGTCGAAGTCCACGAGCGCCGTCGGGTACGCTGTGCTCTGACCCTTTAAGTAAAACGAGTCTTCCGTCGTCGTGT
>JBJMGQ010000197.1:0-7535 GCA_045807845.1 Pyrinomonadaceae bacterium | reverse complement strand
TGCTGTTCTGGCTGTCGCTCATCCCTTTCGTCACCGGCTGGATGGGCGAGAACCACTTCGCCGCTTGGCCCGTCGCCTCCTACGGCGTCGTGTTGCTCTTCGCCGCGGTAGCTTACTTTATCCTCACCCGCGTCCTCATCTCATACCACGGTAGTGATTCGGCCATAGCGAAGGCGCTGGGCAAGGACTTCAAGGGCAAGGTGTCGGTGGCGTTTTACGCCGCGGCCATCCCGCTCTCGTTCGTGAGTTCGTGGCTCGCCTGCGCGCTCTACGTCTTGGTCGCGGTCATGTGGCTCATCCCCGACCGCCGCATCGAGCACACGCTCACGGAACGGGCACCTTGATGCTCACTTTACCGTCAGCACCGTCTTCGCGAAATACTCGTCTAAGTTTCCGCGGTGTTCCGTCACCTCGCGTTTCCCCCACGCGATGACGTACACGCTGTATGCGCCTGCCGGCAGCTTCAGTTCGTCGCCGACGGTCGCGTACCTCCGGCTGTCCATGCCGATGTTCTGCTGGTACTCGTTAACGAATTCAACGTCTTTGCCGTCGGCGCCGCGCCTGTAAAAGACGATGCCGATGAAATCCACCCCGGCCGGAGATGGGTTCTCGAACAGGACGTTGAAGGGCGTGTTCGCCGCCCACTGGCTCGACTGCCCGACGCACTTCCAGTCGTCGTCAACCTCTTTGCAGATGGTGACCTTGCCCTGACCGGCGGCCATATTACCGGCTGCCCGTGCCCCGACCGCGTCCTCGCCGACGGTGAAGCCGGCCGTCGCCCACACCTTAGACTTGTCGAAGTAGTTCGCCATGCGCACGAAATACTTGCCCGGCTTGTTGATGGTCAGTTGGGCGTAGGCCGTGGTGTGTTGCGGAGATGCGGTGTAATCGACGTATTGAACGTCCTCGCCGTCGGCGTCCGTTTCCGTCACGAGGAAAGTGATGCGTGCGCCCGTGGGCACGGCCGGGAAGGTCGCCACGATGTTGACGTTCCGCAGAGTCCCTTTGGGCTGAAAGGTCTTGGTCGGGTCGACGCAGGTCGCGGTCTCTACCACCAGCGCCCCGTACTGTCTCTTAGTGATCTTCAGGTCAGCACATGTTTGCAGCTCGATTTTGGATTGGGCTTGGGCTGAATGGGCGAGCCCCATCGAACAACAAATCGACAGCACCAGCAGGGCGAGATAGCGGGTAGGTATCTCGCAGGCGCCGGTGAGCCCCGAGGGGCGAGGCTTCGATCCCGTCTGCGCGGTGGCAGCCGTTACTAAAAACAGGACGGAAAGCAGCGCGTGAAGAAGTTTCATCTCTTACTTCCATTCTCTCTTTTAGACACGACCTGTTGCCGCGCTGATTTTGCACGGGCGCGGCGGGCCGCACTATATGTGCCGCGGCGGCTTGTGGCTCCTGCGGCGCGGACTCTTCCTCACCGGGGCTCTTCTCCTCAAGGCCGGCGCCGGTTTGATGGCGACCGGCGCGGCGGCCGGCGTGTTCTTCGGGGCGGCCTCCTTCGGCGCTAGCGCCGCGGCCTTCAGCCTCACGGCCTCTGCCTCCGCAGCCGCAATCTCCGCCTCCAGCCTCGTGCGCTTTGCAGAGACCTCCGAGAGCTGTCCGGCAACGTCGGCCTTCTCCTTCTCTAGCTGCTCGCGGCGCCCTGCCCTCAACGCCGCGGCGTCCGTGGTGCCGACGGCGGCGACGCTCCGCTCGACGTTCTCAGGCCGGAGGTCTTCGTCGAGCCGAGCGGCGCGATCTTGGAGTTGGGACTCACGCTCCGTCACGTCTCTCAGCTGCGCACGCAGGCGCTCGATCTGCACTTCGACCGCGGAGACCTCCTGCGCCCACGCCGGGGAGGCGGCCGTGAGTGCAAATAACAGGACGAGCACAATGTGTCTCACGCACTGCCCTTTCTTCATATCTAACTAGCGTGGCCGTGGCTGTTCATGTGGCTGGAGCATCCCGCAGTTTGCCGCGCCTAGATGTCGGCCGAGAAGATTACGCGCCTGCCTCGGAAGGTGTTTGTGTTGCTGCCGTCAATTTCACATCACTTCTTTCGCACTTCCAGTTTCGACATCAGCGCGGGCACCTCCGCCCCTAACTCGCGCGCCAGATACCCCAGTTGACCCATACGTTTCGCCAGCGCGTCGCCAGCGCACGCGTGCAGGTAGACGCCCCAGACCGCGGCCTGCAAAGGCGTCGCGCCGCGCGCGGCCAGTCCGGTGATGAGGCCGGAGAGCGTGTCGCCAGAGCCGGACGTGGCGAGGCCGACGTTGCCGGCGCGGTTGCAGTAACTCTGTCGGACGCCGTGCGCGACGATGTGCGTCTCTGCGCCTTTGAGCGCGACGACGGCGCGCAGGTTCCGCGCCGCCTCCCGCGCCGTTTTCAGCGGTTCGCGCACGACCGCGCTTTTATCGACGCCGAGCATCGTCGCCATCTCCCCCGCGTGCGGCGTCAATACTGCTTTGCAGTCGAGGTCGTGCAGGCACCGTGGCGTCTCCGTAAAACAGGAGAGCGCCGCCGCGTCCAGGACGACGACAGCTTTGCCGATTTGCGGCAGCACCTTTCGCACCAGACGCGCTGCCGCGCCTAAGTCAGTCATTCCCGGCCCGATCAGAACGGCGTTCACTTCCTTCGCGCGTCTGCTGATCTCGTCGGCCCCCGAGACGGCGACCGCCCCCGCCCTCGTCTCCGGTAGAGCGAAGACGCGCGCCTCCGGCACGGCGACCGCCACCGCACGGGCGATGCTCCGGCACGTCGCGATCTGCAACTTACCCGCGCCCGCACGCAGCGCGGCCGTTGCCGCGAGGATGACTGCCCCCGGCATCTCCGTCGCTCCACCCACGATGAGCACGCGCCCCCGCTCCTCCTTATCGCCCCCTTCATCCGGCCACGGCAAAGGCATCCGGCGTAGGAGCGCGGGAGAGACAAGGAGAGGTTGAGGTTCGGGTTTCCGGGTTCGTTTCATAGGAGCGCGCGGACGGTCTTTACTTTCAGGCTGCCCCTTGCCCTCCGGCCCCTCGCCTCTATTTCGGGGCGACCGGGACATCGGGTTTCGTGGTGACGGGCGCGCCGGCCTCTTCGAGCGGTGCGACGAAGTTATAGAGTTGTAGTTGAAGTTTGCCGCGGCGTCCCGCCTGCGGGTTGAACTCGTAAGAAGTCACGGAGCAGTTGGCAATCTCCTTCGCGGCGTCAAGGGCCAGAATCTGCTCTTCGGTCATTCGCTCAAGCAGATAGCGAAAACAGTTGACGACGACCTGATGACTGACAATCAGCACGCGCTCGCTGCGGTGGTCGCGCGTGACCGTGTCGATGACGCTTCGCAGGCGCAGAATCACGTCGCACCAGCTCTCACCGCCGGGTGGCCGAAAGTAGAACTTCCCGAGCGCCGTGCGCGCCTCGGCCAGTTCCGGGAACTTCTCCTGAATCCCGTACCGCGTCAGTCGGTCGAGGACGCCGAACTCTTTTTCGCGCAGACGCTCATCGGTCGTGAACGTAATCTCGTCACGGCCGATGCCGGCCGTCTCTAGGGCCAGACGCGCCGTCTCTCGCGCCCGTAGATAGGGCGATGTGAGTACGACCGTCGGCCGTTCTCCGGAGGGAAGTTGCCGAAACCACTGGCCGAGCGCCGCCGCTTGGCGAACGCCTAGCGGCGAGAGAGGCACGTCAACATCACGCGTCTTGATGTCTATCAGAGCTTGCCCCGCGGCCTCCGCCGCATCACGCGCGACGTTGCCCGCGCTCTCTCCGTGACGCACGATCCACAAAACGGCAGGCCATTTCTGCTCAGCGCTCAACCCTTGCTCCCTTCACTTGTCACTTCTTTAAGACAGGTGATAAATGCCGTTTTTGAGTCTTCCAAAGTTAGCTCGCCGCCCTGAGCTTTTCGTGCCTGCACTTGGACACACCCTTCTCAAAGCCCTCCGGGTACCACATACCCGTGCCGAAACAGTCCGGGCACTTCGTAGCGTCGGCCCTGGCGTCAGCCTCTTGCTCACCTGTCGCCGGCTTCCCTTCTTCTTCGAGCTGCCGCTTCTCTTTCTTCCACAGTCTGCGCCGGAGATGCTCTGTTAGGAACGCCGGCACGCTCGACACGCTGCCAGTTCTGCCAGCGGCAATTTTCAACTCCATGACGAGCAGGTCAGCGAGATCACCCCACCGCTCGGCCTCGGCCGCCGATGATTCCCTACCCGTGACATCCCTCACCGCCTGCTTGAGCTGCGAGAGCAGAACGGCGTAAGCCTCATCATCACCGCGGGTGGTGGAATTTGATGATGAGCCTGCGGCGCTTTCCCTGCTTCCTCCAATATCATTTATATATTTATTAGAGACCCCTGCAATTTCTACCCCGGTAACCCCGGTAGTTTCTACCCCGGTACCCCTGTAAGTTTTGTCCCCGGTAGCTACCCCGGCAGTTACCGGGGTAGCTACCGGGGTAATCATTCTTTTGCTCTGTGGATCTATCTCGATTCCGGCACTGTTTCGCCTGCCTGCAATCTCCTTCGGCTCGAATACTCGGTAGCGAGGCCCGAGAGGGCTACCGTTGAAGTGTGAGACGATCTCCACAGACAGTTTCGCGATGAGCCCGTCGAGCGCAGTCCTAATCGTCCTGTCCGAGCGGATGCCTGTCTTCTCACACAGCTCCTTGGGGCCGAAGTGGCGCTCACGGACGCCTCGACTGACTGTCTCTCGATACATGACCGAGTAGATTCGTTGCTCCGAGGCCGTGTGTGTCGCGTCGAGATACTGGGGCGAGGTACGTGATAATTCCCGCGACGGCTCGTTGATATTCTCTACCGGGGTAGTTGCCCCGGTATTTACCGGGGTAGTTGCAGGGATAATTACCGGGGTGACTACAGGGGGAGCTACCGGGGTAGATTTTCTGCCGCTTGAGGTAGCAGGTTCTTGCTTCTCAGCGGCATGGCTTAAGGGTGGCCGCCCTTGAGGCTCATGCGGCGCTTCCTGTTCCCGCGCAGCCTGTGCGTTGACCAGTTTGGCGAATCTACTCATACAGCTACCTCGCCAACCGTATCCTCAATGTAATCAGGGTCTATCTCCCTATCGCCAGCCATTTGCATCATCTCGTAGGCGAGCGCGCAGACTTTCAGGATCGAGCGGGGGATTCCTTTGGATTTGATGTAGACGGCCTCCATTGCCTCCTTGGTGAAGGGGTTTTTGATACCGGCGAAGTCGCAACGGTGCTCAATCATGGCCGCGGTCTCGTCGGCCGTCAGCGGGTCTAGGACTGAGTAAGTAGAGATGCGTGAGTAGAGCGCCTTATTCTTCTCTGTGTTGAGCTTATCACGTAACTCCAACTGCCCGGCCAGCGCTATCTGGATGAGCTTATGCTTGTCAGTCTCGAAGTTGAGCAGCCCGCGGATGAGCTCCAACTGTTCGTTGTTGAGGAGCTGCGCCTCGTCGATGAAAAGCACGACGTTCTTGTCCGCTTGGTACTGCTCCAGCAGAAACTCTTGGAGCGCGTCCTGCTGTACCACGAAGCTCCGCTTGGGATCAATTTCAAAGTCCGAGCAGATATACTTGAGCATCCCGAAGATGGAAGGGAACTTAGGCGTTGGGATGAGGGTGGTGATGACATTATCTTTGGCCGCATACTCACCGTAGAGGTAGCGCAAAACCGTTGATTTTCCTAGGCCTACGTCCCCGAGCGCCGCGCACGTTAGACCCTGTCGCTTGTCGATTGTGAAGCGTGCCTTGGCGATTACCGCACGTAGAGAAGGGGTGACGTAGAGGGAATTAGGGTTCGGTGAAATACTGAATGGGGTGTCAACTGATAACGTGGCTGCCATATTTTGCGCTTATATCACAAAAATGACAGCTCGCGAAGGTTAATTTCCGCCTTTTGAGTTGCTATGTCTGTTAATTTAGCCATTACACCTATTATAGAATGGCTAGCAATGGGCGGCAGGAGAGGCTACCGCGCTTTACGTCTGCCTTTTGAAGAATCGCACTTTACGTTGCCCGCGAATCACCACCGTTAGAGTTGCGACGAGAAGTGCCCGACGAGTCCGAGGATAAGAACTATAGCTCCCACCTTGGCCATCACTCATCCTTTCCGCGGACGGGCTCAGGCAGAGCGTCAGCCAAGGCGGTAACAAATCCGAGGAGTAAATTCATCTGCAATTTTCTTGAAACATATAGAGGACAGGTGTTTACGGCGACAGGCGCTCGATGAGCTTCTCCACCACACCTGCGAGCCGGTCAACCTTCGCCTCTGTCTTCGTCTGAGCCTCTGCCAGTCCCGTAATGGCTCGCGTCAACATCTCATTAAGCGAGCCTTGTGATGTGGACTGCATCGTCACGACGCGGTTTAGCTCGGCGATGGATTCGACCACCTGCCCGAGTTGTCCCTGCGTCTGTGAAAGCTGCGCCTGCGTCTGCTCGACGCGCTGCTCAAGCGTGGCCTGATTCTGTAAAAGAAACTCGATGGCGCGCTCCATCTCTTCACCGGTCATTTCTTTCCACCCTTCTTTGTGGCTGCTCCATTGGCCTTCGACTTTGGGGGCCGCCCGGGTTGGGGTGGCTTGAAGTCTTTCACATCGCTCTCTGCGATTGTCCAGTACGACCCGGCCGGCGTCTCATGCCTCGTCGCAGTTGGGAACAGACCTCGATTGCACCACGCCCTAACTGTGGAGTGCGTCATGCTCAACCGCTCAGCCGCTTGCGATGAAGTAAGTTCAGTCTTTGCCATAGGCGAAAGTCTAGCGCGGTGCCTGATGTTGAACAACGGAAATTTAGCACCCCGACAACGCTTTCGTTAACGACAAAGATAGCAGCCTACTAGAATTCTTTTCAGATTACATCGTCGGAGGTGAAACACATGATTCAGATACAGAATTCCAACAGCTCCCGCGGAAAGTTGACACGAGCCCCGCCACACCACCGAAAGGAGTTTCAGCGATGCAGAGCAATAGTAAGACGGCCGCGCCGCGAAAACTCCCGAACGTCTACTGCTCCACCGCCAACAAACTGCGCGGCTACATCTTCACCGAAGATCATATCAGCGAGGCCACTAAGCAGACCGCGCGGGGGCTGATAGACCGCCTCGTGGAGCTGGCGGGCATCACGCGGCAGGACTTCCCCGCCGATGTCACCGGATGCACCACGAGACCGGGGCGTGCCCGCACCGGAGAAGGGAAGGGAAGCGGGTGGTGTAAAATTAGAGCTTGTCAGGACTGAATGCCACTAACTTCGGGGGTCTCCTCGGGGGCTCACCCTTCTTCTTTGATCCTGTGACCTATGCCACGAGCGCCACGCTGGCGCAGGCTGCACGATTCACGCCCGGTGGATGGTTGAGGGCGCGTGATGAATTATGTGAGAGGTAAATAGTTCAGGAGAGAGTATGGCAGACATTTCCAAAGACCCGCTGCTGCTGCTGGAGTTGCCTGACCGCATCGTCGGCGAGCGGATACTTCTGCGCCCGCTCCAGGCGGGCGACGGGGCGGCCTTCTGGGAGGCTTTGCAGGAGTCGCTCGAACAGCTCCGGCCCTGGCAGCATTGGATGGACTGGTACGAGACGCCGCTTCACT
>JBJMGQ010000196.1:0-11465 GCA_045807845.1 Pyrinomonadaceae bacterium | reverse complement strand
GGCGAGGGCGACACCGCGCCCACCACCCACGAGGTGCTCCGCCAAGTCGAAGACGACCCGGAGCTGCGCCCCGCCGTCCACGTCGGGGGGTGATGCTGTCAGGATGAAGGCGGAAGGATGAAGGATGAATAAGAAGAGCCTTTCTAACATTCATCCTTCATCCTTCCGCCTTCATCTCTTTCTTCGGGAGAGGGCGGCCGGGTACGTGCTGGCCGTGCTCGGCGTCGCGGCGGCGACCCTGCTGCTCAAGTCCTTCGGCGGGCAGATAAATCCGACGACCGTTGCGCTGGCGCTGCTGCTCGTGGTGCTCTTCGTCGCGGCGCTGTGGGGGAGCCGCCCGGCGCTCGTCGCCTCTGCGCTCGGCGTGCTCTGCTTCAACTTCTTCTTCCTCCCGCCCGTTCACACTTTCACCATTGACGACCCCGACGACTGGGTCGCGCTGGCCGCGTTCCTCATCACGGCCGTCACCGCCGGCCAACTCTCCGTGCGCGTCAAGCGACGCGCGGAGGAGGCAGAGGCCGGGCGGCGCGAGATTGAACGGCTCTATGGCGAGCTGCGCGAAGCGTTCGAGCGCGCGAGCCACGCCGAGGCGCTCAAGCAGAGCGAACGCCTGAAGTCGGCGCTGCTCGACGCCGTCACACACGACCTGCGCACGCCGCTCACGGCCATCAAGGCTTCGGCCACGACGCTGCTCGACGAGTTGCGCGCGGGCGCCGCAGGCACGGAGGCGCTCGGGCTTGAGGGGCGACGCGAGATGCTCGAAGTGATTGATGAAGAGGCCGACCGGCTCAATCGCTTCGTCGAAGGCTTGGTCGAGATGGCGCGCATCGAGGCCGGCGAGCTGCACCTGCGCAGGCGCAGCTCGCCGGTCGGCGAGATTGTCGCCGCGGCCCTTGAGCGCGCCGCGCCGCTCGTGCGCGGACGCACGGTCGAGGTCACGCTCGCCGAAGGGTTGCCGCCCGCGCACGTTGACGCGCGCGCCGTCTCCGAGGTCGTCTACACGCTCGTTGACAACGCCGCCAAGTATTCGCCGGCCGGCACGCCCGTCCGCGTCTCGGCCGAAGCAGACGCGGGCGGCTCGCTCAGCCTCTCGGTCGAGGACGAGGGCGGCGGCGTCCCCTCGCAACTGCGCGAGCGCGTCTTCGACAAGTTCTTTCGCGCGATGCGCGACGGAGACGCCGCGGCGCGCGGTGCGCCGACGGGGACAGGAATGGGGCTCGCCATCGCGCGCGGCATCGTCGAAGCGCACGGCGGTCGAATCCGGATCGAAGACGGCCGGGAGGGGCGCGGCTGCCGCGTGGTCGTCACGCTCCCCACGGGTGAAGAGACGAGATGAGCGAGAGGCGGCGCATCCTTGTGGTTGACGACGAGCCGCAGCTCACGCGCGTGCTGCGGACGGGGTTGACCTCGCACGGTTACGACGTGCGCGTGGCGGCCGACGGCAACGCGGCGCTCCAGACCTTCGGCGACTGGCCGCCCGACCTCGTGCTCACAGACCTCTCGATGCCCGAGACCGACGGGCTCGAACTCTGCCGGCGTTTGCGCCGCGTCTCGCAGGTGCCCATCGTCGTGCTCTCCGTCCGTGGCGAGGAGCGCACGAAGGTTGAGGCGCTCGACGCCGGGGCCGACGACTACGTCACGAAGCCGTTCGGGATGGACGAGCTGCTGGCGCGCATCCGTGCGGCGCTGCGTCGCGCGCCCGAAGTGCGTGAGGGTGCCGAGCCGGGTGTGCTCGAAGCGGGCGACTTCCGCGCCGACCTTCTTGTGCGCAGCGTCCGCGTCGGCGGCCGTGAAATACATCTCACGCCGAAGGAGTACGACCTGCTCGTCTACCTCCTGCGCAACGCCGGTCGCGTCGTCACGCACCGCGCGCTGCTGGCCGCCGTGTGGGGCGGCGACAGCGTCGAGCAGACAGAGTACCTGAGAGTCTTCGTCGGGCAGCTTCGCAAGAAGATCGAGCCGAACCCCGCCGAGCCGCGCTACATCCTCACGGAGCCTTGGATCGGCTACCGCTTCGACCCCGGCCCCTGACGCGCTCGCCTTTATGAAGTCTTTATAAACTCTTTACCCCACCTTTACGCCCCGGTTCGTACAATTCGTCGGTTGATAACTTGTCTGCCGAAGTCGCCCACGGCGTCGAAACATCGGCGCGAGAGCAGATGTCTTGCTCTCGCGCCCTTCTTGTCGTGCGCACAGAAAAGGATGGAGAACGTGAGCAGAGAGATTGTCATGCGAAAGGTAGACCATGCGGCGGGCCGGCTCGACCTCAAGCCGCGACCGTGGACGCCGAAGGGCGGCTGGACGTGCCTGAAGACGCTTGAGTCGTTGGGTCTGGGCGGCGGCCTCATCACAGTCTTCTTAGGGATGGTGTTGAGCGCCGCCGGTTGGGCCGAAGGGTCGCGCGAGGGCGGGCACATACTGGTGGTCTGCGGGACGGTGCTCCTGTTGGCGGCCGCTCCGCTCCTACTGCTCGGCGCACACTGCCTCGACGTTGAGGAGACGCGCAAGCGCCGCGCACGCGCCGGAGCTTTCGGAGGAGAATGTGGGTCTCATCCACCGCCTCTGGCTCGAAGTGATGCGCGAGGGCGGTCGTGCGGAAGTCCACCACCGTGATGTGGTCTCGGTCGCGCTCTCGCGCCTCGACGGCGAGCTGCACGGCAAGACGCGCGGGGAAGTGCTCAGACAGTTTCAACGGCAGACGCGCGGCAGCGACAACGGCGGGTGAGCGCGCTGACCCGTAAATCATAAACCATGAGCCGTGACAAGAGAGCCTCTCTTGTCACGGCTCATGGTTTATGATTTACGGGCGCAACTGTCCGCCGTGGCGGCCGCACCGGGGAGGGGCGTTGCCGTTTTGATGTGGCGAGGTCGGGGCGTGTCTGCTCTGCGGGCGGGCGGCTAGTATTCGTCGCCGTCGTCGCGGCCGCCGAGGAAGCAGGAGCGGCAGAAGACGGGGCGGCCCTGCGACGGATAGAAGGGAACTGTCGTCTGTTGTCCGCACTGCGCGCACAGCACCGAGACCTCTATGCGCTGGCGGACGCCCGTAGCCTGCGCGGCGGCGATGGCGGCCAGCCGCTCGTTCTTGGCCTGCTTGCAGGGCTTGCACCGCTTCGGCTCATTCTTCAAACCCTTGTCGTGGAAGAAGAGCTGCTCGCCCGCCGTCCAAGTGAATTCCTGACCGCAGTCCACACAGAGGATCAAGCGATCCACGAACTCAGTCTCCACCTGTACCCAATCTCCTTTGGCTTCGGCGGGAGAAGTTTCGGCAGTTTGAACCTGTGACATTGTGGCCCATCCTTGTGAAAAGACTTCCGCCGCGGCGTGCGGGGCGTGCGGGCGGAAGACTCAAACCAACGGTTGCTACGAGGGAACCTTCGAGCGTCGAGCCGGCGAACGGGGCGGCCGACATCCTATCGCGAGGAGTCAATCGAACGAGGAGCGCGGCGAAAATCACACGTTGCGGCACATCCGGCACGCCTGTGACTCAGCACGGTACAGTTATCACGAATATGTGTCAAGAGCGAAAAGAAAGTTTCAACACACTGCTTGACAGCCCTCGCCGTGCGTGACAGCATCGCCCGACGTTTTCCGTATACATCACAAGCCCAACGAACGGAGATTTCCCGGCCCATGAACGTGCTGGTCATCGGCTCAGGCGGGCGCGAGCACGCGCTCTGTCGCACGCTCGCGCGCAACGCGCAAGGCACGGCGCCGCGCCTCTTCTGCGCGCCCGGTAACGCCGGCATCGCGCGGGATGCGGAGTGCGTCTCGATAGGCGCGACCGATGTGTCGGCGCTCGCAGACTTCGCCGAGCGCGAGCGCGTTGAGTTGACCATCCCGGGCGGCGAATCGACGCTCGCCGCGGGTCTGGCCGACGAGTTCGAGCGCCGCCGTCTGGCCGTCGCAGGCCCCACGCGCGCCGCCGCGCGGCTCGAATCGAGCAAGGCGTTCGCGAAGGAGTTCATGCTGCGTCATCGCATCCCGACCGCGCGCTATCGCGTGGCGGAGTCGGCCGCCGAGGCGATCGGCGTCCTGCGCGGCGGCGAGTTCGGCGGGTCGGAGGCGGCCGTCGTCGTCAAGGCCGACGGGCTCGCGGCGGGCAAGGGCGTCGTCGTCGCACGTAACCGCGCAGAGGCCGAGCGGGCCGTGGCCGAGATGATGGAAGGCGGGCGCGTCGGCAGCGAGGCAGCCGGCCGCGTCGTCATCGAAGAGGCGCTGGCGGGGCGCGAGGCTTCGCTGCTTTTGTGGACGGACGGGCGCGACTATCGCCTGATGCCGCCCGCGCGCGACCACAAGCGCGTCGGCGAGGGCGACACAGGCCCGAACACAGGAGGCATGGGCGCCGTCACCTCTTCGGACGTGCTGGACGACGAGACGCTCGCGCGCTGCTTGAGCGAAATCGTCGAGCCGACGCTGGAAGGCGCGCGCGCCGACGGGCTCAACTTCCGCGGCGTGCTCTTCGTCGGGTTGATGCTGACGGGCGAGGGCCCGCGCGTGCTCGAATACAACGTGCGCTTCGGCGACCCGGAGACGCAGGCCATCCTCGTTCGCCTGCGCTCCGACCTCTACTCCATCTTCGACGCGGTCGCGCGTGGCCGCTTGGGCGCGCTCGACGTGGAGTGGAGCGACGAGGCTTCGGCCTGCGTCGTGCTCGCCGCGCGCGGCTACCCCGAGCGCCCCGAGACGGGCGCGCGCATCGACGGGCTCGAAGAGGCCGCGAGTATCCCCAACGTCCAAATCTTCCACGCCGGCACCGCGCGCGACGAAGACGGCTCAATCCTCACGGCCGGCGGCCGTGTGCTCGGTGTCACCGCCACCGGCCCGGCGTTAGACCAAGCGCTCGCGCGCTGCTACGACTCCGCCTCCCGCATCCATTGGGACGGCCTCCACTACCGCCGCGACATCGGAAGATTTCAGTAGGCAGTAGGCAGCAGGCAGTTAAGAGTGCCCGGCCCTCTCTCGAACGTGGGCCTTTAACGTTGATGCCCTGATGGCTGAAAATCGCAAAAATCGCGGACAGCTAACTGCCTACAGCCGTCTGCCTACTGCCTACTCCCGTCGCTCTAGCGAGCGGCGCGCGAGTCCTGTTATACTCCCGGCCAAGGGCAAGGGTTCCGGCGATAAGCGTGGAGGTGAACCCGGCGGCGCGGGCTTACGTACAATGTCTGCGGCCCGGGCTGCCGTGTTAAAGGTTCGGGGCGGACGATTTGCGAGCACACCCCACGGCGCGTGGCCGCGCGGGTTCGGAGGATGAGAAGACGATGGGAGTCTGGGCGAGGCTGAAGCGCTCCTTGCGCGCGATGTTCGGCGGCATCATCGAGAAGACGGAAGACCCCGAACTGATTTTGCAACAGACCATCCGCGACATGCGCGACCGCGTGCCGGAGCTGAACAATTCGGTCGCGCAGGTGATGGCTACCGAGCGCCTGCTCGCGAAGAACAAAGAGCGCCTGGAAGAGCAGGTCGTAGACCTTGACTCGAAGATCAAGGCATCCATCAAGATGAATCGCGATGACATCGCGACGGCCTACATCGGACAACTCCAACAGGCGCAGCTCGACCTCTCGAAGACCGGACAGCAACTCGACCACGCCTCGCGCGCATCCGAGCAGGCGAGGAAGGCCCGCGACAACTACATCCTCCAGATGCAGCGGCGCACCGCCGAGGCGATGCAGCTCATCAACCAGTCGAAGCAGGCCAAGCTCCAAGAGCAGCTCGCGCAGACGATGTCCTCGTTCCAGTTGGGCGACGACGCCTCGACCTTCAACGAGATGCGCGACAAGATCGACCGTCGCGCGGCGACCGCCGAGGCCAAGCTCCAACTCGGCACTTCGGGCGTGGACACGCAGATGCAGGAGATCGAGCGCGAGGCGATGGACATGCAGTTGCAGGACAAGCTGCTCGAATACAAGCGCGGGATGGGTCTGCTCGGCGAGGGGCAGAAGTCGGCGCCCGCGCTGCCGGCCGGGTCGGGCGAGTCGAACTCCTGAGTTCTTATTGAAGCGTTGCGGCCCTTTTGAGAAGTAAGAGATTTTATGGCGGAGAGAAAGCTCAGTCTTGAATATCTGAAAGAGGCGGTGATGGAGCCCGCCAACTTCTGGGGCATGGCCGGCTTCGCGGTCGCCGCTGCCTACACCTGGTCGCCCATCCCGCTCGCCGCGGCGCTCGTCGCGGAGGGCGCGTACCTTGCGACGGTGCCCGCCAGCTCTCTCTACCGAAGGCTCGTGGACGGCCGCAACCGCAAGCGCTTGGCCGAGCTTCGCAACAAGCAGCGCGAGCGCCTCATCGAGAGCTTCGACCCGCGCGAGCGCGAGGCCGTGCTCTACCTGAAGTGGCTCAAGAACAAGATTTTCGATAACTACGTCAAGTTCACCGGCGCGAAAGACCTGCCGACCAACATCCGCAGCCTTGACCAGCGCTGGGAGGACTTCGTTGACCTCCTCGACGTGTACCGGCGGCGCAAGCACCACCTGCGCTCCATCAACCGGCAGGCCGTCCAGAACCAGCTCGCGCAGGCCGAGCGCTCCGTCGAAGGTGCGCCCGACGACCGCGCACGGCGCATCCAGCAGGCCAACGTCGAGATACTCCGGCGCCGCCTCGCGCAGTTCAGCGAGCTTGAGCGCTCGGTCAAGCTCGTCGAGGGTCAGCTTCAATCAATCGAGAACTTCTTCGGGCTCGTCAACGATCAGGTCGTCACGCTCCCGACGCCCGAGCGCGTCTCGTCGCTCGACTTCGAGCAGCTCTCCGACTCCATCCAGATGACCAAGCAGATGCTCGAAGAGACCTCCGACGTGATGGGCGTCCTCGACACACACAACCGCGAGATCGGCAACTTCGACATGCTCCCTTCGTCGGGCACGACCTCTGTGAAGTAGGGAAGCAAACAGATAGAAAGAGAAGAGGCCGGGCACCCTGTCCGGCCTCTTCTCTTTCTACAGCAGCAACTTCATCAAGCGAGTTCGGGCCACTTACCCGCGCTCGTTCCTGTTCCTCTCGACCAGCTCGGAGAGCGCCGTCTCGTCGATGCGATACGTCTCGTTGCAGAAGTGGCAGGTGAGCGACGCGCCGCGGTCTTCGCGCAGCATCGACTCCAGCTCCGCGTCGTCTATCGAAGAGATGAGCGACACCACGCGCTCGTACGAGCAAGTGCAACTGAAGCCGACCTCGCGCTCCTCAAGCACCTCGAACGGCACATCGCCGAGCGCCGTGCGCAGCAAGTCCACAGGCCGCGCGCCCTCGCGGATGAGAGCCGTCGTATGCGGCGTCCGGCTGACCGTGGCTTCGATGGCCGCGACCGTCGCGGCGTCCGCACCCGGCATCACCTGTATCATCAGTCCGCCCGCGGCCTCGACGTACAACTCACCCGACTCGCGCGCACGCACCAGCACGCCCAGCATCACCGCCGAAGGTATCTGCTCCGACTTCGCGAGGTAGTATGCGAAGTCCTCGCCGATCTCGCCCGAGACGATAGGCACCGAGCCGCGATACGGCTCGCGATAGAGACCGATGTCGAACCCCGACTCGTACGTCACATAGAGCATGCCGCCGCCGACCACGGCGCTCACGTCGAACTTGCCCTGCGCGTTCAAGGGTGCGTCGGCCAGAGGCTCGCGCACGTAGCCGCGCACGCGCCCCTGCGCGTTCGTCTCGGCCGTGATGCCGCGCACGGGGCCGTCGCACTCGACCTGCACGGTCAGCCGGTCAAACTCCTTCTGCCCCGCGCCCAGCAGCAGCGCGCCCGTCAGCGTCCGCCCCAGCGCCGCCGTTACCGTCCCCGAAGTCCCGTGCCTGCGCGCCGCCTCTGCGACCGTATCTGTGGTCACGGCCGACATACAACGGATGAGCCCGTCGGCGGCCGTCGCACGCACGAGCAAGTCCTTGTGGCCGTTCTGCGTCTCGTTCAAGGTCATATTCCCTCTGGTTCTCCCGTTCAAAAATCCCGAAGGAGTTAGATGAAAAACCACCCCCGCCTACTGCCTCCGACGCGCCCTTGGCGTCGCGGCGGGAACTTTGTGGGGCGGGGCAAAAATCTCCCCGAATCAGGGGGAAAGGTGCGCGGCCGCACCCTCATGTAAAACCTCAAAGACCCCGCTCTATTGTGAGCAGTCAAAAAGACTAGCCCAATATGTTGTGCTATACTCTTGACAAGCAAACTTCGCCGGGTGTATTCTTCGCGCCGTTTGGAACGAGCCGGTTCCGAGTGCCGAGGGGGCAGTCAGCCCGCACGGTACGGGAACCTTTTCGCCTCCCGGCCAGACCAACCGCGAAGTACCAGAGCTACATCAGAGACGGCGCGCAGTGAGCGCCGCAATTTTTTCGACCGCTGGAGAAGAACGTGCCTCGCGCCCCCCACGAGCGCGGGAAAGGCAAGAGAGAGAAGATGAGCACCGTTATCGAGCCGAACGCACCACAGGGAAGTCCCTCCGCCTTTGACATCACGGGCGCCGCGCCCGCCGCCGCCGAGACTCAGGGCCTGAATGCCCGCCGCGTCATCGCCAAGCGCTACAGTTTGAAAGACCCGCAGGGTGAGCCCATCGAGGAGTGGCCCGACATCGTCCGCCGTGTCGTCGGCCACGTCGCGCAGGCCGAGAGTGACCTCGTCCGCCGCGACGAGTTCTACCAGACGATGGCCGGCATCATGCTGCGGCGCGAGTTCGTGCCGAACACGCCCTGCCTCGTCAACGCGGGCAAGCCCTCGGGGCAGCTCGCCGCCTGCTTCGTCCTCGACGTGCCTGACTCCATCGCCGGCATCATGAAGACCGCGACCGACGCCGCCATCATCCACCAGACGGGCGGCGGCACCGGCTTCACCTTCGAGAAGCTGCGCCCCGCGGGCGCGATGGTGCGCTCGACGCACGGCGTGGCCTCGGGCCCCGTGTCGTTCATGAACATCTTCAACACGACGACCGACACGGTGAAGCAGGGCGGCGTGCGCCGCGGCG
Source organism: Pyrinomonadaceae bacterium (assembly GCA_045807845.1). Classification (GTDB taxonomy): domain Bacteria; phylum Acidobacteriota; class Blastocatellia; order Pyrinomonadales; family Pyrinomonadaceae; genus QHXN01. Next base: position 2,523 of record JBJMGQ010000196.1, on the reverse strand, counting down.
CGAACATGGGCATCATGCGCGTTGACCACCCGGACGTGCTCCGCTTCATTCACGCCAAGAACGACCAGCACTCTCTGACGAACTTCAACATCTCGGTGACGGTGACGGACGAGTTCTTCGAGGCCGTGGACGCAAAGCAGTGGTATCAGCTCTCCTTCGACGGCGAGCCGTGGAACGACGAGGTCTACGACGAGGTGCAGGAGGGGCCGTACGCCATCTATCGCACGACCGACGGCGACACGGTGACGTTCCGCGACCGCGCGGCCTACGCCGAGGCGAAGAAGTCGGGCCTCCTCGACCAGTGCAAGCGCGAGGAGCCGCCCGCCCCCGGCATGGTCTACGCGCCGGACATCTGGAATCGCATCGTCGCCAGTGCGCATCGCTACGCCGAGCCGGGCGTCATCTTCATCGACGAGGTCAACCGCAACAATCACATGATGAAGTCGATGGGCCCCATCTACGCGACGAACCCTTGCGCGGAGCAGGCGCTGCACTTCAACAACTCTTGCAACCTCGGCTCGATTGACCTCAACAAGTTCTACGACCCCGAGACGCGGCTCGACTGGGAGCGTCTCGCCGACGCCGTCCACTGGTGCGTCCGCTTCCTCGACAACGTCATCGACACCTGCGCGTGGCCGCTCCCCGAGATTGACGACGTGGTCAAGCGCACGCGCCCGGTCGGTCTCGGCATCATGGGCTTCGCAGACCTCTGCATCCAGTTGAAGATCAAGTACGGCTCGAACACTTCGATTGACTTGATGCACGAGGCGATGGGCTTCGTGCGGCGCGAGGCTTGGGTCGAGTCGTGCCGTCTCGGCGCGGAGAAGGGCGTCTTCCCCGAGTACAAGCCGAACAAGACGGCGTACGACCGCTTCCTGCGTGAAGAGATTGGCGTCCCCGAAGAGATCGAGCTGACCCCGCGCAACTACGAGACGACGACGATTGCGCCGACCGGCACCATCTCGCTCGTCGCAGAGACCTCTTCGGGCGTCGAGCCGAACTTCTCTTGGGCGTACGTTCGGCAGGACACGCTCGGCAAGCGCACATACGTGCACACGCTCGCCGCCGAGGCACTCGGCATCACGGTTGACCAGACCGACCAAGCGTCCATCGACGCCGCGGCCGAGTACGTCTGCGAGCACGAGTCGGAGCTGCCCGACTACTTCATCTCCGCGATGTCGATCACGGCCGAGCAGCACGTCTACGTGCTCGCCGCCGCGCAGCGCAACGTGGACAACGGCGTGTCGAAGACCTGCAACGGCTCGCGCGACGACACGTTGGAGTCGGTGGACAGGCTCTATCGACTCGCGCGCGAGCTGGGCTGCAAGGCCGTCAGCTACTACCGCGACGGCAGCCGCGACTCGCAGGTGCTCTCGGCCGTGAAGGGCGCCGAGCCGAAGGGCGAGGTTGCATGCGACGCGCCCATCGTGGCCGAGGCCGTGACGAACGAGACGGCCGCGCCCGTCGCAAGGGCCGAGTCCACGGCCGCGCCTGCTCTGGCGGCGCCCACGCCGGCCGTGCGCCGCACGGAGTCGGGCGATGTGGTACGCATGGAGCGGCCGCGCGAGCTGGTCGGCGCGACGTGGCAGATTCCGTTCGACGGGCAGAACCTCTACGTGACGGTCAACCACGACGGCTTGGACATCCTCGAAGTCTTTGCGACCGGGCCCATCTCGGGCGGTGTGGGTCTGCTCGCCTCGAAGATGCTGCGCGGCGGCTTCGACGCGCGCGAGGTGGCGCGCTCCTTGAACAAGGTGACGGGCACGCACTCGGTCTGGTTCAACGAGCGCCTGCTGACTTCGCCGGAGCAAGCCGTCGCCGAGTGCGTCATGCTCACCAGCCGCCGCCTCCAGAGCCAGCCCGACTCGGCGCGGGCGCTGGCCTACCAGCAGCAGGTGCAACCGAAGATAGAGGTCAGCGTCCCCGACAGCGTCGAGACGAGCCGCAACTTCTCGCTCATCGGCGAGTGTCCCGAATGCCACGGCCAACTCGAACACGCCTCCGGCTGCGACTTCTGCCGCGACTGCGGCTACTCGAAGTGCAAGTAGTCGCGCCGTAGCGGCGCTCTCGCGTCGCCGGATGGAAGAGAAGCTGATGAAGGCGCCGAGTCCGTAGAGGATTCGGCGCCTTCGTCTTTCAGTGTTGACGGCCGGACGAACTTTTGGCGGGAGCGGGTGTCAAATGATATGTTCATCCGAGAACCGAGGCGCCTTCTGGTTATTCCCGCTCCGCACACATGCGACGACCCGCAAGTAGAGTCGAAGTCCGGCGTTCCTCCGTGGGGCAAGGTCGCTCTTCCCGCCCACGAGCCATTTAAATTTAGGAGAGAGCCGCGAGGCTTCTAAAAGATGCGCCTGAAAAATATCCCCGCACTGATTCTTCTCCTCCAACTCATTCTCAACCCCTTTGCCCCGCTCGCCGCGCGGGCGAGAACGAACACCATGAACGAGACGAGCGTGGACGCCTACGAGCCCGCGGTATATATTTGGTAGTTCGTTATTTAGTGGTTTAGGTTTATTTTGT
>JBJMGQ010000195.1:0-2299 GCA_045807845.1 Pyrinomonadaceae bacterium | reverse complement strand
GGGCGGCCTCGCGCAAGTCCGCGACCAAGGGCGGTAGCAAGAGCGTTGCAAAGGGCTCGGGCAAGGGCGGCACGAAGTCCGTGTCGAGGGGTTCGGCCGGACGTTCGGCGGTCAGAAACTCTCCGGGCGGGAAGGGACGCAAGGGCTAAGGCAGCGGCCCCTTGCGCACGCGCAGCGCGCAGGGGCCGCCACACACCGCGGTCTGCTTTAAGCAGTATGAGTCGCGCGACGCCTACCTGAGTTTCAAACGCTTCCGTTCCGGCAGGCGCATACACATCATACGTTTCACCGGCCCCTGCACCTGAAGAGATGCGGACGACCGCAGGCATCACGCTGGGCCTCCCCTCTGTGGCTGAACGTCATGGCGCAGAGCGCTAAAGAAGTCACGCGCCCGCGCGCGTTGAGGCGCTGTCGATTGAGCGAACAATCGAGATTCTAAAAAAGTATAACGCGATACAGGGAGGACGTTGATGGAGGAAGAGGAGCGTTTGGAGGAGAGGCGGCGCGGGGCGGGCGGGACGCGCGGCGGCGTCGGTGAGTTTCTGCTGGGCCTCGGGATGAGCGTCGCCGGTGCGTACCTTCTGACGCAGCGCGTGACGGTGACGAGCGGCTACTGGACGATGTGGGGCTACAACGCCTTCGGCCTTTCACTGCTGCCGCTTCTCTTCGGCATCGGCCTGCTCTTCTTCAACGGCCGTTCAATCGCGGGCTGGCTGCTCACCTTCGCCGGCGTCGTCATCATCCTCGTCGGCATCATCGCCAACCTCGGCATCTACTTCCAGCCGACCAGCCTCTTCAACACGCTCGTCATGCTCATCCTCCTCGCCGCCGGCATCGGCCTCGTCGCACGTTCACTCCGCCCGCACAGGTGATTTACGCGCCGTCGTCGTCGCCTAACTTTTCGCGTTTGACGACGTGCGGGTTGGTGGAGCGCTCGCCGCGTTTGCGTGTGGACTTGCGGCGCTGGCGGGGGACGCCCGCGTGGTCTACGGAGCGGATGGGTTGGAGGTCTTCGGCGTCGCCGTCGGGGTCTACGAGACGCGTCTCGATGTGCTCGTCGGCGATGGTCTCGTCGGTCATGACGGTGGGGTCTTCGGGGTGGTGGAGTCCCGCGACCTCGCCGTCAGGCGTAGTCACGACGACCGTATCGCCGTTGTTCGCTGCGTCGTCGTTCGTGTCGCTCTCGGCCGCGTCTTCCGTTTGGCCGGCGAGGGCGCGCTGGCGCCGGAAGTGCTCGAAGATGTCTTCGGCGGTCTTGCGGCCGACGAAGGGCGAGAGCTGCTCGACCGTAGCCTCTGCGACTTTGCTGATGGAGCCGAGGTTGCGCAGCAGACTGTTCTTCCGCTTCTCGCCGACGCCGGGGATGGCCGTGAGTTCTGAAGTGAAGTCGCGCAGCTCGCGCCGCTTGCGGTGGTATGTGACGGCCGTGCGATGCGTCTCGTCGCGGATGAGTTGAATGAGCCGCAGGACGAGCGAGTGCGAATCAATGTAGATGGGCTCGTTCTCGCGACCCTTCAGCAGGAGGTGCGAGACTTCGTTGTGGCGGCGCGGCGGCTTGACGACGCCGATCATCGGGATGGCTTCGAGGTCTAGCTCGCGCAGCGCCGAGGCGGCGGCCGAGAGCTGCCCCTTGCCGCCGTCGATCATGACGAGGTCGGGCAGAGGATTGCCCTCCTCCAACTGCCGCCGGTAGCGCCGGAAGACGGCCTCGCGCATCGAGGCGGGATCGTTCGAGCCCTCCACGGTTTTAATCCTGAACTTGCGATACTCCGCCCGGTTCATCTTCCCGTTCTCGCAGACGACCATCGCGGCGACGTTCTCCGAGCCCGAGATGTTCGACACGTCGAACGACTCGATGCGCGCGGGGAAGCGCGGCAGCTCTAAGACCTCCTGCAACTCTTCGAGGACGCGCTCCATGTCGGGCTTGAGGACGCGGAAGCGCTGCTCGAAGGCGATGAGCGCGTTCTTCTCGACCAGCTCGATCATCTCGCGCTTCTGCCCGCGCTGCGGGTCGAGGATGCGGACGCGCCTACCTTTGCGCTCCTTCAGAGCCTTCTCCAGAAGCTCGCGGTCTTCAAAATCGACGGGGACGTGAATCTCGCGCGGCACGTAGTCGGTCGAGTAGTACTGCGTCAACACGTCGGAGAGGAACGAGGCTGCATCGAACGAATCGTCGTCGGGCAGGTCTTCCCAGAAGAACTCGCGGCGGCCGACGATCTTGCCCTCGCGCATGGTGAAGAGCTGTAAGGCGAGCCGCGCGCCCTCGCGGTGGAAGCCGAAGATGTCCACGTCGAGGTCT
>JBJMGQ010000194.1:0-7214 GCA_045807845.1 Pyrinomonadaceae bacterium | reverse complement strand
CCTCCGGCGAACTGGCCGGCGCGGATGCCGAGCGGCGTGCGATTGTCCTCTTGAGGTGGGTGACGGTCGAGTGCGCGGCGGCCAGACTCCATGACGCGCTAAGTATCCTTAAGGAGTCCGGCCGCATACTGAGCGGAAGTGAGGATAACCCCCTTCTGGGTAGCTTTCACAACCTTTACGCCGTGACCCTGCGGCGTCTGGGGGCTGTGGAAGGAGACGGCGACTATTACGACCAGGCCATCATCGAATACACGGCCGCGATCTACCATTACGAACTGGCGCGGCATGAGCGATACACCGCACGCATAGAAAATAATCTGGCGTTCCTGCTCTACAAGCTCGGCCGTTACGCCGACGCGCACGAGCACCTCGACCGCGCGCAGTCGATCTTTACGCGACTGAGGGACGAGGGCAGTTCGGCGCAGGTTGACGAGACGAGGGCGCGCGTGCTCATCGCCGAGAAGCATTACCGGGAGGCGGGGCGGCTGATCGCGGGCGCCATCCAGACGCTGGAGAAGGGCGGGGATGCGGCGTCACTGTCGGGCGCTCTTATGGTTCAGGGCGTGGTGTGGGCGCGACTCGGCAGTTACGAAAGCTCGCTCAACATCCTGCGTCGCGCCGTGAGTGTGGCCGAAGAGGCGGGCGCGCTCTCGAACGCGGGGCTGGCCGCGCTGACGCTGGTAGAGGAGTACGGGACGCGGCGCATGATCTCGGAAGAAGAGCTTCACGACTTTTACCGCCGCGCGGACACGCTGCTTAAAGGCACACAGAACGCCGAAGAGTTGGCCCGCTTGCGGGCGTGCGCCCGCGTCGTGATGCGGAGGCTCGCGGGCGCTCAATTTGGTGAGAAGAACTTCAACCTGTTCGGCGCGGTTCAGGAGCTGGAAGCCAAACTCATCGGGCGGGCTTTAGAAGAGGCCGGGGGGAGCGTGACGCGTGCGGCCAAGCTGCTCGGCATCCGTCACCAGACGTTGACCTCCATGCTGCTCACGAGGCACAAGCGGCTTCAGAGTAAGCGGACGCCCCCGGAGCGGAGATTGAAAAGTATTATCAAAATCCCGAAAGAAAAAGCTGCCCGCTAAGGCGAAGCACTCCTCAACCAGCCTCTCTACGTCACCTCCTTCCAGAACTTCGGCGGGTCAGGGGTTGTGGCCTTGGGACTGGCGTCGCTCTTCGCGGCGTTGGCGTTCTTTGGCGCGTAGCTCGCGGCGGACGGCGACGGTAAGCAGGAAGGCGACGCAGCAGAGGCCGCCGACGAAGACGAGCGTGAAGGGATCCATGAGTGTTCAGCTCCGCGCTGCGAGGTCGAAGGTTCGCGCTCAGCCGTCGCGTCGAGTGAGACGGCGGTGCCGGAGTCTATAAGGGGAGTCTGGGTCGTAAAGGGGAGACGGCGTGTGCGCGGTTCAGCCGGTGGCGCTGAGGTCGTGGCGGCCGAGCTTGAGGTAGAGGCCGCGGCGCGTGAGTCCAAGCTCGCGCGCCGCGCGCGAGATGTTGCCGTTGTGCTTGCGGAGCGCTTCGGCAATCATGCGCCGCTCAAGCTCACCCATCGCGTCGGCCAGCGTCAATCCTTGCGCGATGGCCTGCGCGGCCGCAGTGGCCGCGAGCCCCGCGGCCGGTGCCATCAAGGTGTTAGTGCTCGTCGTGGGGGACGCGGTGCGGCGCAGCTCGGGCGAGAGGTGATCGGGCGTGATGATCGTCCCGTCCTCCGTGCGCGCCACGATGCGCTGAATCTCGTTGGTGAGCTGGCGGACGTTACCCGGCCAGTCGCAGACCATCAGAAGGTCGAGCGTCTGCGGCGTGATCTGTATGTCGCGCCGCCCGAACTTCGCAGAGTAGTGGTTGATGTAGTAGCTGGCGATGGTCGGTATTTCACTACGCCTCTCGCGCAGAGGGGGCACGCGCAGGCGTATGACGTTCAGGCGATAGTAGAGGTCTTCGCGGAAGCGACCGTCGGCCACCATCCCTTCGAGGTCTGTGTTCGTCGCGGCGATGATGCGCACGTCAACCTTCTGCGGGCGCTGCTCGCCTAAGGGTTGAATCTCACCCTCCTGCAAGAACCTCAGAAGCTTCGGCTGCACGTCCAGTGGCAGGTCGCCGATCTCGTCGAGGAAGAGCGTGCCGCCCGCGGCCGTGCGTATGACGCCGGCCGAGTCCGAGACGGCGCCGGTAAACGCCCCGCGCCTGTAGCCGAAGAGGTAGCCTTCCGACAACTCCTTCGGCACGGCCGTGCAGTTGAAGGGGATGAAGACCTTGCCGCGGCGCGAAGAGAGCGCGTGAATGGCGCGCGCCACCAGCTCTTTGCCCGTCCCACTCTCGCCCGTGATGAGCACGGTCACATCCGACGAGCGAATCTTGTGCACCTCTTCGACGAGGCGCGTCATTGCCGGGCTCGAATGGATGAAGCCGGGCATCAGCGACGCGCCCGCCAGAGAGTCCGGCGCCTGCGGCCCCGCGCCCGTCCGCGCGCGTGCGCGCAGAGCGCACACGTCCATGCCGAGTTCCACGACCTTTAAAAGCGGCTCGAAGGGAGCGCCGCCCGGGAGCATCGAGAGGGCGCGCGGCGCGATAAGGAGCGTGGCGGGCGGCGCGCTCGTGGGACGGAGCGCGACGAGGCGCGCGTCCTGCGAAGCGGCGTAACGCTCGCGCTCTTCGTCATTCGTCGCGCGGTCGAGCGCCGCCGCCGCCGCAGCCGACTCGGATGCGTCGTAGCCGTGCGCGACGACGATCTTCGTTTGACCGTCCTCGCCGCCTTCGGCGACGAGTATGCGCGCGGCACGCGTCTCTTGATGGATGACCGCGGCCAGCTCGCGCAGCAGCAGCTCGCGCGAGGCGACGGCCTCGGCCAGACGCAGCGTCAGGAGCTGCGCGGGCGCGGGCGGCTCGACGTGCTGCTCCTCGGAGACAAGGTGCTCAAGCTCTTCGACGGACTCTTCGGCGAGCTTGAGGTCGAGCTTGGCGCCCAGCTCGCTGAAGGTGTGGACGGCCAATCCCAGATGCTCGCGTGCGCGCTCGGGCTGCACGGAGGCGGCGTAGGCACGCCCCAGAAGATGATGCGAGCGCGCCATCCGGTAGCGGTCGCCGAGCATCTCTGAGATGGAGAGGCAGCGGCCGAAGTGATGCACGGCGAGCGAGGCGTCCTCGCGCGCCAGAGCCAGAAGGCCGTGGACGCGTTGCGACTCGCCGGAGATGGCGAGGTGAGTCGTGGTCGCGTCGGCCTCCTCCAAGACGCGCGCGAGGAAGGCCGCGCTCTCGTCCAGCTCGCCGCGCAGCAGGCTCGTCTCGGCCAACAGTATGCATGCGTCGCAGATGCCGTGGTGGTCGCCGATGGACTCGGCCAGTTCCAGCACGCGCGTGCCCACGTCGAGCGCCTCGTCCGTCAGACCTTGCAGGATGTAGCAGCGGCCCAGCGTCCGCATCGTCTGCGACAGATACCACTTCTTGCCGCTCGTGATGCCGCTGGCGACCGCCTTCTCAAGATACTCGCGCGCCTCCGCGAGGTCGCCGCGCAGCATCCGCAACTCGCCGAGCGAGTCGTAGACGATGGAGGCCGGCCCGTGGTGCTCGTCCATCTCCATGACGAGTTCGAGCGCGCGCTTGAAGGCCGTGTGCGCGCGATCCCACTCGCCGATCATGATCAGGTTGACGCCGAGGTTGTTGTAAGCGGTGGCGGCGTTGTCCTTGTACTCGGTGCGCTCGTTGTAGGTGATGGCCTTCTCAAGGGCGCGTATGCCCTCGTGCGGGCGCTGTAGATACCAGTAGGCGGCCGCCGCGTTGCTGTAAATCTTCCCCAGTAGGAAGGGCGCGGGTCGCTCGCCGATAAGCTGGATGGCCTGCTCGAAGTTCTCCAGCGTCTTCTCCCAGTGACCCTCGTGCGCGTCGGCCATGCCGAGCCCGAAGTAGCAGTCGGCCATCCCGCGCCACTCGCCTGCGCGGCGGAACTGTTCGAGCGCCTTGTTGTCGTGGTCGCGCGCGATGGAGTACTCGCTGATGGAACGGTAGACGCGCGCCAGCGCCGTGTAGATGTTGCCGGTGCGCGCATCACTCCCGCCCTGCTCGTTGGTCGTGCGCAGCTCTGCCTGCAAGAGCGCGATGGCCTTCGGCGGGTCGCCCGTGTAGTTGTAGGCGAGGCCGAGCTGGATGCGGACGCTGGCGAAAGTCTCCGCGTCGAGCCCCTTGCCGGAGTCGGGCGGCTCGTACATCTCGACGGCTTCGAGCGCGTCGCGGTTGCGCCCCAAAGCCTGAAGCGCGGTCGAGTGGAGGTAGCGCGCGCGGGCAAGCACGCCGGGGTCGCGCCGCGCCTGCGCGATGAGCTGGCGCAGACGCGCCTCGGCCGTCGAGGGCAGGCCGCGGTCGAGCAGCCCCTGCGTCTCTTCGAGCTGCCGTTCGAGGGGCAGCGAGGCCGCGCGTCGCGCGTCCGTGATGTGTGTGACCGCAGACGACCGAACGCCCTTAGACGAGCGTGCGCCCTGCTCTGCGTCACCTTGATGCAAGCGAGAAGTCATGCGGCCCGGTTGCCCGCTCGGCGAAGAGACGTGTCGGCGCTCTCTGCTGTACGTTGTTGGTCGGAGGCTGGAAGAAAGGTGCTCGGCCTCTTACTAATTGCACCCTTCAGAACACTGCCAAAGGCTTGTCGATTCCAGACTTTAGCATAGGTCAGTAGACAGTAGCCAGTGTGCATCAGTCGGCAGATGGCAGTCGGCGGTATGCAGTTGAAGACCCTTAGTCGAGAACTCTGAGTTAATTCTTTAACGACCGTAAAGGCCGAGCCTACTGCCGACTGCCATCTGCCTACTGTCTACTCCTCTTCGGGCACGACAGTTGAGATGCTCAGTTTACAGTTGTCAGGCGCGGGATGGTTTGGTACAAATCAGGACTTGCAAACAGTCCGAATCGTATCGTGAGGGTACAGACGGGGCGGCCGAGCGCCAAGCCCCGCGCATAGTCGCGCGCGAGCCGTGGCAGGGAGGGGCAGATGGCCGAGTCGGCAATCCGGCGGGTCGAGAAGAAGAGTCAACCGGGCGCGCTCAAGCGCTGGCTGCTGAAGGGGCGGCTCCAAGAGATAGAGGGGCCGCACGAGCGCGAGGGTCAGCACCACACGCATCCATGGTGGATGGTCATGTGCCTGACGGGCGTCGATTACTTCTCGACGCTCGGTTATCAACCCGGCATCGCCTTCCTCGCGGCCGGCGCGCTCTCGCCCATCGCGACGCTCATCCTCGTCCTGCTCACGCTCTTCGGCGCGCTCCCCATCTACAACCGCGTCTCCGCCGAGAGCCCGCACGGCGAGGGCTCCATCTCGATGCTCGAACATCTGCTGGCGCGCTGGAAGGGGAAGCTCTTCGTTCTCGTCCTGCTCGGCTTCGTCGCGACAGACTTCGTCATCACCATCACGCTCTCGGCCGCCGACGCCACCGCGCACGTCATCGAGAATCCGTTCGTGCAGAGTTACGCGCCCTTCCTCGGCCACCGCATCGTGGTGACGCTGGTGCTCGTCGCGCTGCTCGGCGCCATCTTCCTCAAAGGGTTCAAAGAGGCCATCGGCATCGCCGTCATCCTCGTCGGCACATATCTCCTGCTCAACGTCGTGGTCGTGGGACGCGGGCTCTACGAGCTCTTCATCGTCCATCCGGAGAAGTTGACGGATTGGAGTCACGCCGTCTTCAACGCACAGGCCGCGGGGCTCCAGGTCAACGGCCGACTCTTTATGATAATCGGCATCGCGCTCTTGCTCTTCCCGAAACTGGCGCTCGGCCTCTCGGGCTTTGAGACGGGCGTGGCCGTGATGCCTCTGGTCGAAGGCGAGAAGGGCGACACGCACGAGAATCCGCAGGGGCGCATCCGCAACACGCGCAAGCTCCTGCTCACGGCCGCGCTCATCATGAGCGTGATGCTGATCACGAGCAGTCTCATCACCTCCACGCTCATCCCCGCGCACGAGTTCGCCGCGCCGCCTCCCGGCGAGCATCAGGGCGGCGCCGCTTACGGCCGCGCGCTCGCGTTCCTCGCCTATCACTTCTTCGGGAACATCTTCGGCACGGTCTACGACCTGAGCACCATCGCCATTCTCTGGTTCGCCGGTGCGTCGGCGATGGCGGGGCTCTTGAACATCGTGCCGCGCTACCTGCCGCGCTACGGCATGGCGCCCGACTGGGCGCTCGCACAGCGCCCGCTTGTGCTCATCTACACGGTCGTCGCCTTCACCGTCACGGTGCTCTTCGAGGCCGACGTGGAGAAGCAGGGCGGCGCGTATGCGACCGGCGTGCTCGTCCTGATGAGCTCGGCGGCGATAGCCGTCACGCTCTCTGTGTGGAGGCGCGGCAAGCGCTGGGTGCCGTTCCTGCTCATCGCGCTCGTCTTCGCCTACACGACCGTGCAGAACGTCCACGAGCGGCCGGAGGGCATCAAGATTGCCTCGTTCTTCATCCTGACCATCGTCTTCACCTCGTTCATGTCGAGGATCTGGCGCACGACGGAGCTGCGCGTCGAGAGCGTCGAGCTTGACGAAGTGGCACGCGACTTCATCAACGAGCTCAGGGAGAAGAACAGCCAGATCCGCATCGTCGCCAACCGCCGCGACACCGGCGACGCGGCCGAGTATCGCTTCAAGGAGCGCGAGAAGCGCGTGGACAACCACATCCCCACGCGCGACCCTGTTCTATTTTTGGAGGTGACGCTCGGCGACGCCTCCGAGTTCGCCGGGGTGCTCCACGTCCGCGGCGTGGATGTGGACGGCTACCGCATCCTGCGGACGGAGAGCCCGGCGGTGCCGAACGCCATCGCCGCCTTCCTTCTCTACCTGCGCGACACGACGGGCAAGATACCGCACGTCTACTTCGGCTGGAGCGAGGGTAATCCCTTGAAGTATCTCCTCAAGTACATCGCCTTCGGCGAGGGCGACACCGCGCCCACCACCCACGAGGTGCTCCGCCAAGTCGAAGACGACCCGGAGCTGCGCCCCGCCGTCCACGTCGGGGGGTGATGCTGTCAGGATGAAGGCGGAAGGATGAAGGATGAATAAGAAGAGCCTTTCTAAGATTCATCCTTCATCCTTCCGCCTTCATCTCTTTCTTCGGGAGAGGGCGGCCGGGTACATGCTGGCCGTGCTCGGCGTCGCGGCGGCGACCCTGCTGCTCAAGTCCTTCGGCGGGCAGATAAATCCGACGACCGTTGCGCTGGCGCTGCTGCTCGTGGTGCTCTTCGTCGCGGCGCTGTGG
>JBJMGQ010000193.1:0-10188 GCA_045807845.1 Pyrinomonadaceae bacterium | reverse complement strand
TCGAAGAACTGTAACGGATAGATAAGCTCGCGAGCGCCGTCAACGAAGCCGTTGAGTTGGCGGGCGATCTCGAAATTCGTGCGGGCGTCGCCTTTCGTCTCTTCCACGCGGCCGAACAGGAGGACGGTCACCTTCGCGCCTGCGTTGCAGAGGCTGCGCGCGAGCGCCGCGCCGTCGCCGCCGTTGTTGCCGCGCCCGCAGAGGATGAGAACTGACTTGCGCCGCAGGTCGTGCGAAAACTGCGCCGCAATCTCGCGCGCGGCGGCGTCGGCGGCGGCCTGCATGAGGAGAAGGGAAGGGGTTGCGTACCGCTCTGTGGTCAGGCGGTCGATTTCGCGCATCTCGGCTGCCGTCAGAATCTTTCTCACGCGGCGAGATGATAGCACGGACTCTGTTTATGGGTGATGAAGGTGTGCCCGGGACGGCGGGGACGCGGGGTCGGGCTTGTCGGAAAAAGAGGCCCAAATAAAAAAGGGCGCTGCCTGCGCCTCTTCGCCATTCTCTGTCCTGCCGCTTACGCCAACCGCCTCGCCGAGCTTCCCGTTCGTTGTATCTCACATAAAGGTTGAATCCGTTTTGTCCTCCAGAAAAAACTTTGATTTTTAGAAAATATTTTGTCGTGCTCAATTTTGGCCCTTTATGGAAGAAAAAGCCGGGTCGAGCGTGTGCCCGACCCGGCTTTTTCAGGAACCTTCGTTCCTTGAACTCGGAGCAAATCTACTTCTGCGAGTTCTGGTTGCGACGACGGCGGACGCCCGCGGCGATGCCGGAGAGCCCCGTCCCGAGCAGGAGGAGCGTGGCCGGTTCGGGCACCGTGCTCTGCTGCGCGCCGGTAATCTGGCCGCTGAGCGAGACGGTCTGGCCCGGGTCAATCGACACGTCGTTGACGCTGAAGAAGAACGAGCCGTTGCCGCAGGTGGTCTGTCCCGCTGAAGGGGGCTGCGGCTCGGGATTGGGCTCGCAGTTCGGGTCGTTGAAGGTGAACAGGAGCGGGGTGTTGTTGAAGTCAACGAAGACGCCGCCCGTGTTGTCGCTCCGCACGGTGCCCGTGATGAGCGCGGTGAAAGTTGCCGTGTTCGACCCGTTGATGCCCTGCGGGGCGGTGAACGTCACCTGAAGGGTGAACGGCGTGTTGTAGCTCTGCGCCGCGGTGCTCAGCGAAATCGAGCCGAGGTTGTTGAAGTTCGACCCCGGGTTCGCGTTGCCGCCGATGGCGCGGAAGCCGCCGGCCGTCGTGCCCGAGAAGGTCGAGTTGCTGTAGGTCAGGCCGCCGGATGTGGCCGAAGCGCCGGGCGCACAGGCCGCGCCGAAGCAACCGTTAGTGAAGCCTGCGATAAAGACCTCGTCAGCGCGCGCCTCACCCTGTGCGAGGGCGAAGAAGGCGATGGCGAAGATGCTGAGTGCTAACGGTTTAACCGTTGCGAGAAGTCGGTTGGTCATAAGTTGCGTTCCTTCCTCCGTGTTCCTTGTCAGAGACCTTGTCGTTTGCACTCACCTAGACGAGACGGCCAAAATTGCAGGAGCGGGGCGGCTCGCTGCTGAAGGCGAAAGGAAACCGCACTTTCCGACGCCGTTCGCGTAAAAGACCGTATCCGAAGAGTTAACAATTACACGCAGAAGGCTGGGGCAAACAGCCTTCTGCCATGCGAATTCAAACGCTCAGAAGCCTATGCAGCCAGTAAAGGCTTAATTCTTCGGCACTTTCAGAAAAGTGGAAGGCAATTTACCGGCTTCCAGAAAAAATGTAAAGACAAATTTTTAACACGAAAGACCGGCTGGGGAGATTTCAGCCCTCGACCGGCCTTTCGTCTTCCGGAAGTTACGGCAATCTCGCGTCAGGTCGGTTCAAACGTCTCCGACGTTTTTAGCCTTGCCCGTCTGCCGGCGGTGCTTGCGCACCTTCGCGGCGACCCCGGCGAGCCCCGAGCCGAAGAGGAGCATGGTCATGGGTTCCGGGACGGCCGCAGGATTCGCGGGGCCTTGGCCGATCTTGAAGTTGGTGAACGAGCCCGTGTCGTCGCTCGTCCGGGCGAAGAGGCCGAGGCGCAGGTTTGGGTCGGCTTGGAATGCGGCCTGAAGTCGTGCCGCCTGAATGGAGTCGAGGCCGAAGACGTAGTCGCCGTGCCCCTGCCCGCCGCCGAGTTCCACGAAGTACTGCGGCGCGGCGGTGAAGGAGCCCTGGAAGAGTATCGCGCCGTTTGAGCCGTAGGCGGTCAGCGTCAACTGGTGGAGAATGAGGTCGTTGTCCGGGTCTTCGATGTCCATGAAGATGCGGAGCTGCCCGGCGTTGGTGATGCCGGCCTGACTGAAGGAGAGCGTCTTCGTATGCTCGCCCTTCTTGGCGATTTCACCCGAGATGACATCCTTCGAGCCGTTCCAGGCGACGCCGCCGAAGGCGTTCTCGGTGTTCTTGGGCGACTGGATGGACAGAACCGACTCCGGCTGGTGGCCCACGCCACCGACGGGAGCCGACTCACCGGGTAGAAGAATGAGGTCGGCGCGCGCCTGACCGCCCGCGAGGACGATGAAGAGCACGGCCGCGGCACTCAGGAAAAGAGTTCTGAAACGGTTACTCATAGTGACGGGCCTCCTTGAAAACTTCTGATGAACGGTGAAACAGGCGTTAGAAACGCGTTACCAGCCGGGGAAGGGGGTTTCCGGGCTTCACGAGGGGGAACAGTCTTTGAACCTTTACCTTAGGGAGAAATTGTAAATCGCGACGGCCTTCCAGACATAAAATGAGAGGCCGGAGACGACTCGTTCGTCCCCGGCCTCGCTTTGCTCAACGGGCGCGGCGGCCCCGAATTGTTAAAGTCTCAGGCTTTCGACTTGCGGCGGCGGGCGCGGGCGGCGATGCCGGCCAGACCCGTGCCGAAGAGCAGCATCGTCATCGGCTCGGGGACGGTGCCGGGCGTGCCCGTGTTGGTGGCCACGTCGCTGCCGCCGGGGTTGACGTTCTGGAAGCGGGCGAAGATGGAGCGCGCGACCTGATCGGCCGTCAGACCCGCAAAGTCGCCCGTGATGACGAAGGTGGCGCTGGTGCCGCCGGCGATGCCGCTGTTGACGCTGCCGCCGCCGAAGGTCGGGTTGCCGTTCGCCTTGTTGACCAGCACGAGGTCGAAGCTGGAGACGAGGTTCTGCGAGCCCGAAGTGGCGTTCAGGTCATAGAAAATCTTGTAGCTGTCGTTGGTCGAAGAGACCAGCGTGAAGTTGTTGGCGCGGTTGCCGGGCAGCGCGAAGCCGATGTTGGTGATCGTGCCGGTCGAGCCCGGGGCCACCGATGTGTTGTTGATGGTGAAGGTGAACGTGTTGCCGCTCAGCGAGTAGTTGCTGAGCGTTGCCGTGACGCCGGTGCCGTTGATGCCCTTCAGCGTGATGGTGTCGGCGCGCGTGACCGAACTCAGTGCGAACATCGCGATGGCGGCTGCGGTCGTGAGCAAAGCTTTTCTAAACATGGTTACTTGAATCTCCCCGTCAAATTTTTTTGAAGTCCCGTTGCGCGGCGTGAGCGCTGAGGAACCGGAGCAAAAGAGCGGATTCGAGTTACGAGAACTCTCTTCGCGGCCTATCCTGTTAGGTCTTAATGCTTTGACCTGCCAGAAGAAGATGAGCAATGCAGCAGTTTTTCCAGAAACGAGGTGGCCAGGAGATTAAACGGAAAACACGGGCGCGTCAACTCAAATCTTTGAAACAGGCGGCGAAAGGGTTCAATTCCCCCGCCGCCCGAGAACCTTTGTGAACCGCTCGACGATGGCGCGCGCCTCGGGCAGTCCCCAGAGCGAGGTGAGGGCGAAGTAGAGGAGGCCGTAGGGCGTCAGCACCAGCACGGCGAGGATGATCGGGTGCATTGGGCCGAGCAGAAGACGCAGCCCCCAAGCCACCGCCGCGCTCGCCCCGGCCGCCACCCAGAGCTTCGAGACGTATGTGAGCGGAAGCCCCGTCCGCCCGATGCGACGGTTGAGGCCGCGCCGCAGCAGTGCGAACTCGACCCACCCAGCCAGCCCCGCCGAGGCCGTCAGTCCCACGGCGCCCCACTGTCGCGGCACGCCGAGCGCGTCGGGCAGCGGCAGCGAGAAGAGATAGCCGAGCACAGTCGTCAGGAAGACGCGGACGACGGCGAAGCGTAGCGGCGTCCGCGTGTCGTGCAGCGCGTAGAAGGTCGAGGCGTAGAGTCTCCCCAGGGTCGAGGCCAGAAGTCCTACGGCCGAGCCGGCGAGGATGGCCCAGACGTAGCGCGTCGCGGCGGGGCCGAACTTGCCGTTCTGGTAGAGCGCGCCGGTCATCAAGTCGCCGAGCGCGAGGAAGCCCATCGAAGATGGAACGATGAAGAGTGCAATCTGTCGCAGTCCGGCGTCGAGCCGCACGCGCAGGCGCTCGTTTATCTCCGACTGCGAGCCCACGGCGCTGCTCGACATCTCGGGCAGCTCCGCGGCCGAGACCGAGATGCCGAAGAGGCTGACGGGCAAAGTGTAGAGGCTCTGCGCATAGCCGAGCGCGGCGAGGGCGCCCGTGCCGAGCCAGCTCGCGAGCCACGCGTCAACGAACGCACTGATCTGCACGACGCCGCGGCTGACGAAGACGGGCACGAAGTTCTTCAACACCGTCCGCACATGCGCGTTCGCGAGCCCGAGCGCGGGCCGCACACGCCTTAAAAGCATGAGCACCGTGGGAAGCTGCACCGCGAACTGAAGCCCGCTCCCCACGACCGAGCCCCACGCCGCGAACGCCGCGACGCGCCCCCACACGTTGAGGTCTGCGAGCGGCACTCCGCGCGAGGGCCAGCCCGCCCACGCGAGCGCGGCGATGAGGGCGATGTTCCAGACGACCGGCGCCGTGTAGGAGAGGAAGAAACGTCGGTGGCTGTTGAGCACGCCGAGGCACCACGCCGAGAGCACGAGGAGCCCCGCGCCGGGGAAGAAGATACGCACGAGCCGCTCGGTGAGGGCGCGCTTCTCGCCCTCGAAGCCCATCGCGAGAGCGTTGATGAGCAGCGGCGTGGCGAGCACGCCCGTGAGCACCAAGAGAGAGACGACGAGCGCGAGCAGAGTGAAGACAGACCACGCGACGCGGTCGGCCTCCTCTTCGTCGTCGCCCGAGAGCAGGCGCGCGTAGACGGGGATGAAGGAGGCCGAGAGCGCGCCCTCGCCGAAGACGTTCTGCAAGAAGTTGGGGATGCGGAACGCCGCGTTGAAGGCGTCCATCGCGTCGGAGGTGCCGAGGAAGTAGCCGAAGATTCTCTGCCTGACGACCCCAACGATGCGGCTTAAGAGGATGCCTGCGCCGACGAGGAAGGCGCCCCTGCCCGTGCTGAAGCTCTTGCGCTCGCGCCGCGCGACCACGGCCTCGGCAGGGAACTCGCCGGTCGCCGCGCCGACCTGCGCCTCCCGCTGACCCGCGAGCAAGTCGGCCTCGCCGTGCTCCGCGTTCAGCGGGTCGGCCACGCGCGCGCGGCGCTGCGCGTCCTTGTTACTTTCGCCACCCTCTTCGTCTTGTCTCATCCGGCTTGTTCGATATACGCCTTGAGCTTCTTAGAGTGCGTACTCTTTGATCTTCGTCAGGAGCGTCTTATAGCTGACGCCGAGGTCTTCGGCGGCGCGCGTCTTGTTGCCGTCGTGCGCGCGGAGCGCGACTGCTATCTTGCGACGCTCGACGGCGCGCGCGGCGCGCTCGGCCGCCTCCGCGAGCGTGCCGGAGAGGTCGAAGTCCGCGCCCACCTCATGCTCAGTCTTGGCTCGCGCCACGAGGCCGAGGTCGGCCGGTGTGAGCGCGTCGGAGTCGGAGAGGATACAGGCGCGCTCGATGGCGTTCTCAAGCTCGCGCACGTTGCCGGGCCAAGGGTGCGTGCGCACGCGCGCGACTGCCTCTTCGTTGAGCGTCGCCTCGCGCTTGCGCAGCTCGCGCCCGAGTTGCGCGGCGAAGTGGCGCGCGAGCAGGACGGCGTCGTCGCCGCGCTCGCGCAAGGGGGGCACGCGGACGGGGAAGACCGCGAGGCGGAAGTAGAGGTCGCGGCGAAACTCGCCCGCCTCCGAAGCCGTCTGCAAGTCTCGGTTGGTGGCGGCGACGATGCGCACGTCAACGGGGACGGGCGCGCGCCCGCCGATGCGGTCAACCATCTTCTCTTCAATCGCGCGCAGGAGCTTGCCCTGCACGCCGAGAGGCAGCTCGCCTATCTCGTCCAGAAAGATTGTGCCGCCCGCGGCCAGCTCGAACTTACCCGGTCGTCGTTCGGTGGCGCCGGTGAAGGCGCCGCGCTCGTGGCCGAAGAGTTCTGATTCAATCAGCGTCTCGGGGATGGCGGCGCAGTTGATGGCGACGAAGGCGCGGTCACGCCGAGGGCTTAAATGATGGACGGCGCGCGCGAACAACTCCTTGCCCGTGCCCGACTCGCCCAGGAGCAGCACGGTCGTGTCGGTCGAGGCGACGCGCTGCGTCTCGGCGACGGCGCGCTTGATGGCTTCCGATTCGCCGACGATGCGCGGGAAGCCGTAGCGGCGCGACCACTCTTCGCGCAGCAGGACGTTCTCCGTGCGCAGGCGCATGTGTTCGAGCGCGCGCTCGACGAGGAGCAGGAGATGGTTCGAGTCAACGGGCTTCTGTAGGAAGTCGTGCGCGCCCTCCTTCATCGCCTGCACGGCCTCGTCAATCGAGCCGTAGGCGGTCATCAGGATGACGGGCACGTCGGCGGCGGCGGCCTTCGAGGCGCGCAGCACGTCGATGCCTGAGCCGTGCGGCATCCGCAGGTCTGTGAGCACCAGACGGAACGGCTCGCGCGCGACCGATTGCGCCGCGGCGCGCGCGTCCGCCGCCTCGGCCACCGTGTAGCCGGCGCTCTCCAAGGTGAGGCGCAGCACGCGCCGCAGACTCTCCTTGTCTTCGACGAGCAGGATGTCAGGCATGAATTAAATGCTGAACGAGGAACGCTGAACGATGAAGTGAAGACGACAGCCTTTCAGTTCATCGTTCAGCGTTCCCCGTTCATCGTTTCCTTGCGGCGGATGGTAACGACGGGCGCGAAGGGGTGTCAAGGCGGGGCGCCGCGCGCGGCAGAAAGGTTCGGCGGCTGGCGCGAGGGTTTGAGCCCTCACGCCAGCCGCCGAAGTTTCCGCCCCTTGTTCGTCAGTCTACTTCTCGACGATGCCGACGACGCGGCTGCCCATCGACTCCATCGCCCTGCGCACCCACTCAGAGTTGTAGGCGACGAGCGAGTTGCCTCCGCCGCTCACGGCGAGGGTCGGCGCGAGAAAACCGTTGTTCGTATTCTTTTTGTAGGACTTCGTGTCCGCGTCCCAGACGTGGTCGAAATGGGCGATGACCATCGCGCCCCCGAGGTCGGGCGTGCCGTCACGATCCACGCTGCCCTCTCCGAGCGCGAGGATGATTCCGTGGAAGGCCGCGCTGCCCTTCTGCGTGAACTTGCCGGTGAGGATCAGCAGCCCGGCGGACGAGTCCGACTTGCCGGTTATGTCCACGTCGCCGTCCACGAAGCTGAACTTCGGATTCGCGTCCGAGCCGAGGTCGTCGCCGGGGTTGAACCGGCCCGCCGCTACCGCCTTGGCCCGCATCTGGGTGATGAAGAGGCGTGCGCTGGTGGCGTCCTTGAGCCACCAGTCCAAGTCCGAGGTGCCGAGCTTTTGGAGCTGCGACGCGCCGATGACGTTGTTCGGGTCGTCTCTGATGACGCCCTCGGCCACGCCCTGCACGGAGCCCTTGCCGAGGCCGTCGCCCGCGTCGTAGTCCTTCGTGTTGGTGACGGCGAAGGCGGGCAGGGCCGTGGCAAGTCCCGCCTGATCGTTGCCGTTCCACAGGTGCGGCGCGCTGTTGCCGATTGAAAAGCTCATCCCCGCCGTGTCGGTGTCGTGGCTGTGGAGGGCGACGGCCGCGCGCGCCGTGAAGTCGAACGAGAAATCGTCCACCATCATCTCCATCACCTTGACGGCCCCCTGCGGCCCGTACCCGGTGGATCGGACGTGCAGGTAGCGCGGGATGTAAGCAGCCACGAGGTTGGCGGCGGGGTTGGCGGGGTCAGTGGGCCTGCTCGGGTCGGTCACCATCACGGAGTATGAGAGGTCGGGGCTCGCCGAGAGCACGACCCGGCCATTCGCTCCGTAGGGGAGCCACTGCGAGAGGTTGTCGCCGTCGTTGGTGCAGGCGGCGGCCGTACCGCAGGCGAAGGTGTGGAAGTTGGCCGCGAGCCCGCCCGTGCCGGCGCGGTTGCGGCGAACGACCGTGAGCGCTGCCTGAAGCCCTGCGTCCGCGGCGTAGTAAGCCTGCACCTCGGCGGTGGAGTCCATGGCGTTCGACACCGTCATGCCGGCCGTCGCGATGAGCGCGCCGCCGGCGGCCAAGAGCAGCATCGCCACGAGCAGCGACATGACGAGGGCGGCGCCGCGCTCGCCGCGGCGGCCGCGCGTGATTTCACTGGGCTTGCTTCTCATCTTCAATAATCTCCCGACGGCGCGGCGCGCGTCAGCTGTTGAGCAGGAGGTTGCGCAGCACGACCTCAGAGTTTAGTTGCATCTGCGACGGGGGCTGGTAGCCGGGCTGCCCCTGCCGGCCGACGGCGGGCAGCGTGACCGTCACCGTGATCTTGACCTTCTGCGCCAGCGAGGCGTCGAGGGTCGTCGTTCCGTCTGTCTTGAAGTACTCGAACTTGAGTTCGTCGATGCGGTTGGCGAGCGGCGAGATGGAGTTCCCGTTGTTCAAGTCCTGCCGCGTGATGAGGCGCTGTTGGGCGCCGCTGTCGTCCGTGTCGGTGATGATGGCGTAGGCGATATCCTCGCCCGCGTCACTCGTATCCGAGTCGCACGCTAAGGCGGTGGAGCAGATGGCGTTGAGGTTCGAGCGGATGCGAATCGAAGTATCGTCGGAGTCGGCGGCCACCAGCCCGTTGTTCCTCATTCCGAGGCCGGCGTTCGCGAGTTCGCGCGACATGGCCTGGAGCGCGCGCTGCACATCGGACACCGCCTCGGCGCGCTGGTTCTCGCGCTGGCGGACGATCATCGACATGGAGAGCAGGCGGCTGGCGACGACCATGATGATGAGCGTCACGCCGATGGCGACCATCAGCTCAATGAGCGAGAAGCCCGCCTCGCCCTTGCGCCCTCCGCTCTTGCTACCGGTTACTGTCAGCATAGCTCTCGTCCTCTCCGCGCGTGCGTCGCCCTCAATTGGTGCCAATCAAGTCGGAGGTGCGCAGCATCAACACGGTCACGCCCCCGGGGCTGAAGCGGCCTCCCACGGCCACCGGCGTCACGGTCACGGTAATCTTCTTCTCCCGATTCGCGGGGGAGGTCGTGCCGCCGGGCTCGACCTTCGTCACGACTGTAAAGCTGCGGAGGTCGGCCGTGTTCGCGTTGCTGCTGCCGCGCGTGACCGTCGTGGTCGTCGTGGTGTTCAGTGTGAGCGCGGCGTCGGTGAAGCTCATGGAGCGCATCTCCTCCATCGTCTCTTGCGCGATAGCGAGCGCGCGCGCGCGGTCGCTCGCCCCGGAGTTGAAGCTGGCCGAGAAGAGGAAGAGGCCGATGGCGCCGAAGCCGACGACGAGCGCGACGAAGAGCGCGATGACGGTTTCGAGGATGGTGAAGCCGGACTGTTCGCCCCGCGCGCTCGCGGCCCGGCTCAGACTTCTCGTGGCGGTTGGTCTCGACATGGCTCTCGTCCTCGCTACTGGGCGACGTTGATGTAGATGGTCTGGGCCGCACCGCAGCCGGTGGGCGTGACGACCACGTTGAAGTTGCCGCGGTTGGTGTTCCCGGACTTGACCGAGATGGTGATGGTGTTGCCGTTCTTGGTGATGTTCAGGTGGCTGCCGCCGCCGGACTCGGCCACCGTGAACGGAACCGAGCCCGTGTTGAAGGTGACGGTGACGGTCGTGCTGGTCGGGCTGTTGTTGCCCCCATTGCGGAGCCCGATGCGCGACGTAGAGCTGGACGAGGGCGACAGAGTCATGACGCACGCCGGGGCGGGAGTCGGCGACGGCGATGGCGTCGGAGTCGGCGTCGGCGTCGGCGTCGGCGTCGGCGTCGGCGTCGGGGTCGGCGTGGGTGTCGGCGTGGGCGTGGGTGTTGGCGTCGGGGTCGGCGTCGGCGTCGGAGTCGGTGTGGGTGTCGGCGTGGGCGTCGCCGTGCCGGTGCCGTATGGCGGCCACGGCCCGGCGCTGCCGTAGAACGACGACGCGTTGACCCAGTC
>JBJMGQ010000192.1:0-3900 GCA_045807845.1 Pyrinomonadaceae bacterium | reverse complement strand
GCCCACAAGGCGCTGTTGCCCCCGACGGCCATGAAGGACATCTCGCCGCGGCGCGTGACGAGCGGCCCGGTCGTCACGTCCTCGTCAATCTTCGCCTCTGCGATGACCTGCCCGTCCATGCCGCGAAACTCAACACGTCCCTTCTTCATCCCGAGCAGGACGCCGCGCTTGCCGCCCGCGTCGAATGCGTGTGGCGGCCCGGCGACTTCGCCCGAAAGCTTCTGGCTCGCCAGCACGCGACCCGAAAGCGGGTTGAGGACATAGAGCATCTCCGGCTCTTCCGTGACGACCACAAGCTCCTGCTTGCCGTCGCCGTCGAGGTCGAACGCTGTGCCCGACGACGCCGTGCCTTCCAGAGCCGCGCGCCACGTCTCGCGCCCCGTGTCGCCGAGCAGCGCGCGCACGCCGCCCTGCGTCGCGACGACGACGTAGGCGCCGCGCAGAGGGTCGCCGACGACGAGCGGCTCGAAGTTGAAAGCCTTCGGGCTCGGAGTCCCACCCCCGGCCGCGGTGTTGTAGCGTGAAGTCCAGAGCGAGATGCCGCTCGCGCCGTCAACGGCGAAGACGCGGCCGTCCGCGCCTAAGCCCACGAAGTCCACGATGCCGCCCGGCCGCAGGTTGGCCGGCGCGACCTTCAAGACCTCACCCGTCGCCACGCGCCAGCCCGTCGCATCCGCGGGCATCACGACGCTCGCGACTTCGACCTTCTGCTCGCTGCCGAGGCTCACGCGCTCAGGTTGAGAGAAAGTGCTGCTCGTCTCGGCGGCGGCCGACGCGACGCGCCAGAAGTAGTTGCCGGGTGGAAGGTCTTTGACGACATACTGCCGGCCCTCGACCGCCTGATCGAAGACGATGTCCTCGAACTTCTCGTCGGTCGCGAGCTGAAGGCGGTAGCGGTTGACGCCGGGTCTGCCCTGCCAGCGCACGAGTATCGACGGCGGCACCTGCGTCGCCACAGGCTTCTGCGCTGAGCCCGTGGGCGGCGTCGCGTTGGGCAGAAGCTTCGCGCCGGGCTTCACCTTGCCGCCCGACCTCTTCTGCGCGTAAGCGATGCCGCCGCCGTGCATCGCGAAGAGGCAGGAGGCGAGCACGAGCGCGCTCAAGGTCAGGCGGAGGGGCTTGTTAATCTGGTGAGTCATGGGGCCTCGTTCAGTTTGTAACCGACGCCGCGGACGGTCAGGACGTACTGTGGATTTTTGGGGTCGGGCTCTATCTTGCGACGCAGGCGATTGATGTGCGGGTCTACGTTGCGCTGGTAACCTTCATACTCCGTGCTCCAAACCTCGTCGAGCAGATCGTTGCGCGACCAAGCGCGGCCGGGCTCGCTCGCCAAGCGTTCGAGGATGTGGAATTCGAGCGGCGTGAGATCGACGCGGCTGCCGCCGACCGTGACCTCGTGGCGGCGCTTGTCGATGACCAGCTCGCCGACCTCGATGCGATCCTTGCGCTCGTCTTCCGCCTTGACCGACCACTTGCCCGCGCGGCGCAGCAGCGCCTCGACCCTCACCTCAAGCTCAAGCGGGTTGAAGGGTTTGGCCAAGTAATCGTCCGCGCCGGCTTGAAAGCCCGCGACCTTGTCGTCAACGGCATCGTGCGCGGTCAAAAACATGGTGGGAGTTTCGATGCCACGTTCGCGCACGCGCTTCAAGAGCTCGACGCCGGTCATGCCGGACATCGAAACGTCGAAGATGAAAAAGTCGAAGCGACCCGAGACAGCGTGCTCGAATGCCTCCTCGGCGCTCTCCTTCTCCTCTACCTCGAAGCCCTTACTCCGAAAATACTGGGCGAGCAGCATCCGCATGCTCAGGTCGTCGTCAACAATCAGAATCCGAAGGCTCACACGTTCCACCTGTCGATTTGTCGTGGTAGAGCTTGGCGCAGACAGTTCCCGCGTGCCCGGATTATAGCGCAAGAAGCGCGAAATCGCGCGCCCTTCGACCTTGACCATTCCTTGACGCCTCAAGCCCCGCGTCCGTATAGTTTCGTTTTACCGAGAGGCGGCACGAATCTTCCCCTCCAAACCAGCAGACGACAAGCAGCGGGCGACTTTTCATGCGCGACCTACGGCGACTCTTATTCTACCTCAAGCCGCACTGGGGCAAGTTCGCGCTCGCGACGGTCGCGATGCTCTTCGTCGGCCTCTTGCAGAGCGCCATCGGCGCGCTCATCGTCCCCATCTTCGACCAAGCACTGCGGCAGAGCGGCGAGACGGGGCACCGCACGCCGACGCTCTTCGGCATTCAAAACATCATCCCCGACTCGGGCTTCGAGGCTTGGCGCACCATCGCCGTCCTGCTCATCACCTTCACCGTCGCGAAGGGCGTCGCCGAATACTTCTCGACCTATCTGATGGCGCGCGTCGGGCAGGAGTCGGTTCTAAAACTACGCACCGACATCTACGCGCACCTTCATGCGCAGTCGGCCGACTTCTTCGAGCGACACCGGACGAACTATCTCGTCTCGCGACTGGTTGGCTCGGCCGCGGCCATCGAGTCGGCCGTCTCGAACACTCTGCGCGACATGCTGCGCGAGAGCTTCACGCTCGCCTTCTTTCTGACGGCCTCGTTCTACTTCTCCTGGCGCCTGACGCTCGGCTCGCTCGCCATCGCGCCGCTCGTCGGCTTCCTTACCGCGCGCTTCGGCCGCGCCCTGCGCAACCTCGCGCGTGAGTCGTTTGAGGGCGGCCAGCAGCTCGTGGACACGGCGCAGGAGGCGCTCGCTAACCAGACCATCGTCAAAGCCTACGTCGCGGAGGAGCGCGAGCTGGGCCGCTTCGAGCGCGTCGCGCGCCAGATCATGCGCGCCAACCTGCGCACCGCGAAGATTCAAGGCATCGCGCCCAACATCATCGAGATGATCGGCATCCTCGCCGTCGCCGCGCTCCTCTTCTTCGCGCAGCGCGAGATTCTCTCCGGCCGGATGAACGCGGCGCTCTTCATCACCTTCCTCTTCTTCCTCTTCTCCAGCTACGACCCGATGCGCAAGCTCTCGCGTCTGCACAACGGCATGGAGCAGGCGCTTGCGGCCGTGCGCCACGTCTGGGAGGTGATGGACGAGCGCGCCGAGATGCCTGAGAAGCCCGACGCCGTCGTGCTTGGGCCTCTGCAAGAGGAGATTGAGTTCAAGAGCGTCGTCTTCCGTTACGGCAACGAGGAGCGGCTTGTGCTGCGCGACATCTCCCTGCGCATTCCCGCGGGGCGCATGGTCGCGCTCGTCGGCGAGTCGGGCGGCGGCAAGTCCACGCTCACGAAACTCGTCCCGCGCTTCCACGACCCCCTTGAGGGCGCCGTGCTCTGGGACAGCACAGATTTGCGCGACGCGTCGCTCGCAAGCCTTCGCACCAACATCGCGCTCGTGACGCAAGAGACCGTGCTCTTCAACGACACGGTGCGCTACAACATCTCCTACAGTCGCCCCGGCGCAACGGAAGCCGAGGTCGAGGCCGCCGCGCGCGCCGCGCACGCACACGAGTTCATTAAGGAGTTGCCCCACGGCTACGACACCATCGTCGGCGAGCGCGGCATCTTTCTCTCGGGCGGACAGCGCCAGCGCCTCGCCATTGCGCGCGCCGTGCTCGCCGACGCCGCCGTGCTCGTGCTGGACGAAGCGACCTCCGCGCTCGACGCCGAAAGCGAGCGGCTCGTCCAGAAGGCGCTCGCCAATCTGACACAGGGGCGCACGACCATCGTCATCGCGCACCGCCTCTCGACCGTCCGCCGCGCCGACCTCATCGTCGTCATCGAGCGCGGCCGCATCGTCGAGACCGGCCGCCACGCCGAGCTGCTCGCACACGGCGGCGCGTACCGCAGGCTCTACGAACTGCAATTCGCCGACGAGGAGGAAGATGAGTCAGTAGTCAGTAGACAGTAGTCAGTAGCCGGTAGGCGCTCCGCGTCGCTT
>JBJMGQ010000191.1:0-6914 GCA_045807845.1 Pyrinomonadaceae bacterium | reverse complement strand
TGAAGTGGGTGACGGGCGTCAAGTGAAGAAGACGGACTGCCCCTACCGTGCCGTTTCCAGCAACGCGAGACGTCCTCATGTTAAAGAGCCTGGATGCTGTTTTCTCCTACCAAGTCTGTATCGGGTGCGCTGCCGCCTCAAGTCTGAGCCGCAGGGTTCGTGGTGCGCTTATTCATCCATCCGGGCACGTGAAGCCCATGAGGCGTAATTCGCAGCCCGAGTAGCCGCGCCTTTGGCGCGCTACCCGGCTGCCGGTCGCTCAACCAGGTGGTCAGGCACTTCGGGCCTATGAACAGTTCGAGCAGCGGACCGCGTATTCGCACCACGAAGTCGGAACTCGGCGTAGTCGATCTCGTCACGCAGCATGACGTAAGCATGCACCAGGACGTGGCGCGCCACCGCCACCTTGGCCCGCGCCCGATCGCGGCGATGCAGGACGCGGTGATAGAGCTTGCGTAAAGCCTCGTCGCTCCTGACGGCACTGTTGCCGGCCTCGACGAGTAGGAAGCGCAAGACCCGCGAGCCGGCTTTGCTGATGTGCCCCATCCGTCGCCTCTCGCCGGAAGAATGCTCGCGGGGTTCGAGCCCGACGTAGGCGGTGGCCTTCCGGCTGTTGGCAAAGCGGCTGACGGGGCAGAGCGTATGTACGAGGGCCAGTCCCGTCAGCAACCCGATGCCGGGATGCGTGCGCAGCCTTCGGACGCGCTCGTCGCCGGCGGCGAGTTCGGCCAACTCCCGCTCGACGCGGGCGATCCGCTCCTCGACCTGCTCGATCAACTCCGACCAGTCGGCGCGCTGGCGGCTCAGAGCCGGGCTGAGCGGTAACTCGCCGAGCTTCTGCCGCCCCTGCTTCGTGCGCAGCTTGGCCTTGAGCATGACGCCGGAGCCGAGCGCCAGCGCCTGGAGCGAGTTGCGCATGGCGGTGCGTAACTGCACGAGGCGGTGGCGGTAGCGCAGGCGACGCAAGACCTCCAGGCTCGCGCGCGACGGGCGATTGATGCGCGGGAACTCGCCCTTGAGGAGCAGGTCGAGCAGGAGTTGGGCATCCCGGCGGTCGGTCTTCTGCCGGGAGCGGGCGCAGCGTCGGATCTCGGTCGCGTTGCCGATCCAGACCTGATGCCCCAGTTCCTGGAGCATGGTCTCGAACCACTCACTGTAGCCGCTGGCCTCAATGCCGACGATCACTTCACCGCTGAACTGAGCGTAGAAGCTGCGGACATCGTCGAGGGACTTGTGGATGAGCTGCCGCTCATGGATCTCGCCGTCGTGCGTGTCACACCACATGATGAACTGTTGTCGGGAGTGAAAATCCACGCCGCAATAAACAGCCATAGGGACTCTCCTTTCATAGCATCCAAACTCGCCACGAGTTTATTGCTCGCGGCAAGCGAGAGTCACCCGCTTCATCACATCAGGTCTTTCTCGACGTGCCGGGCTAACGGTGAGCGGGCCACCGACCTCGGGTGGCCCGCCCTGTCTCACATGCAAGACGCCCGCCTCCGGGATTTGATGACCGAGGTTGCATGAATGACCGCCGGAACTATGACGACGAGAATTTGTTGGTTTAGCCAAAACGCGCGCCTCTCTGGATTACAGTTGCCCCGTCAAAACCGTAACGGTAGACTTGGCCCATGCCGGCATCCACCGTGACCGAATACCTTGCCGCACTCTCCGCGGAGCGCCGTGACGCGTTGAACGAAGTCCGCCGGGGAATCAACCGCGCCTTGCCACCGGGATACGAGGAAGGAATCCAGTTCGGCATGATCAGCTGGTTCGTTCCGCTGTCCACCTACCCGGCCGGCTATGGCGGCAACCCCAAGCAGCCCCTACCGGTTATCAGCCTGGCGTCACAGAAATCCTACATGGCGCTGCACATGATCTGCTTCTACGGACAGCCGGCGCTGTTGGAGTGGTTCAAGGCGCAATACGGGAAGAGCGGCAAGAAGCTGGAGATGGGCCAGGGCTGCCTCCGTTTCAAGACGCTGCCGGAGCTCGCGCTGGATGTGGTTGAGAGCACCGTAGCCCGTCTCCCGGTCGCGGAATACGCCGCCGGCTATCAGTCTATGCGTGACGCGATGGGCAAAGGGAAAGCCAAAGCCAAAGCCAAACCCGCGGCCAGGACGGGCACACCGGCCAGGAAGACCCCGGTCTAGAGGTCTGCCACCTGATGTGATGAAACAGATGACTCTCCCCTGCCATGGGGCATACTCTTGTATTCGGGCTTGAATGCAAGAAAGGAGAGTCACCATGACCGTCTATTGCGGCGTGGATTTACACACCCGGCAACAACTCGTCAAGTGGTGCGACACGCGCGACGGCGAGATTAAGGAAGAGCGGCTTTTTCATGAGTCGCTCGACGACGTTCGCAACTTCTACTCTCAGTTCACCGGTGGAGTGATCGTCGGCATCGAGGCCTGCGGCTACAGCGAGTGGTTCGAGCGGATGCTGCAAGACCTGGGGCACGAGGTCTGGGTCGGAGACGCGACCAAGATTCGGCGCCGTGCGCGCTCGCGGCAGAAGACAGATCGGCGCGATGCCGAACTGCTCATCGATCTGCTACTCAAAGAGGGGTTCCCGCGCATCAACCGGCTCTCATTCGAGAGTCTCGAAGTCCTGCGGCGCTTGCGCTACCGGCACCGGCTGGTCCAGATGCGGACCCGGATGCGGAACTCGCTCCAGGCCATCGCGCTCGGCTCCGGCATTGTACTCAAGTCGAAGCTGAGAACTAAGCGGGGATGCGAGAAGCTCAACGACTTGCCGCTCTCGCCGGTGCTCAGCCAACAGCGCGCCGGCTGGCTGGAGATGATCGCGGAAGTCGAAAGGCGCGTTACACAAGTCGAGGAAGAGCTAAAGAAGGTAGCCGCCGTGATGAGCGTGTAGAGCGGCTGCGGACGCATCCCGGCATCGGGCTGTTGACCGGGCTGGCTTTGGTGCACACGCTCTGGCCGGTCTCCCGCTTCGCCAACAGCCGCAAGGTGACGGCCTACGTCGGACTTGAGCCGCGCGAATATTCCTCAGGCGAAAGAAAGCGCATGGGCCGGATCAGCAAGGCCGGCTCGCGAGTCTTGCGCTTCCTGCTCGTTGAAGCCGGCATCAAGGCCACGCGGGAAGATGCGGACATGAAGCAGCTCTATTACCGAGTGATGCATCGCCGCGAGCAGGCGCGGGCCAAAGTGGCGGTCGCACGCCACCTCCTGATCCACGCCTTCATCATGCTGCGCGATGGGATCGACTATGCGGAATTTAAGGCTCGTGGTGCTGGTAGGCGGTTCGCTGCTCGAACTATTCATAGGCCTCAAGTGCCTGACCACCTGATTGAGCGACCGGTATCAGCGTAGTCGCAAAGGCCAGGGCTACGTTGGGTGCGAATTACACCTCATGGGCTCGTGAATGCCCGGATGGATGATTGAGCGCACCGCGACTGTGCGTCTCGAAGTTGAGGCAGCCAGACACCCGAAGCTGATTTAGGATTTGGAAAGCATTCAAGCTCTTTAACAGGACGTAAGTCTCAGAGTGCGCTGCGGCACGAGAGGAGACGTCTGTTTTCCAGCCTCTTGACACCCGTCATCTGTTTCATGGATGAATAGTCACCCAGTCAAGTAACTATTCAGCTATCCACTGCGTTTTCCGACACTTAGCGGCTTCCCGCGGCACGCCCCTGCGAGCGCTGGGAGCACCCCTTTGCCTTGCTTTCTCATGGTCGAGATGTAGCCGCGGATGCGGCAGAACCGCCGTGCGCCATCCTCTGTGCGGAAGCAGCCCGAGGTCTTCTGCTGGAGCTTGATCATCCGCAGGTCCCGCTCCGCCTGGTTGTTATCAAAGGGCACGGAGAAGTCCGTCAAGAAGCGCAGCACCTCTTCCTTTCTTCTCTCCAACCGAAGCAGCAGGTTGCGCGCCTGCTTCTTGACCTGTTCCGGCACATCCGGCGGAGGCGGCGCAGAGAGTCCTTGGGCGACCAGCCGGTCATAGCTCGCCGTCAACGAGGTTAGTCGCTCCGCGGCGAGGCGCTTCCCGCCCTCTCCTCTGACTTGTTCGACTTCCCCCTTCATCTTCAGCAGCAGCTCTTTAATCGGCCCGGCCCAGGTCGCAGTCTCCGCGCCTAACTCCTCGAAGTAGGTTAGCTTGCGCAGCAGATGTACACCGCACAGCGCGTGGCGGCACCGCGTGTAGTGGGTGTATGAGAGCAGCCCGTCGTGGACGCACGTCCCGCGGTAAGCTGGCAGCACATTGATCTCGTCGATGGCGGTGCGCCCGCGGTGCGAGGCCGCCGCGTAGTGCGTCAAAGAGGGCGTGCTCGCCACGTGCACGTAGCCGAGTCGCTTCGCCACCCGCAGCCCCATCTCGTCGGCGTGGATGACGGGAGAGCGCCTGAGCTTCTTCTTAATCTTCAACTCGGTCTCGATAAGGTGTTCCGCACACCCCCTGACGATGTTGGCGACCGTCCCCGGCGAGAGGCGGCAGCCGAAGAGGTCGCGCATCGCCTCGCTCGTCCTCTGGTACGGCAGCAACTGATACTGCTGAAAGTAGAGCACCCGCGCCTTCACTCCGGGCCCGTACTGCACGCCCGAGCGAACACTACCCGCGAAGTCGCCTTGCGTCGTCAGCCCGCACGCTCGGCAGCGCAGGACGGCGAGCCAGTGCTCCGTCACCCGCAGCTTCGCCGGCACGACTTCCCACACCTGCTGCCGGCGGTGGCGCACGACCTGCGCCGAGGTTAACGGCGCGTGACAGCCCCGGCACTCACGCGGCCGATGCTCGACTGTGCGGTCGGGGCGCTCAGAGAGCCGCAGCGTCTCCCCGAGGTGGCCGGCCTGTCCGCCCGGTCGTCTGCCCGAGGGCCGCCGCAAGCTTCTCGTCCGCTTGGCCCACGGAGGGTCGGAAGAAGGCGGCCGGGAGGAGTTATGCGAGTCTTTAGCGACGAGCGCCTCCAGCTCGGCGTTCCGGCGTTGGAGCTGGAAGTTATGCCCGCGCAGGTCACTCACTTCGGCCTGGAGCCGCTCGTTCTGCGCCTTGAGCCGAGTGATGTCTTCGGACAAGGCGTCGATGGTGCGTTGCTGCTGGTCCGGGTCAGGCGGGCCGTAGAGAGCCACCTTCCCGAAGGCTTCCTCGAACAAACGAAAGAGGTCGTGCGGGCCACGCAGGTAGGCTTGGTAAATCTGCCAGGGCATCGAGTTGGGTAACTTTGGCGGCATTGGCACCCACTTGAGGGTAAAATCTCTGGCATCGGGAAAGGAAAAGGAATAGGCTCAAGCAATGGCGCCCTTATCTCGCCGCAATCACCTTTCTTTGCTTACCTTTACGCAATAGCTGAATAGAAACCCAGTCAAAACTCGTTCGTAAAATATCCATTATCGGAATTAACGTAAAGCACCTAGGAAAACAGTTTTTAACTTGAAATTCTTACTGGATTAAGGGGCGTGAAACGTCTGTGAAACGGTTCTTGTCACTAACTCAATTCAGTAGTCTTGGGGACTTATTTTCATCAAGCCTTAGTATGACCACCTTTTTTATCTCACGCTTCTCATAAGAATTATCTTGCACTATTTTGAACTGTTAGCATATTATCTCGCGCTATGCAGCACGATAAACCAATTGACCTGATACCGGTGAAGGACGCGCGCGCCTTGATCGGGGTGTCACATACGAAGATGACTCAGCTCATACGGGAGGGGGTCGTCAGCACCTACCCGAACGTGCTGGACAAGCGCGAGAAATTGGTGAGCAAGGCAGAGGTTATGGCCCTCAGGCCTTATCGCGCGGAGGCCGCATGATCATCATAGCGATCGCCAACCAGAAAGGTGGTGTGGGCAAGACCGCGACGTCGGTTAACCTTGCCGCATTCCTCGGGCAGAAACACAGCACCCTGCTCGTGGATTTCGACCCGCAAGGCCATTGTGCTCAAGCCTTTGCGCTGGACGCCAACCTACTCTCCCCCACCGTCTACGACGTGCTTTTCGGGCGGGCGGAAGCGACCGAGGCGATACGCGCCCTGCGCGAGCGCGCGTCCCTGTTGCCCGCGAACCGCGAATTAGCGATGGGCGAAGTGGAGTTGCGGAATACATACCGACGTGAGGAGAAGCTACGCTCCGCGCTTGAGGGCCTTCCGCACGAATACGTGCTCATCGACTGCCCGCCGAACCTAGGCCTTTTAACGGTCAACGCGATGATGGCCGCCGACTACGTCATCGTCCCCATTTCGTCGTCGCTCGCGCTTAAAGAGGCGCTCGAACTGCTCGAACTGCTCGGCACACTAAAACAGGCTTTCGGCAAAAGCTGGCGCGTGCTCGCGCTGCAAACCTTTTACCGTCAGGGCGTTAAGGAACACGAAAACCTCCGCACTCGACTCTCGGAGGAGTTTGGTGAGCACCTATTGGACGCCAAGATCAACCTAAACACGGACATCTCGGTCGCGATGTCGGCCGGGCGGCCGATGCTGGATTATCAACGCTCTAGCGGATTCCTAGACTACGGGCGGCTGGCGAAGGAGGTAGCGAATGCCACAGCGGAACGCCAAGGAAACACCGGCAGCGCGGCGGGCGAACGAAGCGCTTGATCGGGTGACGGGGGGAGATAAAACCCCTGTTAAGAAGGCACTTGCCTTCCTTCTCGAAGGTTCACATGACGAACCTACACCAGAGACTATCTCAGCCCAGACCCAGCCCAATCCTAGCCCAATCCAGACCCAGACCAATGATAGCCCAAAGATAGTCCAAACTCAGCCCATACCCAGCCCAATTTCAGTAGGAGACAGAGATAGCCCAAAGATAGCCCAAACTCAGGCCAAACCTAGTCCAATCGCGCCCGAACGGAACTTTAATAAGCGCGCTAACAGCCTTGAGCATTCGGCGCTTCCCTCCGGCCTCTTCCCAGGAGCGAGCAAGAAAATTTATGATGCGCTCTACGTGCGCACACGC
>JBJMGQ010000190.1:0-5633 GCA_045807845.1 Pyrinomonadaceae bacterium | reverse complement strand
GCCCAAGGACTCTCTGCGCCGCCTCCGCCGGATGTGCCGGAACAGGTCAAGAAGCAGGCGCGCAACCTGCTGCTTCGGTTGGAGAGAAGAAAGGAAGAGGTGCTGCGCTTCTTGACGGACTTCTCCGTGCCCTTTGATAACAACCAGGCGGAGCGGGACCTGCGGATGATCAAGCTCCAGCAGAAGACCTCGGGCTGCGTCCGCACAGAGGATGGCGCACGGCGGTTCTGCCGCAGCCGCGGCTACATCTCGACCATGAGAAAGCAAGGCAAAGGGGTGCTCCCAGCGCTCGCAGGGGCGTGCCGCGGGAAGCCGCTAAGTGTCGGAAAACGCAGTGGATAGCTGAATAGTTACCCCGTCAAGCAACAGTTCAACTCCGACAGGCGGCAGTTATACGCCGCGGTCGAGGCCGTCAAGTGGTATGGTACGGGCCGCTCGGGTCCGACCCCTTTCGAGCCGGTAGACGCCCCGACGCCCCGACCGAAGGGGCCGAGGTGGACGCGAAGAAGGCCGAGCAGGAGCGGTTCCGCGAGAAACTGTCCACGGTCGGGACGCTGGGCGCGATCGGTCAGGTCGTCCGAGGGCTGCGCGACCTGCCGGGCCGGAAGACTGTCGTCGTCATTTCCGACGGCATGCGCATCAACGACGACGGCGACCTCGCGCGCGAGACCAAGACGAGTCGGACGTTGCGGCGGTTGATCGACCAGGCGGCCCGCGCTTCGGTCGTCATCCACACGATGAACGCGTCCGGCCTCCAGAGGGTCTCGCCGGCCGCGGCGGACGCGCTCATCGCCTTCGATGGCTCGGGGGCCAGGGACGCCCGGCAGATGGGAGACCTGATTACCGGCCGCGCCGCCGCCATCTCCGCGAGACAGTTGGGGTTGACCCTGCTGGCGGAGAAGACAGGCGGCGCGGCGGTCCGCGACTCCAACGACCTGAGCGCAGGTATCCGCCGCCTGTTGGACGACGCGGGGGGCTACTACCTCATCGGGTATCAACCCGTCGAAGCCACCTTCGACGCCGGAACCGGTCGCCGCCTGTTTCACAGACTGACTCTGAAGGTGACCCAGCCGGGCAGGTACAGTGTGCGGATGCGCGACGGGTTTTTCGGCGTGCCGGACGGGGAGGCGTCGCCGCCACCGAGCACTCCGCGCGAACAGCTCGCCGATGCTCTAACGCAAAAGGATGAGCCCGCCTCACAGCGTGAGGCGGGCTCATCCTTTTGCGTTAGTACGCCGAGGAGGTTTACGGCAGGGCTTCGACGATGAAGAGGAAGCGGAAGGTGCCCGTCTGCTGGATGCCGAGCACGAACCGCACCGGCACCGACGCCCCGTTGGCCAAAGGCGTCCCCAACGTGACCGACATCGTCGAGTTCTGGCCGCCGCCATTCGGCTGCGTCGCCGGCTCCTCCACTGTCGCCCCCTTGACCGTGATCGTGCACGGCGGCGGGCCGGCCCCGGCGGCCGTACACGTCACCGCGTCGTTGATCGGGCCGACCGACACCTCGTCCACGCTCGTCAGCGGCCGCAGGTCGGCCACCCCGACTGGGCTGGGGAAGGTCGTTAACTCCACGATGCGGAACCGCAGCCGCGTCACCGGCGCACCCGTCGAGTTGACCACCCGGCGCCGCACGGTCAACGTCCCGAACGTCGAGTTGTTGGCCGGCGCCGACGTAAAGTCGCGGGAGCGGTTCGGGTGCGCCGATGTCCCCAACGTCCCGTCGAGGGACAGGACGTTCACCCCCGAGGTGTCCCTCCGGAGCGGCGACGCCAAGTTCTCCGGCCCCGGCGCGCCCAGACGCTGCGTGATGCCCGAGATGAACGTGCCCTGCGTGTCGGCGAACGCGAAGTCGGCCGCGTTGTCGCCCGTGTCCTTCGGGTTGCCGTTGGCCAGACAGCCCACGCCCCCGACGAAGTCACACTCCTTGCGGAAGAAGGAGTGCTCGGTCGTCGAGCCCGACACCACCGGCAGGTTGTTACCCTCGCGCAGCAGGTTGCAGACGCCGCCCAGCGCGGACTTACCGGCCGCGGCGGCCCTGCCACCCTTACTGACGGGGAGCCTGCCACCGTCACTTCCGGTACTGCCGCCCACGCCCGCGGCCGTGCGGACGCCGGCCGCCGCGGCGGCGGTGGGCGCGTCCAGGTTCGTGCCGAAGCCGACCCCGTCCAGGCGCGTAGCGGTCGAGATGTTGGCGACGTTGGCCGTCGTGAAGACCGCCACGTTACGGTCGTTCTCGATGTTCGAGGTCATCGTGACGTTACCGGCGGCTGCCCCCGGGCCGCCGTAGTTCGCCAGCGAATACTGGCTCCCCACGGCGAGGTAGTGGCCGCGCGCCGGGATCACCGTCCCGTTCGGGATGGTGGCGATGAGCACGGGCGAGTCGGTACACGTCGCGCCCATCTTGTAGAGGCCGTAGCCGGCCGAGGCGTCCGAGGCCGCGACCGTCAAAGGCGAGTTCGTGTTGTTGTAGAACTCGACGAAGTCGTCGCCCGCGCCGCCCGGCCCGGACGTGCGCAGCTCACTGATGATGAACGTGCCCGGCGGACTGGCGGCAGTGATGGTGCCCGTGGCCTGCGGGTCGGAAATGTTGCCGGAGGAGGCCGAAGAGATGTTCAGCAGCAACGTCTCGTCGGTCTCCGAGTTGTCGGAGTCGGCGCAGATGGTGACGGGGATGGTCGCCGTCTGCGAACCCGCGGGGATGGTGGCCGTCCCCGCGGCGGTCACGTAATCCGTGGTGCCGTCGCAGGAGGCGCCGCCCGTGGCGGGATTGGCCCCGCCGTCGGCCGTCGAGTAGTTGACGGTAACTCCGCCCGCCGGTGCGGGGCTTCCGGACGACAGGGTGAAGAGCATCTGCGAAGTGCCCGCCGCGGGCTCGGCGAGCTTCGCGTCGTTGACGGTGATGCTCCCGCAGTCGTAGGAGACCGTGTCGATGCCGATGTAGTCGGAACGAGTCGCGTCCGGCCCGCCGCCCTCGACGAAGTAGCGGAAGGCGAGGCGGCCGACCGTCGGCGTGCCGAGCCCGCTGATCGTGACGGTGAACTTAGTCCAGCCGTGCGGGTAGGCGTCGGTGTAGGTCGGGTTGATGTCGAGCAGGAGCGTCGTAAAGTCGCCCACGCTCGCCGCGGTCGAGCCGACGTTCGTGCTCGTGCCGTTCTGGCTCATGCGAACCTGCAAGCGGTCGGGGAAGAGGTTCGCGCCAACGTCGGTCGTCCTCGTCCAGAAGCTCAGGGTGTTGCCGTCACGAAGCGTCATCGTCGGCATGATGAACCAGTTGCTGATGTCGTTCGTGAGCGTCGTGCTCTGGAAGTTGACGCTGGCGTAGGCGTCGGTCGCGCCCGCCTGCGCCGGGAACACGGCCGGGTTGCCCTGACCCCATGTGAACGTACCGGTGGTGGCGCTGTTGTTGATGTTCACCCAGCCGCCGGTGGTGGTCAGGGAGGCCACGTTGTCGAAGTTCTCGGTGAAGGTGGTGCACGGCCCCGGCGTCGGGACGGGCGTGGGCGTCGGGGTCGGGGTGGGGGTCGGGGTCGCGAAGGCCCCGATGATGCCGTCGAACTCGTCCGCGCCCATGTCGGGCGCCGTGCCGCCGCCGTTGACCGAGCCCGGAGGGCCGGGCCGCGTCTGGCCGTCGATGTCCGAGGTCAGGCCGACCACCGCGCCGCCGGATTCGAGCGGCGAAGTCGTCCCGTTGGGGACGTGGAGGTCGGTGTTGGAAGTGAAGGGCGGCGCGAACACAACCGCGGTCGAGGCGTTGTCGTTCGTGCCCGCGGCCGAGAGCGTGCTCGTGTAGCTGCGAAGGTTCGTGGCGGGCGTGGTCACGCCCGCGCTGAAGTTCGCCGCGAGGAACTCGCCCGTGCCCGCGGCCGTGCCGACCTTGGCGAGCAGGCTCAGCGCGCCCGTGACGGCCGGCCCCTGTAGGTACGCGTTGTTGTTGAGCGTCAGGTTCATCGCGCTCGTCGCGCCCGAGGGCAGGAAGATGACCGTGTGGCGAACGTTCGTGGTCGTCGGGTTGCCGCCCGTAAGCTGGTTCGAGAAGATGTTATTCCTCACGTCCATGCCGGTCTGGCTGGTGTTGACGATCAAGAACGCCGCGGTCAGGTTGGTGCTGAGCACGCCGGGTATCGCGCCGAAGAGGTTCACAGAGTTGTGGTAGACCTTGTGGCCCGTGCCCGACGCGACGCGGATGCCGTAAGCGCCGAACGTGGTGCCGCCGCCGCCCGCGCCCGCGACCTGATTGTTCGTGATGTCGCTGACGAAGTTGTTCTGGACGACGTGGTTGGCGCCGCCGCCGAGGTTGATGCCGACGGCGGGCCAGGTGTCGGTCGCGTTGTTGCGCACGCGCACGACCCTGTTCTTCTCCACCGTCACGCCGCTGGTGTTCGCGCTCAGGACGCCGACCGAGACGGCCTGATTCGCGCCGCTCGTGCTCGACGCGATAAAGCTTTCGAGGTAGAGCGTGTTGCCTGAGACGATGCCGTTGGCCGTGCCGTTGACGAGGATGTCGCTGGCATAGACCTGGCTGGTCGCGCCCGCCGTCGGGTTGCCGATGACGTTGTCCTTGATTTGCAGGCCGGGGAAGACCGTCGCCGCCGAGCCCTGAATCGAGACTGCGCGCCCGACGTTGCTGACGCTGTTGTTCTGGATCAGCAGGTTGGTCGCCGTGGCGGGAGAGCCGATGGTCGTGCTCACCGAGGTGACGGCCGCGGGTGCCGCGGTCACGCCTGTGGAACCCAAGCTCGCGAGGACGCCGTAGGTCGTGTTCTCGGAGCCCGTGGTCGATCCCGCGCCGGAGACGTTACGGCCGGTCGCGCTCCCCAACACGTTCAGGTTCTTGATGGCGTCGTTGTTGGCGGTCGTCGCGCCCGTCGTCGCGAGTGCAAGGCGGACGACGGAGTTGAAGGTCGTCGTGTTCGAGGCGGTGTTCTGAACCGACAGGTTGCGGTTCGTGCCCGCGGTGTTCGGGTTGTCGCCGTCGATGGTGACGTTGCTCGCGCCGTTGAGCTGGATGACGCCGAGGCCGCCCGCGGGGTTGCCGCTGACGGTGACGTTATCGCCCGTCGGGCGAATCAGCACCGACGTGTAAGACGCGGAGCCCGCGCCGCTGCCGTTGAGGGTGACGGGCGTCGAGCCCTCTGTCGTGCTCGCGTTGACGCTCACGGTGACCGCGCCCTGATGCGTGCCCGCGTTGATGGCGTCTATCGCGGCCTTCAAGGTCGGGTACGCGGTCGGGCCGACTGTGCCCGCGGTGGCGGTCACGGTGACAACCGGGCAGAGCGTAAACGTGTACTGCAAGTTGCCGAGGTCGGTCGGGCCGTCCTGCAAGTGCAGAGTCGCCGTCAGCGTGCTGCCGCACGCGCCGCTGGCCGTGAACGAGATGGGCTGCGCGCCCGTCCCGCCGGCCGCAGCGACCACGCCGTAGTTCGCGGGAGCGCCGGGGCTCGTGACGCCGCCCGTCGCCTGAAGCGTACCCACGAGGCTCGTCGTCGGGCCGTCGCCGTTGTTCTTCACGCCGAAGCTGACAGTGACGGTCTCGCCCGGATCAATCGCGCCGTTATTATTCGGGTCTGAGGTGACCGAAGCGCCGTTGGCGACGATGACGGGCGAGGCTATCAGGCAGACGGGAACGTTCGTGG
>JBJMGQ010000189.1:0-11221 GCA_045807845.1 Pyrinomonadaceae bacterium | reverse complement strand
GGTCGTCGGTGTCAGCCCGACGGCGGCCGTCAACGCCGTGAGCGAGGACTTCCGGCCGCCCGAGAGCTACCAGTGGAACCTCAGCGTCTCGCGCGAGATCATGAAGGACACGGTGCTTGAGGCTTCCTACATCGGCAACCACGGCCTGCACATCTGGCGCCGGAATGTGCCCTTTAACGACGTGCCGCCGGGCCCGGCTCGCCTCGCCATCGCGCTGGCCACCCGCAATAACCAGTCAACCGACGCGCTCGTCGCGGCCAACCGCCGTATGGGGCCCAACTCGCCGCCCGTTAGCATCAGCGAATCGACCGGCAACTCCTACTACCACGCGTTGCAGATTTGGCTCAACCGCCGCTTCGCGCGCAACCTCGCCTACCAGGCTTCGTACACCTGGGGGCATACCATCTCGGACGTGCCGCTGACCTCGTTCACCAACTACGCCAGCGACCCGTTCGACTATAGCGACGCCCGCGGCGACGCCGACCTCGACCGCCGCCACACCTTCGTCGGCAACTTCGTCTACGAACTGCCCTCGTTCGGCAGATGGGGCGGCTTCGCCAAGAACTTCATCGGCGGCTGGCAGTTCAACGGCATCTACTCCTACTTCGGCTCGACCCCGATTGACGTTACGTCGGGCGTCAACACGCTCGGCACCAGCAGCAACACGGGCCAACGTCCAGACCTCGTTCCCGGCGTGCCGATCTATCTCGACGGGCCGGACTCAACGCTCCACCTGAACCCGGCGGCCTTCCGCCTGCCGGCGCCCGGGCGCAACGGTAACTTGGGTCGCGGCCGCATCCGCGGCAAGCCCATCTCGACCTTCGACTTCTCGATGAACAAGAACTGGCGGATGCGCGAGGGCATGAACTTCCAGTTCCGCGCCGAGTTCTTCAATCTCTTCAACCACACGAACTTCACGGGCTTCAACACCGGGCTGAGCTTCGTCGGCAACAGCACCGACCCGAGGTTCGGCCAGAGCGATAACCCCGCGTTCGGCACGCTCAACGCGGCACAGAGGCCGAGGGAGATTCAGTTCGGATTGAAGTTCTCCTTCTGATATACTCCGGTCAGACTTGAAACCCGGGCGGGGGGCTGAAAAGGATTTCTTCAGCCCCCCGTTCTGGTCTGTAGACGAATTTAACGGGAAGCCAAGGCGGCATGCTTTTTCACTCGACCCTGCTCTCCGTCCTCCTGCTGTTAGTCCCCTTCCAGTCCCCCGCCGATTCTTTCAGAAGACACTATGAAGCGGCGGAGGCGCACCGGCGCAGCGGCGACACGGCCGCGGCGGAGGCCGAGTACCGCGCCATCCTCGGCGAGGCATATCCGAAACTGGGGCGCACCTATTCCGCGCTGGCCGACCGCGCCAAAGCAGTCGCCGCCTTCGAGGCCGCCGCCCGCTACCGTCCCGACTCTCCCGACGTGCTCGTCGAGCTGTCCATCGCCTACTTCAACGCAGGGCAGTACAGGAAGGCCACCGAGCCTCTTCTCCATGCCCTCGCCCTCGACCCCGCAAGCGTCCCCGCGCGACACATGCTGGGAAAGAGCTACTTCATGTTGGGCGAGTTCGGGCCCGCGGCGAAAGAGTTGGAGGCGGCTTTGAAGCTCGCGCCGCGAGACTATGACGTGGCCTACACGCTCGGGCTGGCTTACTTGAAGCCGCGGCAGTTGGCCCCCGCCAAAGCGATCTTCGAGCGCATGGTCGAGCAGCTCGGCGACCGCCCGCAACTGCGCGTGCTCATCGGCCGCTCTTACCGCGAGACGGGCTTTCTGGCCGAGGCGATTGAAGAGTTCAAGCGTGCCGCCGCGCTCGACCCCAAATTCCCGCGCGTCCACTACTATCTCGGCCTCACATACCTGCTCAAGGACGGCGCGGCCCGTCTCGACGACGCTGCCGCTGAGTTTAAGATCGAGCTGGCCGCGAACCCCGGCGAGTACCTCGCCAACTACTACCTCGGCGTCGTCTACACCATCGAGCGCAAGTGGGACTTGGCCGTCGGCTTCCTTGAGCAGGCTGCGCGCTTGCAGCCGGACAACCCCGACCCCTTCTTCTATCTGGGTCAGGCGTATCAGGGCTTTGAGAAGTACGAGCCTTCGGTTGAAGCGTTTCGCAAAGCCATCACGCTCAGCCCCTCCTTCGAACACAACGATTATCAAGTGACGAACGCGCACTTCCGTCTCGGCCAGTCGCTCGTCAAACTCGGGCGCAACGAGGAGGGCGAGAAGGAGTTGCAGGCCGCGGCCGAGTTGAAGGCGAAGGCATTCAAGCGCGACGAGGCCAAGACCGGTGCCTTCCTGAGCGATGCCGTCCTCGCCGGGACAGAGAAGCTGTCCGGGGTAACTACGACCGAGCCGGTCATCGCCGGGGCCGGCTCGTCTGAAGTGAAGGACGGGGAGGTTTTGAAGCGGGAGGCCGACTTCTACGAGAAGGTTATCGCCGCCGCACACAACAACGTCGGCCTGCTGCGCGCGGAGCGGCAGGATTTCCGCGGCGCCGTCGAACAGTTCGCCGCGGCTGCTCGCTGGAACCCGCGGCACGACGGCCTCGACTTCAACCTCGGCCTCGCCTACTTCAAGCTTGAGTCCTACAAGGAGGCCGTCCCGCCGCTTGAGAGCGAGTTGAAAATTCATCCCTCGAACCTACAGGCGAAGCAGTTGTTGGGGCTCAGTTACTTCATGACGGAGAACTACGCGGGCGCTTCGGAGCAACTGGCCGTGGTGGTCGCCGCCCGGCCGCAGGAGGCTGCGCTCTACTATCCGCTCGCACTCTCGCTCGGCAAGCAGGGCAAGGCCGAAGAGGCGGCCAGCGTGATTCGGCAGATGGTGGCGATAGGCGGCGACAGTCCCGAGCTGCACATCCTGCTCGGTCAGGCGTACTACGACCGTGGCGAGACGGCCAAAGCCATCGAGGAGTTGCATGCCGCACTCTCTTTGAACAACCGGACGCGACTCGCGCACTTCTACCTCGGCGTGGCGCAGTTGAAGCTCGGCAATTTCGAAGAGGCCGCGCGGGAGTTCGAGGCCGAGCTTCAACTGAACCCCGCCGACACTCAGGCCAAGTACAATCTCGGCTACGTCCTTTTGGCCCGGCAGGAGACGGAGCGCGGCATCCGCCTGCTGCGCGAGGTCATTCGAGACAAGCCCGACTTCGGCAACGCGCATTTCGAGCTGGGCAAGGCGCTGCTCCAACTGGGCGACGTGAAGGGCGCGGTCGAGAGCCTCGAAGCCGCCGCGAAACTCTCGCCCGACGAGGCGCACGTCCACTTTCAGCTCGGCCGCGCGTACCTCGCCGCCGGTCGCAATGCCGACAGCGACCGGCAGTTCGAACTCTCGCGGCAACTGAAAGAGAAGGCGCGCGCCGCGGGCAATCAGTAAGACTCGGACAGAGGTGACGCAAGGCTTGTCTTCAAGAATCATGAGAGTGCTGCTGGCACTCGTCGTCGCGCAGCTCCTCTTGGGCCTTGAG
Organism: Pyrinomonadaceae bacterium; assembly: GCA_045807845.1. Lineage (GTDB taxonomy): Bacteria > Acidobacteriota > Blastocatellia > Pyrinomonadales > Pyrinomonadaceae > QHXN01. Next base: position 7,758 of record JBJMGQ010000189.1, on the reverse strand, counting down.
GCCGCGGGCCAACAAACCGCCGGCCCGCGCTTCACCGACATCACAGAGCAGGCGGGCGTCACCTTCAAACACGTCTCCTCGCCCGAGAAGAGATACATCGTCGAGTCGATGAGCGGCGGCGTGGCGCTCTTCGACTACGACAACGACGGCCGCCTCGACATCTATTTCGTCAACTCTTTGACGGTCGATCTCGTGAAGACCAAAGGCAAGACTCGCAGCACACTCTACCGCAACCTCGGCGACGGCACCTTCGCCGACGTGACGGACAAGGCGGGCGTCGGCGATGTCGGCTGGGGGATGGGCGTCGCCGTGGCCGACTACAACAACGACGGCTTCGAAGACCTCTACGTCACGTGCGTCGGGCCGAACCGTCTCTTCAAGAACAACGGCGACGGCACCTTCTCGGACGTGACCGACAAGGCCGGTGTCGGCGACCCGCGCTGGTCGGCGGGCGCGGCCTTCTTCGACTACGACGCGGACGGTCGCCTCGACCTCTTCGTCTCGAACTACGTGGCCTTCGACTTTAACAACCTGCCCGAGTTCGGCAAGGGCAAGCTCTGCCAGTACAAAGGCATCCCCGTGCAGTGCGGCCCGCGCGGCCTACCCGGCGAGGGCGACTCGCTCTATCACAACAACGGCGACGGCACGTTCACCGACGTGTCGAAGAAGGCTGGTGTCGCCGACCCGAACGGCTATTACGGCTTGGGCGTCATCGCCAGCGACTTCGACGACGACGGGCTGATTGACCTCTTCGTCGCCAACGACTCGACGCCGAACTTTCAGTATAAGAACAACGGCGACGGCACGTTCAAGGAGGTTGGATTCAGCGCGGGCACTGCCGTCAACGAGAACGGCAGCGAGCAGGGCTCGATGGGCGTGACCGTCGCCGACTACAACCACGACGGGCGATTAGACCTCTTCGTCACGAACTTCGACGACGACTACAACACGCTCTATCGCAACGACGGGCGCAACTCTTTCACAGACGTTGCGCACGCCGCACGCATCGCAGCCGTGAGCCTCCCATACGTCGGCTGGGGAACGAAGTTTTTCGACTACGACAACGACGGCTGGGTTGACCTGTTCGTCGCCAACGGCCACGTCTACCCGCAAATACCGTCCTATCAACAGCGCAACTTCATCCACCGGAACAATCGCGACGGCACATTCACGGACACCAACGTCCCGCTCGGCGCGCTCGCCAACCAGAAGCGCGTGGGGCGCGGCGCCGCCTTCGGCGACCTCGACAACGACGGCGACATTGATATCGTCCTCAACAATCTCGACGGCGCGGCGCAAGTCCTGCGTAACGACGGGGGCGCGAACAACTCAGTCCTCGTCAAGCTCGTCGGCGTCAAGAGCAACCGAGGTGGCGTGGGCGCCCGCGTCAAGGTCGTCGCGGGCGACCTCGTACAGGTGGACGAGGTGCACAGCGGTGACAGCTACCTCTCGCAGAGCGACATGCGGCTGCACTTCGGCCTTGAGAAGCGCACGAAGATTGACCTGATAGAGATTCGCTGGCCGAGCGGCGCCGTCGAACGTGTGACGGGCCTTGCCGCGAATAAGATTGTGACCATCAAGGAAGGGCGCGGGCTGTTGGAGCAGAAAGATTACAAGGCGTCGTCGCCGCGCTAACTTGTGTGAAGGTGAAGACAATTAACCACCTATGAAGCGGTTCAGCTTTATCACGGCAGTCTTCCTTCTAACGCTCTGCACTCCGAGCGTCGCGGCTCAGGGCGACGGCATGGTCGCGCGCGTCGAGAATGCCGCGGGGTTGCTGCGTGAAGGAAAGGTCGAGGAGGCCGAACGGCAACTCAACGCGATTCTAAAGGGCGCACCGAACGAGGCCGGGGCGCTCAACCTGCTCGGCACGATACGCGCGCAGCAGGGGAAGTTGGACGAGGCCGAATCACTCTTCACGCGCGCGGCGCGCGCCGACCGGCAGTTCGCCGGGCCGCGCATGAACCTCGCCTATCTTTACCACCTGAAGGGACTCCCCGAGAAGGCCATCGTGGTGCTCGGAGAGGTGCTCAGTCTTGAACCCGACAATGCGGACGCAGCGCAGAAGCTCGCACGGCTCCTGCTCTCCGGCAACCGGCTCGACGAGTGCATAAACCTCGTCGAAGATTGGAAGCGGCGGGGTCGTGCGTCGTCGTCGCTGCTCGCCATACTGGGCGACGCATATCTCGGCAAAGGCGACCTCACGAAAGCGGAGGCGTCGTACGAGTCGGCGCTCAATCAAGATTCGGGTGATGCGACGGCGCTGCTCGGCTTGGCACAGGTGCAGCTTCGCAAAGGTGATGCGCAGGGCGCTGTGCCCTATCTCGCGCGCGCGAAGCAGGCCGCCCACGGCTCGCCCGATCTGCTTTACGGGTACGCGCTCGTCGCTCTTCGCGCGGGTTTCGGCGACGAAGCGGGAGATGCGCTCACGATTGCCGCAAGGCTCAGGCCGGATGACCGGCGCGTCCTCTTCCTGTCGGGCGTGGCTTGGCTCAAGCGGCGGAAGCCGGACTTGTCCGAGGCGGAGCAGTCCTTCCGACGCTTCCTCGAACTACAGCCGTCCAGCTCGCAGGGTCAACTGTTTCTGGGCTACGTCCTGCTCAAGCAGAAGCGGAGCGCGGAGGCGCGGCACTTGCTCGAAAGCAGCGTCAAGGCGGACGCGTCGGCGCCCGAGGGCTTCTACTATCTCGGCCTCATCGCGCAGGACGAGCAGGAGGACGCGCGCGCCGTGAGCATCCTTGAGGAGGTCACGCGGCGCTTCCCTTCCTTCCCGCACGCACACGTCGCGCTCGGCGTGAGCTACATGAAGCTGAAGGATTACGAGCGTGCCCGCCGCGAGTTGGAGACGGCTGTGAAGCTGAGCCCCGGCGACCAGAAGGCGCACTTCAATCTGGCACTCCTCTACGCGCGGATGAAAGACGCCGCGCGGGCGCAGGAGGAGATGCGCATCGTCGAAGAGATTCGCGGCAAGGCCGACGCGCTCGCCGAGGAAGACGACTTCTCAGCGTCGCCGGCCCCACGCCCGAACTAGGGGATAAAAGGAGTAGACAGTAGGCAGTAGACAGTAGGCAGTAGCGCTCCGCGTCGCGGTCGTTGAGGATGAGAATCGTAGGGTTCGTGATAATAAAGTTCTCCTACTGTCTACTGCCTACTGTCTACTTATCTTGTTCACTGCTGGCGCAACGGCGGCATCGGGATGGGGATGTTGAAAGCTGCGCCGCCGGCCCCCACGCCGCCTTCGCAGGAGTTCGGCGGCGTCGTGCAGATGCGTCGCGTCGAAGGGCACTCGGCCGCCCAGAACATGTAGCCGAGCATGCCGTCCGTTGTCCCCACTTTGGTCGTCACGGTCTGCACGTAGCTGCCGGTGCTCTTCTGAAGCGAGGCCGCGAAGTTCGTGCATTCGGGCGCGGGCTGTGTGCCGGTGACGATGTAGAGCCCGCCCGTGAACTTGGCCGCGGCCAGCGGCAGGATGGGCGGGTTGTACTGCGACTTGCCGTCGATGTGCTCCTGCCAGTTTGACTGCGCGTCGGCCGCGCCGTTCGGCTGTCGGCTCGGCACCATCGCGTTGGCGTAGTCGAGCACGGGGGCGCTCGTCTTGAGCCAATCGGCCGTGGCCTTGCGCGTCAGTGCGATGAGCCAGCGGTCGCCGGCCGCGAGGTCGATGGTCAGGCGCGCAGCGTGATTGTTGCCCGTCGCGTCGTAGGGCAGGCGCGAGCGGTATGCGTCGATGAAAGCCTGAAGCCCCGTGAAATTGGGACTGGTGTTCTCCTCGTAATCAATCTCGATGCCGACGCCTAAGGATTGTGCGACGGCCGCGGCGTTGAGACCGAGCTGCGTGGGGTTGGTCTGAAGCGCTTGGTTCCAAGCGTCCGTGTAGGTGATGCCGCCGATGGAGAGCATGACGCGAATGTTCCGGCTCTTGAAGTAGTTGACCACCTCTTGCGTCATGCCGCGCGGGACGCCGCCCACGGTCTGCGCATCGGTCGTCTGGTTGAGAAGCTTCAGAGGGTTGACGAAGCTGAGCACCACCAGATTAACGGAGGGCAGCCCCGAGCCGTTGCCGCGGTCGATGAGCCAGCGGTTCTTTGTGTCGAACTCGGTTATGTCCCGCACGCTCGCCCACGTGCAGGCGTCGTTGCCGCAGAGCCAGGCCCCGTAGACGGAGACGGGGGTGGCGTTGGCGCGCGGCGTTGCGGCGGCGAACGCTACGCACAGGATGCACAGCGATACCAACTTCTTGAGCATTGAAGGTCTCCTTTCAAGTTGAACCGCGGGTGAGATTTTGGGGAGCTACATCTTGCAACGAAGTGCGGCCGGAGTACAATGTCTGACAAGAAACCCGCGCCGCTTTTTCTCCGCCAAAGGAACTTAAAAGGGATGTCCCGCCAAACTTTATCTTTCAAGAAGTACTCGGCCGGCCTGCTCCGGCACATGCTCGTGCTTCTCTCCTTCTGCGCCGCGCAGGCTCTCGCGCAGGAGGCGAGCAAGAAGGCGCCGCCGCCGGACGCGGGACAGGACGAAGAGGTCGTGAGGGTCAAGTCGCAGCTCGTCAACATCGACGTGGTGGTGAAGGACAAGCGCGGGAAGTTCGTCACCGACCTGAAGGCCGAGGACTTCAACGTCGTCGAGAACGGCGTGCCGCAGAAGGTCTTGTTCTTCGACCCACCCCTCGGGGGCGGCACACCCGCGCCCGCTCAGCCTGACGCGACGGCCCGCGAAGGCTCGCGCACGCAGGGACGACAGCCGCGCAACATCATCTCGCTCGTGCTCGACGGGCAGACGACCGACCTCGCGAACATGAAGCAGGCCGCCGCGGGCGCCATCAAGTACATACGCGAGCGTGTGACGGACGCCGACCGGGTCGCGGTCTTCTCTGTGTCGAGCGGCTTGCAGTTGTTACAGCCCTTCACCAGCGACAAGGAGCGACTCGTCGCGGCCGTCGAGCGCGCGTACGTGTCCTCGAACTCTGCGAAGAACTTCGAGCAGCGCGACATCTCTGCGAACATCTCACAGCTCAAGGAGAAGATCGCGGGCGCGGAAGGCTTGGAGGCAGCCGCCGCCACGCCGGGGCCGGGACAGATGATGGCCGGGCCGGCGCTGGCCGAGAAGATGTTGGCCGAGCGCATGCTCCAACAGTATTACGTCCTGCGAACGACGCTCAGCCTCCAACAGTCGCGCCCCATCCTCGCCGCGCTGGCGGCCATCTGCGAGGGGCAGCGTTCGGTGCCGGGTAAGAAGACGCTGGTGCTCTTCTCGCAAGGGTTCGTCTCGCCCGCGGTGCTCGACTGGCAGGTGCGGAGCACCATCGACATTGCCAACCGCGCCAACGTCGCCATCTACGTCATCGACTCCGCGGGCTTGCGCGCAAGCGCGCCCGCGAGCGGAGCACTCGTCCCGTCCGCCCCGCTGGCGAGCGTCTCCGGTATCGTCTCGCAGGAGGAGCGCATCCGCGCCACGGGCGGCGAGAACGTCTTCGACCGCGCGCGGTTCGAGGGCATCAACCGCGAGTACGACATCCTCTATCGCATCTCCGAAGACAGCGGCGGCAAGTTCATCAAGAACACCAACGACATCGCCAAAGGGCTCGACCGCGTGGACGACGAGATACGCTCGCGCTACACGCTCGGCTATCAGAGCACGGACGCAAACTTCGACGGCAGCTTCCGCAAGATCAAGCTCGAAGTCCGGCGGCCCGACGTTGAAGTCGTCACACGTCCCGGCTACTACGCCATCGCACCCGACGAGGTCGTGCCCCTTTCGCCGGACGACAAGAAGCTGCTCGCGGGCTTCGCGGCGGCCGAGTCAAACCCACAGCTTCCCCTCTCGGTCGAGCTGGTGCCGTACAGGTCGGGCGAAGGTCTCTACACCGTCCCCGTCTCAATCGAGCTGCCGCCCGCGGCCGTGAAGTTCGAGCGCAAGGGCGACCGGCAACACATGCATCTGGACTTCCTCGGCGTCGTCAGAGACACGCCCGGCAAAATCCTTTCGAGGCTCGGCGGGAGTTTCGAAGTAGCGCTGACGGATGAGCAGTACCGCGCGATTGTCACCAACAACATCTTCTATCGACAGGATATGGCACTTGCGCCGGGTGACTACACGGTCGAGCTGGTCGTGCGCGACAGGCTGTCGGGTAAGGTTGCGGCGAGGAGAGAGAAGCTCCTCGTGCCCGAAACCGGCGCGGAGTTTTCCGCGTCGCGCGTGATACTGAGCCGTTACGTCGAGCCCGTGAGAAGCGCCGGTACAACGCCCGGACTCGAAGATGTCTTCCGCGACGGCGACGTGCAGATACGCCCCTCGCCGAGTCGTGAGTTCAGCGCCGCCGACAATCTCATCATCTTCTTCAAGCTCTACAACGCGACGCCCGACACTGCAACCGGCAAGCCCTCGGTGAGGGTCACGGTGATTCTGTCGAAGGACGGGAAGGCCGTGGCGAAGCCTCTCAGCTACGACCTCTCTGAAGCGGCGCATGCGACTGCGGTGCCGCACCTCGCCTTCGCCAAATTCATTCCCCTCGCAGGACTCGCGCCGGGCCGGTACGAGGCGTCCGTCGAAAGCAGAGATATGGTCACGCTCAAGCTCGTCAAGCAGAAGGCGTGGTTTGTCATCAAGTAGCGACGCAGCAGACTGTCGGCATGGAGGCACGCGCCCGTATGAAGTTCAACAAGTCGTCATCTTCAAATCTTCGATGCTTCGCCCTCCTCATCTTCGCCCTGTGTGTGGTGCATGGCCCCACGCACGCGGCGCCGCAAGTCCTGTTCGACGACTTCAGCTATGCAGACCGTGGCGCGTTGAAGAAGCGTGGCTGGATAGTCCGCACCGTGCCGGGCTGGCCCGGCGTCCCCGGCGCGACGTGGCGTGAGGAGGGCGTCTCGTTTCACAGGGGCCCGGGCGCGCGCGGCAATCGTATCCTGCGCATGACTTCTTCGACGGGCGGCGAGGGCGCGAACACCACGCAGACCCAAATCTGCCATCAACGCAAGTACCTCGAAGGCACCTACGCCGCGCGCGTGCGCTTCACCGACGCGCCCGTCAATGGAACCGACGGCGATCAGGTCGTGCAGAGCTTCTACACCATCAGCCCGTTGAAGGCCCCTTGGGACTTGGACTACAGCGAGCTGGATTTCGAATACCTGCCCAACGGTGGCTGGGGCATCGAAGGGCCGACGCTCTACAGCACCACTTGGGAGACGTTCTATCCAGAGCCGAACTGGAAGAAGGACAACGTCTTCGACACCGTCCGCGCGAGCCAGGACGGTTGGCACACGCTGGTCACGCAGGTGTCTGACGGCAAGGTAAAGTATTTCGTTGACGGCAAGCTGCTGGCCGAGCACGGCGGCAACTATTATCCTGAGTCGCTCATGTCCATCAACTTCAACCTCTGGTTCGTCAGGGATGGGATGGTCAAAGCCTCAGACGTGCGGACGTATCAGGAGGTCATTGATTGGGTCTTCCACGTAGCGAAGGCGGCGCTGACGCCCGCGGAGGTTGAAGCAAGGGTGGCAGAGATGCGTCGGCGGTCCGTTAAGTTCAAAGACACGGTGGCGGCGCCCTCACCCGCGCTGAACTCGCCCTGTGATTTTTAAGGTCGCATGAAACCGCTGAAGATAGGCATCACGGGTGTGCGCGGGGTCGTCGGAGAGACCTTTACGCCGGAGTTGGCCGTGGCCTTCGCGCAGGCGTTCGGGACATACCTCGACGGCGGGCGCATCCTCGTCTGCCGCGACACGCGCCCCTCGGGGCCGATGGTGCGCGCCGCTG
>JBJMGQ010000188.1:0-2830 GCA_045807845.1 Pyrinomonadaceae bacterium | reverse complement strand
TAGGCAGTTAAGACGAAAACCTTCTTTAAATAATCTGCCTTAACAAATCGGAGGCGGCGAGTTGATCAACTCGCCGCCTCCGATTTGTTAAGGCAGATTATTTAAAGAAGGTTTTCGTCTTAACTGCCTACTGCCCTCTGCCTACTGCCTACTGCTTTCGGATCTCTTCGTAACGGGCGCGGTCTGCATCCGAGAGCGAGGTGGGCGGGGGCGCCGTGTAGGGGGCGAGGTCGGGGCGCGTGTTGAAGATGCCGAACATGGGGACGGCCATGCGGTCGTTGAGGTTGAGCGGGCGCAGGCCGAGCAGCAGCCCCACGGTGCGCAGCGCGCTCAACTGGTCGTAGCGGTCGCTGACGACTGCGCCGCGCTTGACGTGCGGGCCGGCGGCGAGCGCGACGATGCGCGTGGCGTCAACGTGGTCGGGGCCGTTCTGCGCGTCGTCCTCTTCGACGAGGATGAGCGAGTCGCGCCAGACGGGGCTGCGCGAGATGGTCTCGATGAGGAGCCCGAGCGCGGCGTCGTTCTGCGCGACGAACTGTTGCGGCGTGCGAATCTTGGTGTCCGCGCCGTTCGTGTGGTCGTTCGGCAGCCAGAGGTAGTTGAAGCGCGGCACCGTCCCCGCTTTGACGTGACGCTCGAAGTCGGCGCGCCACGCCGCGAAGCGGTCGAGGTCGGAGTGGGTCAAGTCCCACGAGCGGTAGTCGAAGGCGTACCGGGTCAGATACTCCGCGAAGCGAAGCCGTAACTTCCGGTTCCCCAGCGCGACCGCGAGCGTGTTGTCGCCGACGAGGAAGTCCGAGAACGCGGCGGCGAACTTCTCGTCGCGCAGGAGGCGCTCGGCGTCTTCCAACGTGTCGGCGCGCCCCGCGTACGTGTGCGCGAAGTTGTAGAAGATGCGGCCGCGGTCTGTGTCTGAAGCGAGCTGCATCATCCGCGCATAGAACTTGCGCGTCGGCTGGCTCTGCTCGCCCAGCTCATCCGCGAGGATGCTGTAGGCGCGCGTGTAGAGGTAGTAGTTCTCGCCGTAAATCCTGTAGCTCACCCGCGCGTCATCCAGCGCGTCCCAGAGGTACGCGGGCGAGGTGACGGACGGCACCATGCCGAAGGGGTAGCCGCGGTAGCGACCCGAGTAGGCGGCGTTGCCGAGCCATTCGAGGAAGGGCGAGGCGTAGCCGCTCGTCGTGAAGCTGTGGCCGAGCACGCTGATCTCGCCGTCGGCGAAAAAGTTGTCGAGCGTGACGAACTGCTCGGCGAGCGCGTGCTGGGTCGGCGTCACCTCGCGGCCGAAGAGCGTCAGCGACTTGTCGCCGTCGCCGCGCCCGAGGTCGCCTAAGACCTGATCGTACGAGCGGTTCTCTTTAACAATGTAGAAGACGTGCTTGACGGGCAGCTTGAAGCCGCGGCGCGCGTCGAAGGTCGGCGTGCCCGCCAACACCTGCCGCGTCCAAGCGGAGGCATGCGCTGCGTTGATCTCGGCGGTGGGAAGTATCGAGAGGCTGCCCTTCAAGAGCGTCAGCACATAATCGAGGACGCCGCCCGGCGGCTGCGGCCCGCGCGGGTTCGGGCGGCGCGGGCGGACGCCCTTGGCGTTCAAGACGAGGAGGTTGCCGCCCTCAACCAAGACCTTCGTCGGATACCAGCCCGCGGGCACGAGCCCCGTCTGCCGCCGCGTGCTCTTGTCGTAGACCGCGACGGCGTTCATTCCCGCAAGCGTAACGTAGATGCGATTCCCTGAGACGGCGCAGGACGTGGGCGTCGTGCCGAAGGGACTGCTGAAGCGGTTCGTGCGCAGCGTCCCCACCGTGCGGTCGCGCGCCGTGTCCACCACGGTCAATTCGTCCGAGTCGGTGTTGACGACGTAGAGGCGCGCGCCGTCAACGCACATCTCCTGCGGCCTGCGCCCGGTCGTAATCTCCGCGAGCTGTTTGAGCTGGTCGTCGAAGACGCGCAAGCGGTTCTCGCCGAGCACCGCGACGTAGAGCTTGCCGTTCACGCGTCGGACGGAGTAAGGGAAGTAGCCCGCGTTCACCTCGCGCTCGATTCGGCCGGACTCGGTTTCGAGGATGGCGAGCTTGCCTTCGACATAGACGCCCTTGCCGTCCTTGCCCGCGAGATAGAGCACCGCGAGATGCTTGTCGTCTATCGCCGCGAGCCCGGCCGCGTAGCCCTCGACCTTGTACTCGCGCTCGATCTCGAACTGCCGGTTGATGCGGAAGACCTTCGAGTCGAAGCCGCCGCTCACGTACAGGTCGCCATCCGCGCCGACCACCGCACTCGGAAAGAGCGAGCCGGCTGCGTCGGGCGGTGCCCCGGGCTGTGAGCGCTTCGGCCTCAGCGTCTTGACGACCTGACCCGACGCCGTGTCAACGACCGATATCTCTTGCGCCGCGCCGCTGTAGTAGCCTGTGTTGAGGACGACGAGCCGGCCCGCGTACGGCACGGCCTCGTAAGGCAGACGCCCCAGCTCGACCTGCCTCCCGGCGGGCGCAATCTTCCACCCCGTCGGCAGCACGGCCTCCGCCACGCGCGCCGCCTGTGCGCGCGCCTGCGCCGCTGCGACGTACGAGAGCGCGCTGGCATACGGCGTGCCCTTCACGTACTCCCACAGCTCGCGGTTCAAATCCTCCTCATCCTCCGCGCGGTCGAAGAACTCCGCGCGCGGCGCGCGCTCGTCATCGTCGTCCTGCGCCGCGACCCTCAAAGGCGCGGCACACAGCGACATGACAAGCACGATGATGACAGGGACGCTTCTCGAAATCTTTAACAGTTCAGGCAGGCTCGGCATGGCCGTGGAGTTTATCACAAGGGGAGTAGGCAGTAGACAGTAGGC
>JBJMGQ010000187.1:0-4390 GCA_045807845.1 Pyrinomonadaceae bacterium | reverse complement strand
GAGACGGCGGCGGCTGTCGTCGCCGTGCGCTGTGCTCCCGGCACGGGGGCACGTTGCGGCGCGGGCGCGGGCGTCTGGATGGAGCGCACGTAGAACGCCGTGTCGAAGAGACGGACGGAGAGGTAGTAGCGCCCCGCTTCGAGCGTGTGGACGGTGAAGGCGCCCGTGTTGTCAGGCGCCGTGCTCTGCGGGATGGTGAGGCGCGAGGAGACGACGCCGGGCTTGGTGCTCCTCTTCTCGGCGGGGATGGTCGAGATGAGCGTCTCCTGCGGGAGTTGCGACGCGCGGACGGCCTTGCAGGTCTCCGGCGCGGGGCGGCCGGCTTCGGCGGCCGGCTCGAAGCGGAGCGTGCCCGAGGCGGAGGCGAGCGGCGTGAGCGTCAGGCGCAAGCCCGTCACGTCGGCGCCCCTCACGGAGATGCGCTGCGGCGTGGAGGCGAGCGTCACTCCTTCACGCCCGTTGACCGTCGCCTGCAAGTCGTACTCGCCGTCGGCGATGCCTTCTAAAGAGAATGAGCGGTCGTTCAGATTGTTCGAGTTGATGAAGGCCGTCCCGGCGAGTATGGCCGTCGAGGCGTAAGTGAGATTGACGCCGACGCCGTACTCGCCGAAGGCGCCCGTGGGCGACTCGATGGTGCCCGTCACGCGGCGCGCAGGGTCTTCGCGCAAACGTATGTCGATGCCGCCCGCCTCCTGCCCCGCGCGCACGGAGACTTCGGCGGCCGTGTCGCGCGTCCCCGAAGGGTAGAAGGTCGCCGCCTCGCCGTTCCCGCTGAAGAAGGGGAACGGGGCGTCGTAGTAGCCGCCCGCGTAGACGACATAGAGACCCGGGCGCAGCCCGTAGATACGGTAGACGCCGCGGTCGTCCGTGCGGTCTTCGGCCGAGCCGGAGAAGTTGAAGGGCTGCGAGCTGCCGTCGAGGTCGCGCACGCGCATGGCGCGCACGTTGATCGAGGTGATGGGCTGTCCCTGCTGATCCGTGACCGTGCCGGTGACGACTCCGCCCTTGACGAGCCGGACGATGACGTTGTCGCCGGGGCGGTACGGGCCCAACGTGCGCCCCGTCTGCGGGTCGGTTTCCGAGACGAAGCCGGGCTGCGACGCATAGACTTCGTAGAGGCCGGGGTCGAGTCCCTCAAAGCGAAAGTTGCCGCCCTCGTCGGCGCCGACCGTGTAGGGCGGGGCGGCTCTGACCATGCCCGAAATGCGCGGCGACACCGAGACGGACACGTCCGCGAGGGGCTCGCCCGACTCGCCGAGGACGCGCCCCGTGAGCACGGTCGGCTGCGCGCGCTCCTTCTGCGTTGCAGGGGTCGCGTTGGCGGCGGCTGTCGTTTCGGGCGTGGCTTGAGCCTGCGCCTTCGGCGGCTCCTGCGCGCGCGCGCCGAGCGACGTGAGCATCAGAAGGAGGAGCGCGGCGGAAGTCTTAATCAAGCGAGGGGCTTTCAAGGTACTCTTCTCCGGTTTACCACGTTGAAGTCGATGACGGGCGCGACCTTCGCCTCGCCGCCGTCGCCGAGGACGACGCGCAGCGGCGCGCTGCGGCGCGCGCCGCCGCCGCCGCCACTGAAGATGAAGACGTTGACGGTGATCTCATACTCGCCCGCCGTCATGCCTTCGATGCGGAAGTAGCCGCGCCCGTCCACCTCGGCCGAGCGCGCGAAGTTGGTGCCCGGCGTCTGGCTGATGAGGCGCGCGAACGCCATGACGCGAGAGCCCGCCGGCAACGTCCCGTTGACGTAGGTCGTCTGCCCGACGATTGTCGCCGACCCGTACGACAGCACGATGCGCACGCCTGTGACCTGCGCCCCCTCGGTCAGCTCGTAGCCGCCGGTGATGTTCGCGCCGTTCAGCTCGACGCGCGTCATCGTCAGATTCTTTAACGTCTCGTTGAGGGTGCTGAGGCGGAGCTTGCCCGGGCTCAGCCCCGTCACGCGGAACGAGCCGTCGGGGTTGACGTTGACGGGGCGCGCCGGCATCGCGCCGCCCTGCTGGGGCGTCTCAAGATAAGGGTAGATGCGCACGGCCGAGAACATCTGCGCCACGGCCGCGCGGTCGGGCACGCCCTCGATGGAGACGACGCCCGAGACGGTCGCGCCGCGCTTGAGCTTGACCAGCAGCCCCGACACGTCGCTGTCCGTGACCTCGAAGTAGACGGGGTCGCTGTAGAACTCGGTGGGCTCCGGAGCCGGGCCGAACGGCATCGAGGCGAAGACGGCGTAGTGGCCGGGCGCGAGCCCGTCGGTCACAAACTCGCCGCGCTCGTTCGTCGTCGCGCTGCTGCCGTAGCCGCCGGAGCGGCGCCCCCGTGCGTCCACGGTGCTGAAGCCGACCGGGATGTTGGCGACTGGCTGGTTGGTATCGGCCGTGACGAAGCGACCCGCGACCTTGTAGGTCTTCAGCGCGCGGCCGACCGTGATGTCGATGTCGGTGGACTCGATGCCCGACTTGACCTCGACGATGCGCGCCTGCTCCTGCTCGGTCGCGTCCGGATAGAAGGTGCGGCGGAAGATTTTGCGGCGGCCGAAGGTGACGGCGCCTGACGAGTTGGCGCGGCCGACCGAGACGCGGTAGGGCCCGGGCGGCAGGCCGAAGATGCGATAGACGCCGCGGTCGTCGGTCATCTGGTCGCGCTGGTCGAAGGTGAGACGCGGCCCCCCCATGTTCTCTTCCACGGGCGTCGGGATGACCGGCTCGGCGATGACGGGGTTGCCGTCGGCGTCGGTGATGCGACCCGTGATGACGCCGCCGGCCTCCATCTGGAAGTCGATGTCTTTGACCTCCTCGCCCGCATTGAGAGTGAGCGGCCGGCCCGGCGGGTAGTTCGTCCCGAGCCCCGCGACGACGTAGGAGGGCGCGACCGGCATAATCTGATAGCGGCCGGGCGCAATGTTCGTGAAAAGGAAGCGGCCGTCGGCGTCGGTCTTCGCGCGCGCTGCGAGGCGGAAGCGTTGCCCGGGCTCGTTGAAGATGAGCATGACCGTGACGCCGAATGCGCCGCGCTCGCCGTCGGTGACGCGCCCCGAGACGGAGGCGGGCGCCTCCTTCTGCTGCGCGAGCGCGACGAAGGTGAGCGCGAAGGCGAGGAGAAGCGCGGACGCTACGGTGAGCGCCGCGCGCACGGGCTGGCGTGTGAGCTGCATGAGTTTCGGCATCTCTCTTGGAGCCCTTCGGGAGCGGGCCGGAAAAGTTTTCGTGGACTTACAGCCGTGAGACTGTCGGAGCCTTTAACGCGCGGGGAGACCGCGGGTTCGCAAACCTTCGTCCCCCGCGTGGCAAGAGCGTACAACCGTCGCGCGCGCGCGTGCAAGCGTCTCGAAGAGTGCCGCCGGTTGCGCGCCCCGCGTGACCTTTCTATAATCCGCCGCGAAACTTGAATCGACTCTCCGTACACACTCCTCGGACTCGCGAAAGCTGAAAGGGCTCAAGATGAAAAGGCTCACACTGCCGGCGCTGCTGCTGGCGACCGTCATCCCGGCCGGCATTCTGACTATGGCACAGACACAGACGAACGCACCGGCCGCGCCGCCGGTGGCGAAGAAGATTCCGCGCACCTCAGAAGTCCACGGCATCAAGCTGTCGGACGACTACTTCTGGATGCGCGACAAGAAGAACCCGGAGGTCATCTCCTACCTTGAGGCCGAGAACGCCTACACGGACGCGATGATGAAGGGGACGGCCGAGTTGCAGGAGCGGCTCTACAAAGAGATGCTCTCGCGCATCAAGGAGACGGACACGAACGTCCCTTGGCCGCTGGGCGGCTACCTCTACTACACGCGCACCGAGCAGGGAAAGCAGTACCCCGTCTATGCGCGCCGCAAAGGGTTGATGAGTGCGCCCGAGCAGATGCTCCTCGACCTCAACGAGATGGCGAAGGGGCACACCTTCATGTCCGTCGGCGACTTCGACGTGACGCAGGACACGAACCGGCTCGCCTACTCGACCGACGAGACCGGCTATCGCGAATACACGCTCTACGTCAAAGACCTCCGCACCGGCGAAGCGACCAAGATCGCCGAGCGCGTGTCGAGCGCGGTGTGGGCCGGCGACGATAAGACGCTCTTCTACGTCGTAGACCACCCGACGACGAAGAACCCTTACCGCCTCTACAAGCACACGCAGGGCCAGACCGGCGCCGATGAGTTGATCTATGAAGAGAAGGACGAGATGTTCGGCATCGGCGTCGAGCGCTCGCGCTCGCGCGGCTATCTCTTCCTCACCTCTGCGAGCCACACGACGAGCGAGGTGCGCTACCTGCCCGCCGACAAGCCGAACGAAAGCTGGCACCTCATCCTCCCGCGCGAGTCGGGGCACGAGTACTACGCAGACCATCACGGCGACCGCTTCTACATCCGCACGAACGAGAAGGGCGCGCGCAACTTCAAGCTCGT
>JBJMGQ010000186.1:0-4036 GCA_045807845.1 Pyrinomonadaceae bacterium | reverse complement strand
CTGGCAAGCAAGCCCTGCGCGGCGGCGCGCGACTCGGTGACGGAGGCATGGCGCAGTTGTTTGTCGAGCGTCTGCGGGAGCGTCGCCGCGAAGTTGAGACGGCGATGCCAGATGGCCGTGACCTCACGCAGATCGAACTCGCCCTCGTCGTTCGTGAGCGTCAAGCGCTCTTCGTCGCCCCTGCCGTAGAAGGCCGACAGGCGCACCTCTGTCGGGTAGCGATCGGTGTCGAAGCGAACGCTGCGACCGCCCTTGCGCTCGACGGCCCGTGCGACCAACGAGACGCTCTCGTTGTCGTCGCTGCGTGTGATGATGAGAACAGTCGTCATAGGCATGTTTAGTGATAAGTGATAAGTGATAAGTGATAAGAGAAGACAAGGCCCGCTCTTCCCTCTTATCACTCATCACTCATCACTCATCAAGGCGCCGGCGATGGCGTCGGCGATGGGGAGGTTTAAGTCGCGTTCGAGCATGCCCCATTCACCGGCGGGGTTGACTTCAAGAAAGACGTGCTCGCCCTCCGGGGTGCAGATTAGATCGACCGCGCCGAAGACGAGCCCCAACTCCGACATCAGCGAACGCAGGCCGCGTGCGACTTCGGCGGGCAGCTCGGCCGTCTCCCAGCGACACTCCTCCGGCGCGGCTCGCCGCCAGTCGGTCTGGCCGCGCGACGTGCCGCTCGCGTCGAGCGCGCCCGTGAAGGCTTCGCCGTTCACCCAAGCGATGCGCAGCTCGCGCGCTTTCGGAATCAACTCCTGAAAGACCATCGGGCTGTGGCGGAGCGTCTCGGCGGCGTCGAGGTCTGCCGCGCTGACACGGCTCGTGTAGACGAAGTCGGAGTCGGCGTTCATGCTGACTGTGAGCGGCCGGAGGAGTTTCGCCACCATCCGGCCTTCGGTCTCGTCGAAGAACTGCCGCGCCGCGGCCGGGTCGTTGGTGACGAGCGTGCGCGGGATGCGCAGGCCCACCGCGGCGGCGACGCGGAGCTGCCGCTGCTTGTTCTCGGCCGCGCGCTCGCGCTGTATGTCGTTGACCCAACGGGCACCGTGCAGCGCGTCGAGAAATCCTTCGAACGCGGCGACCGACTCTCTGACGCACATCTCTCGAAAGCGCTCGTCGAGGTCTGACTCCATCCGCGGCGTCCAGAGCTTGCGTGCCCAGACGGCGCGCACTTCATCGGCGAAGAGATGCGTGCCCGCATCCGTGATGAGATGCGTGGAGCGGTCGTTCCCCAGACGTGCCGAGAGCTTGACGGAGGCGGGGAAGCGTTCCGTGTTCAGGCGAAAGGGGCGCGCGCCCCTGCGCATGAGCGCCTCCGCGACCAGATCGACAGTGTAGAAGTCGGCGCTGTGCGTGAGCAGCAGAACGGCGTCGCGAGATGCTCCCGAAGTCATGTGTTGGAGGCGAGGTGTTTTGAAGCGCCGGCTCGCGGCGACAGCTTGAGCCGCAAGCCGGCGGGGTGTCCCTGCGAATGGTTTAAGAGTTGCGGAACGGGTCGATGTCTTCGTCCCGGTCGGACGGGTACTTCAGCGTCCGCAGCCTATCCGGTGCCGCTTGCAGGGTGCTGTCATTGAACGGCTCGCGGTCGGAGGGATACTTCAAAGTCTGCTTCCTCTCCGGTGACGCCTGTACGACGCTGTCCTCGGTCGGGTAGTCGTCGTCGCCGTCCGAAGGGTACTTCATGGTCATAAACTCGTCGAGGTCGGAAGGGTACTTCGTCGTCGCGGCGCTCCGCTCCTCGTGGTTCTGGCCTTCGAGAAAGCGCGCGAAGAACGGGAGACTTCCTTCCGAAGGAACAGAGTCGCGACGGGCATTAGCGTCTGTCGTGTCTGACATGAATCTATCTCCTTTCAGGGGTTGTGATGAGGTGTCTGGGGACTGGCAAGATGTATGTCTATGCCGAAACTAAAAAATGTCAACGTTGTTTCCGGCTGCCCCAAGCCTGACTGCACCTCTCGTCCCTATTCGATGACCGTTTACTGATACGCGTCTAGGTACCAACTCAGTTTTTTCGCGTTAAGGCTCTGCCCCGGCGCGGTCGCACGCCAGCGCAAACAGCTATAGAATAACGAACAGGATCAAATTCAACGCCGTGGATTTCTACGATGAAGAAGCTTAAGGTGTAGTCGAAAGTTCGAACGATAACGTTGTCCACAATCGGCAAAGCGCCATGCGATGAGATCGCGATGCGAGCCGGGGAGGCTGTCGCCCCGTGCTCGAAGCGGGCCGCGCCGTGGGTGTTGGCGGCGACCATCTTGGGGTCGAGCATCACGTTCATCGACGGCACGGTCGTCAACGTCGCGCTGCCGGTGCTTCAGCGCGAGCTGCGGACGGACATCGTCGGCGCGCAGTGGATTGTCGAGGCTTACGCGCTGATGCTCTCCGCGTTGATTCTGGTCGGCGGCTCTCTCGGCGACCGTCTGGGGCGTAGACGGATCTTCTCCGCGGGACTCGTTCTCTTCGCGGTCGCCTCCGCCGGGTGCGGGCTGGCGCAGACGACCGCACACCTCATCGCCGCGCGGGCCGTGCAGGGCGTGGGCGCGGCGATGCTCGTGCCCGGCAGCCTTGCGCTCATCAGCGCTTCGTTCTCGAAAGAAGAGCGGGGACAAGCCATCGGCACGTGGTCAGGCTTTACGGCCATCTCGGCGGGTGTGGGGCCAGTCCTCGGGGGCTGGTTGATTGAGAACGTTTCGTGGCGATGGGTGTTTTTTATCAACCTGCCACTGTCCGCCGTCGTGCTGTTGATTACATGGTGGCGCGTGCCGGAGAGTCGCGACGACAGCGCGGGCGAGCGCGTGGACATCCTCGGCGCCGCGACGGCGACGCTCGGGCTGGGCGGCGTCGTCTACGGCCTGCTCGAATCGGGCGCGCGCGGTTTCAAGGACTCGCGTGTGTTGGCGAGCCTCGTCATGGGGGCGTTGCTGCTTATCCTCTTCGTCGTCGTCGAGCACAGACGCGGGTCGCGGGCGATGATGCCGCTCGCGCTGTTCCGTTCGCCGACCTTCGCGGGGGCAAACCTGCTGACGTTCTTTCTCTACGGCGCGCTGAGCGGATTGATGTTCTTTCTGCCGTTCAACCTGATTCAGGTGCAGGGCTATTCGGCGACGCAGGCGGGGGCCGCGCTCCTGCCGTTCGTGCTGACGATGTTCATTCTGTCGCGCTGGGCGGGCGGGCTCGTCCGTCGTTACGGCGCGAGACGACCGCTCGTATTGGGGCCTGTCGTGGCGGGCGCGGGCTTCGCACTGTTCATGCTCCCCGGCGCGGAGGCTGGGAGTTATTGGACGAGCTTCTTTCCGGCCGTGATGTTGATGAGTCTCGGCATGGCGACGAGCGTCGCGCCTCTGACGACGGCCGTGATGGGGGCGGTCGAAGAGCGTCATGCCGGCATCGCGTCGGGCGTCAACAATGCAGTCTCCCGCACCGCGGGACTGCTCTCCATCGCGGCGCTCGGAATCGTCATGACCGGAGCCTTCGCAAGAGATTTTCATGCGCGCGTCCGGTCTATTGACCTTGCAGCGGAAACGCGTGTCGCGCTCGAAGCGCAGACGAGCCGCCTCGCTACGATCATGATTCCGGATGAGTTAAAGGGCGAGATGCGACAGGCGGTCGAGCGCGCCGTCGCAGAGTCATTCGTCGGCAGCTTTCGTCTCGTCATTCTGATAGCCGCGGCGCTCGCACTCGCCAGCTCACTGTGCGCTTGGCTGTTGATTGAAGGCCGCGCACAGCCTGTAAAATAACTGCACGAGTTGTAATAAAGGAGGGATATGATGGCGACTGTTTGCAAACATCTGAATCAGGTCAAAGAGGTCACGCCGAGCGCGAAAGGGTGTGAAGACTGTCTGAAGATTGGCGGCACGTGGGTGCACCTACGCTTGTGCATGGAGTGCGGTCACGTCGGCTGCTGCGACAGCTCACCCAACCGGCACGCGACAAAACACTTCAACACAACGAAGCACCCCATCATTAAATCATTCGAGCCCGGGGAGGACTGGGGCTGGTGTTATATTGATGAGGCATTCTTCGAGTCACTGTGAGG
>JBJMGQ010000185.1:0-4195 GCA_045807845.1 Pyrinomonadaceae bacterium | reverse complement strand
GATAACACGGTGCAGTTCGCCCGTCTCACCTTGCAGATCGAGCGGCAGCAGTGGCGCTCGACGCTCTCGGGCTGCCGGGTCATGGTCTACGAGCACCTGGACGGGACGCTCTCTTTAGGCTTCGGGGCGCATGAGGTGGGGAGCTACTCGGCGGACGGCACGCCGCTCAGGACGCAAGCAAGTAATGAAGTGAAGAAGGCCGTGAAGAAGCGCGCGGCTTAAACTACAAACCGGACATATAATGTGCTACTAAAAGCGGACATCTTCACGTGCTACGAACAGATATTTTGGAGCTGAGTGTAGGAAGCACATTAGATGTCCGGTCTTGGTAGAGCAGCCAAGGGCTTCATGTCCCTTCGTCGGCCTCGGTCGTCCGGATGGCGCAGGGAGTTGTCAGGCGCTCGCCGCGCTATACCACCTGCCTTGAAGGACGTGCTCCGCATCGCTTGACGCGCGCGCGGGAATCGTCGTTAATGCCTATCAAGCTTTATAGAATCGTCAGCACGCGGACGCGCGCGAAGCCGGCGACGGCGCCGGAGGAGCAGGAGCCCCACTCCCGCGCCGACGCAGAGGGCGGCGAGGGGCACGGCCCAGCGGCGCCCGACCAATCCTATTAACAGAGCAAAGAGAAAGATCAACGTCCCCGGCGGGGCGAAGGCGAGAAAGCCCGCGAGCAGTAGCGCGGCGATTCGCTTGGGACTCTTCATCGTTGGGCGGCCATCCTAGCACAAGGTTCGGGCGGGCTTCATTGTGAAGACAGGCGCGGCGAAGTCTTGGGGGCGCGCGGCCATCTGTGCGGCGATAGCCTCCGCCTGCGCGCCCGCGTGGCTCATCCTGCGCTACGGCGTGGACGTGCCGTACTGGGATCAGTGGGAGACGGTCTTCTTCTTCGAGAAGCTCGCGCGCGGCTCGCTCACGGCGGCCGACCTCTTCGCGCAGCAGAACGAGTATCGACAGTTCTTCCCGAACCTTCTCTTCGTCGCGCTGGGGCGGCTGACGGGTTGGAACGTGAAGTACGAGATGCTCGCAAGCCTCCTGCTCGCGTGCCTCGTCGCTTGGGGCGTGTGGCGGCTCGGCGCGCGCACGTTCGACGACACGCTCCGCCGCGGGCTGCTCTTTCTGACGGCGAGCCTGCTCATCTTCTCGCCGATTCAGTTTGAGAACTGGCTGTTCGGCGTGCAGGTCGTATACTTCGTGCCGGTCGCGTGCGTCGTCGCGGGGCTGTGCGTCGCGTACTCGGAGAAGTTTGAGACGCGCGTGGCGCTCGTCGCGTGCGCGTGCCTGTCGGCGGTGAGCACCTTCTCTTCGGCGAATGGACTGCTGTGCTGGCTGGTGCTGCCGCCTGCGCTTCTCGCCGCGCGCCCGAGCGCGCGTGTGTCGGCACGGTTTTGGCTCCCGCTGTGGTGCGCCGGTGTAGTGCTGTGCGTCGCCCTCTACTTGCAGGACTATCGCAGCCCCGCGTCGCACCCGAGCACGTCCGAGGCGCTGCGGCATCCGCTCGACGCGCTGGCCTTCTTGGTGGCGCTGCTGGGCGGGCCGTTCGCCGCCGGGCCGCGTTCGTTGACGGTTCTGTTCGCCGTCGTCGTCGGCGCGTGCGCGCTGGCGGCTTACGTCTTCGCGTGCGCGTACCTCTTCAAGTTCAGGGCCGACGCAGAGCTAGTGCGACGTTCGACGGCGTGGGCGGCGCTCGGCGCGTACTCGGTCGGCACGGCGGCGCTGGTCACAGCGGGAAGGCTCGGCCTCGGAATCGGTCAATCGCTGACTTCGAGGTACACGACCTTCACGCTCTATCTACTCGTGGCGCTCGTCTACCTGCTGCCGTGCATCGCCGAAGACGCGGCGCGGCGAAAGTATTTAACGGCGCGTCGGCTCGCACTGTTGAAGAGGCTCGGCGCGGCGGCGGCCGTGCTCGTCGTGCTCGCGCAGGTCGTCGTCTTCGACCTCGTCGTGCGGCACAGCGCGTCCGACTGGCGGAGAGCGCGGCTGCGCGCGAAGGCGTGCCTGCTCTTCATCGAAGTCGCCCCGGAGGAGCGCTGTCTGGCCGAAGGGCTCTCGCCCAACGTGGGCGCGCTGCGTGAGCGCGCCGAGTCGCTCGACCGCATGGGCTATCTTCGCCCGCCGCTCGTCAGGGAAGGCCGGATGCGGGCTCTTGCCGACGATGAGAGTTGCGCGGACGGCTCCTTCAAACTCCTCTCGACGGAGGGCGGCGCGTACGTCTTGGAGGGAGTCGCGCGGCTGCCACGCCGCAGGGGCGAGCCGGCCGACGCCGTCGTGCTGGCCTACGGCACGACGGGCGCAGACCAGACGGCCTTCGCGCTGGCCGAGGTCGGCGCGATAGGCTCACGCGACGACGCGCGTTGGCGGAAGAGTTTTTCGACGGGAGCCTTGCCGACCGGAGCGTCGTTCAAACTCACGGCTTGGGCCTTCGACGCCGAAGAGGGTCGGGCGTATCGGCTCTGCGAGACTCACGCGGCGGATTCAACTCGACCTTGAAAGTGTTCGGGCCGGAAACACAGTCTTAACTTATGAACAAGGGCATCAGCGTCTTCTTCCCCGCATACAATGACGAGGCGAGCATCGCCGGGCTCGTCGGCAACGCGCTCGCCGTGCTTCCGAGTCTGACTGAAGACTTCGAGGTCATCATCGTTGACGACGGCAGCACGGACGGCACGGCCGCGGTGCTCGACGAGCTGGCGCGCGCCGATGCGCGTGTGCGCGTCGTCCGGCACGAAGCGAACCGCGGGTACGGCGCCGCGCTGCGCACAGGCTTCATGAGCGCGACCAAAGAGCTTGTCTTCTACACCGACGGCGACGGGCAGTATGATGTGCGCGAAATCGCGCGGCTGTGGCCGCTGCTCGGCGAAGGGGTTGACATCGTCAACGGCTATAAGATACAACGCGCAGACGGTTGGCAGCGTAAGGCGCTCGGGGCCGTCTACAACGGTCTGGCGCATCTTCTCTTCAGTATTCCAATCCGTGATGTTGACTGCGACTTCCGGCTCCTGCGGCGCCGTGCGGTCGAGCGGGTCGAACTCGTCTCTTCAAGCGGCAGCATCTGCGTCGAATTGGTCTACAAGTTGCACCGGGCGGGCTGCGTCTTCGCAGAGGTTCCCGTCCAGCACCATCCGCGCGCGCACGGGCGCTCGCAGTTCTTAACGCCCCGGCGTGTCGGGCGCACGGCGCTCGACCTTTTATCACTGTGGCTGCGGGTGGCCGCGCCCGGCCGCGTGTACGGTGAAAACGTTCTTCCTCGATAGTCTTCCAAGAAGGCCATGAACGAGCCAACAACATTCGGAGAGTACAAGGGGCGCTCGGCGCTCATCACCGGCGGACTGGGCTTCATCGGCAGCAACCTTGCCCGCCGTCTCGTCGAGATCGGCGTCGAAGTCTCGGTGCTCGACGCGCTGATGCCCGAGCAGGGCGGCAACCACTACAACCTCCGCGACCTCCTCGGCCGGGTTGAAGTTCACACCGCCGACATGCGCGACCAGAGAGTCGTCAGTCATCTCGTCGGCGGCGTGGACTATATCTTCAACCTCGCGGGCAGCGTCAGTCACCTCGAATCGATGCAGCAGCCGCTGCGCGACCTCGAACTAAACTGCGCCGCGCACGTCACGCTGCTGGAGGCGTGTCGCAACTTCAACCCGCACGTCAAGATCATCTTCACCAGCACGCGGCAGGTCTACGGCAAGCCGGTCTACCTGCCTTTGGACGAGCAGCACCGCGTCGCGCCGCTCGACGTGAACGGCATCAACAAGCTCGCCGCGGAGCACTACCATCTGCTCTACCAGCGCGTCTACGGCACGCGCGCCGTCTGCATGCGCCTGACGAACACGTACGGCCCGCGCCAGCTCATCCATCACAACCGGCAGGGCTTCATCGCGTGGTTCATCCGGCAGGCCATCGAGGGCGGCGTCATCGAGCTGTACGGCGAAGGGCGCCAGCGGCGCGACATGAACTATGTGGACGACGTGGTGGAGGCGCTGCTGCTTGCAGGGGCGAGCGAGGAGGCAGAGGGCGAGGTCTACAATCTCGGCGGCGGCGAGCCTGTCTCTCTAGCCGAGTTGGCCGAGGAGCTGATCTCCATCACGGGTCGCGGCTCGGTGCGCTCGGTGCCCTTCCCGCCGGAGCGACAGTTGATTGACGTGGGCAACACTCATTCGAGCTTTGCCAAGATTGAGACCGCGCTCGGCTG
>JBJMGQ010000184.1:0-17218 GCA_045807845.1 Pyrinomonadaceae bacterium | reverse complement strand
GCGCGCTTGCCGTGCAGCACGGAGAGGTAGAGCGATTGCAACTCCACCACGTCTTCGGGGAGCTTTGCCGTCGGGTGGTAAGCGCGTATGACGTGTGCGAGAGCTTCGGCAACCGAGAGTGCTTGTTTGTCCGCGCCCTTCAGGTCGAGGTAGAACTGCGCGTCCGGGTAGCGCGGCGCAAGTCGCTCGGCCAGTTTCAACGCGAGCGCGGTCTTGCCGATGCCGCCCAAACCTTGCAGGCCGGAGATGGTCACGCCGCCGCGCTCTATCCGCGACATCAACTCTTCGAGTTCACGCACGCGCCCCGTGAAGTCGCGCGGCGGCGGCAGAAGTTGGTGGAGCGCATTGGCCGCCGTGGGCATTCTGACGATGAGCGTCTCGCCCTCGACTTCGCCGTCAACGATTGTATGGCGCGGCGCGGGGCGGGGCTCGCTCCTTAACGCTAGTTCGTCTTGCGAGACGGGTGACTCATCTTGCCGGTTATACTCCCTGACGGCGACTACAACCGCAATAGCGACGGCGACGAAGAAGAAAGCCCAGACCCAAACCGGATACTGCTTGCGCACCGGGTCGAGGTCGGTCGCGACCAGATTGCCCGCCACGCCGCCGAGAGATAGGAGCGCCGCGATGGCGGCCGGAATAATCCAGCGGAATCGCTTGCGGCGTGGTCGATTAGTCGAGCCTGACATCCGTTCGTCCTTTTGTGAGCAGCAGCGGTGCGAAACGTAGCATATCGAGGACACTTGATGAGTCGCCGCCAGTTATATCATCTGCGCGGTCAGTTGAATATTAAAGTTTAAAGCGATGCGGGGCTGCTGCTTTGCGTCGGATGCGTTGGGTGCGGCCTTGCCGCGCGGGGCGGTTTCTGGTACACAGGTCAGCCATACCGCAATCAAAAGTCCGAAGGTGAAGGGGTCGCACGCGTTATGTCTTCAGCCACGACCAACATCGAGTCGATGCTCCACGAGGAGCGCGTGTTTCCGCCGTCGCCGGAGTTCGCGGCGCAGGCGCACGTCAAGTCTCCGGAAGAGTTGGAGGCGCTGCGGCGTGAGGCGTCGGATGCGCCCGAAGCCTTCTGGGCGCGCATGGCCGAATCGGAGCTGCACTGGTTCAGGAAGTGGGACACCGTCTTGAAGTGGGAGGCGCCGCACGCCGAGTGGTTCGTCGGCGGACGGATTAACGCCGCGTATAACTGTCTCGACCGTCATCTCTCGACGTGGCGGCGCAACAAGGCCGCCATCATCTGGGAGGGCGAGCCGGGGGAGCAGCGCACGCTCACTTACGGGCAGTTGCATCGAGAGGTGTCGCGCTTCGCGAATGTCTTGAAGCGCGCGGGCGTCGAGCGCGGCGACCGCGTCGCGCTCTACATGCCGCTCGTGCCGGAGCTGGCGATTGCGATGCTGGCGTGCGCGCGCATCGGCGCGCCGCACTCGGTCATCTTCGGCGGCTTCGCCTCGCAGGCGCTCATCGACCGCATCAACGATGCAGGCTGCAAGCTCGTCGTCACGGCCGACGGGGGCTTCCGGCGCGGCGCGGAGGTGCGGCTCAAAGAGATCGTGGACGAGGCTCTGAAGAAGACGCCGACCGTCAAGACCTGCATCGTCTTCAGGCGCACCGGCAGTAAGATAAACATGCAGATGGGGCGCGACTACTGGTGGCACGAGCTTGTGCAGGCTGTCGCGGAAGAGTGCCCGGCCGAAGAGCTTGACAGCGAGCACCCGCTCTACATCCTCTACACTTCGGGGACGACGGGAAAGCCCAAAGGCATCCTGCATACGACGGCCGGTTATCTTTTGCAGACGCACCTGACGACGAAGTGGGTCTTCGACCTGAAGGACGAGGACGTGTACTGGTGCACGGCCGACATCGGCTGGGTGACGGGTCACTCGTACGTCGTCTACGGCCCGCTCTCGAACGGCGCGACCGTTTTGATGTACGAGGGCGCGCCAAATCATCCGGAGCCCGACCGCTTCTGGGATATCATCCAGCGCCACCGCGTCAACATCTTCTACACGGCGCCCACCGCCATCCGCGCCTTCATCAAGTGGGGCGAGCACTGGCCGCTGCGTCGCGACCTTTCATCTCTGCGCCTGTTAGGAACGGTCGGCGAGCCCATCAACCCGGAGGCTTGGATGTGGTATCGCGAGATCATCGGCAAGGGTCGCTGCCCCATCGTGGACACCTTCTGGCAGACGGAGACGGGCGCCATCATGATTGCGCCGCTGCCCGGCGCGACGCCGACCAAGCCCGGCTCGGCCACGCGCCCGCTGCCCGGCATCGAGGCCGCCGTCATGTCGAAGTCGGGGGCAGAGGCCGGCCCGAACGAGGGCGGGTATCTCGTCGTCAAGCGCCCTTGGCCCGCGATGCTTCGCACCATCTGGGGCGACGACGAGCGCTACCGGCAGCAGTACTTCTCCGAGATCGACGGCGTCTACTTCGCGGGCGACGGCGCGCGGCGCGACGAGGACGGCTACTTCTGGATCATGGGTCGCGTCGATGATGTCATCAACGTCTCGGGGCATCGTCTCGGGACGATGGAGGTCGAGAGCGCGCTCGTCTCTCATGAAGCGGTCGCGGAGGCCGCGGTCGTCGGCCGTCCCGACGAGTTGAAGGGACAGGGCATCGTCGCCTTCGTCACGCTCGAAGGCGAGCGCAAGGCGACCGACGAGCTGAAGGAGGAGCTGCGCCGCCACGTCGCGAAGGAGATCGGCGCGCTCGCGCGCCCCGACGAGATACGCTTCAGCGACGCGCTGCCCAAGACGCGCTCCGGCAAGATCATGCGCCGCCTGCTCCGCGAGATCGCCACCTCCGGCTCCGCGCACGGCGACACGACCACCCTCGAAGACTTCTCCGTGCTGGAGAAGCTGCGCGCGCACGATGACGAGTAGGCAGACGGCAGTAGGCAGTAGGCAGTAGGCAGTAGGCAGTAGGCAGTAGTCGCTCCGCGCCTCGCAGGTTGAAAGTTAAATCAAACTTCTCGGCAGCAGTGCTTTCAAACTGCCTACTGCCATCTGCCTTCTGCCTACTATTCTGCGATTTCGCCCCCTTTAGCACTTTATTTTTGGGTGGAGAGAATTCCGCCCTTTAACGGAGGATGCCCCGATGTCCGCAAGCTTTGTTGAGCAGCGCACAGGCCCGCGCTACATGGTTCACGTCAGCGTGCGCGCCGAGTGGGACGACGAGCGCACGGGCGAGCACGTCGTCGTTGAGGGCGAGACCGAGAACATCGGCCCGCAGGGCGCGCTCGTCCACCTCGAACGCCTGCCCGATGTCGGCAGCCGCGTCCACATCAGCGTCCCCGACGCGGAGGGGCACACGGTCGAAGCCGTCGCCGAGGTGCTCAGGTTAGAGCGCAACCCCGTGCAGCCGCTCGCCGCGCTCCAACTGCTCGGCGAGACCGACGAGTGGCGCGGCCTCGTCTGGGAGCCCGCGGGTATCAAAGAGCGCGAGGCCGACGAGGACTACTCCGAGTACGAGAACTAAGCGCGCGCCGCTCCCGCTTAATCACCGCAGACACAGCGACACAGCTTCAAGACTCATAAGTCAACAAGCTGTGTCGCTGTGTCTCTATTGTTTTCCCGCGCCCGTCTGGTGCATCATTGGCGCGTCCCACGAACCCACAGGCACAAGCTCTTGATCCCTCTGAGGGCGAAAGGCGGAAGACTTTGGCGAAACAGAAACCGGTCGTCGAGCGCGTGGCGCACGAAGACGAAGAGACCGACGCGTCGCTCGCGCTCACGGAGCGGCGCACGCGCCTCGTGCTGCGGCTCGCCTCGCGCTCGCTCCTGTGGGTCGCGGTGCTCGTCCTCGTCATCTACTACGTCTTCGAGACCGTCCGCTGGGTCTTCTACGCGCTGACGGGCGTGCTGCTCGTCGTCGTCCTCGCCATCTTCTTCGCCTATCTCATCTCGCCGCTCATCGAGCTGGTGCGCAAGGGGCTCGCGACCCGCGACAGCCAAGGCGAGCCGCGCCTGCTGCCGCGCACGGCCGCCATCGCCATCGTCTACGTCACCATCTTCGGCTCGCTGGGGCTCGGCGCGTGGGTGCTCACGCCGCGTCTGGGGACGCAGATGAGCGAGCTGACGCAGCAGGCGCCCGGCTACATCACCAACGCGCAACAGCGCGCCGACCGCCTCAACCGCGCGCTGACGGAGCTGAACCTGCCGAAGTCTTTGCGAGACTCGGCCACCAAGACGGTCTCCGCAGCCATCGACGACGCGGGCAAGTACGTCACGGGCGAGGGGTTCACGAGCGCCATCAACCTGCTCGGCTACCTGCCCTACCTCGTGCTCATCCCCATCCTCGCCTTCTTCTTTTTGAAGGACGCCGACAGCTTTCGGCACTCGGCGCTGATGATGCTGCCGAAGGGGCGCATCCGCTGGCGCGGCGACGAGCTGTTTCAAGATATCAACTCGACGCTTGCCGCATACATCCGCGCGCAGCTCATCTCGTGCATTCTCATCGGCAGCATCTGCACCACGGCCTTCGCCATCTTCGGCCTGCGCTACGCGCTGGTGCTGGGGCTCGTGGCCGGGATGTTTGAGTTCATCCCGATGCTCGGCCCCCTCGTGGTCGCGGTGCTCGCGGGCATGGTCGCGGGGTTCGACTCGGTGACGAAGGCGTTCGCCGTTCTCACCTTCCTCGGCGTGCTGCGCATCGTGCAGGACTACGTGCTCTACCCGCGCATCATCGGCTCCGGCATACACCTCCACCCGCTCGCGGTCATCCTCGCCATCCTCGCCGGTCATGAGCTGGCGGGCGTGGCCGGCATCTTCCTCGCCATCCCCGTCATCGCGGTCTTGACCGTCACCTACCGGCACTGGCTCGAACATCGAGGCAGCGCCGGTCTCGTCGCGGAACTGCTGCGCCCGGCCGAGGCGCCCGTCAGCGGCGGCGACCCGCCCACGGATGGGAGCCTTGCCGGTACGACGGCCGCGGGCAGGAGCCTCGGCAGCGCTCCGCCCGCCGACAGCACGTCGGCCGCGAAACCGACCGAAACGCACGTCCCGCCCGCGCCTTCGTCCGCCCGATAATTTTGTTTGATTTATTTTCCGGTTTGAGGCTTAATGTCTGCCGTCCAGAGCCGGCTCCGCATTGGTTTGTATCTCCCCGCACAGACCTGAGAGCCGGCCGGCATTAGAGTTTCTTCACCGACTGTCCAAGGCCGCCCGTAACGTATCTGCAAACAAAGGACTGTAAGGAGTTTCCCCCGATGCCGTCGTACCCCCGCAGACGCGTCCTTTGCGCGGAGCCCCACGAAGACACGTGCCGGCTCATCACCATGCTGCTTGAACGACAGGGTCACGAGGTCGTCTCGGCCCGGACTGTCGCCGAGTGCGTCGGGCTCGTCGGCGACGGCGGCTTCGACCTCTACATGCTCGACGACGACTACATCGACGGCACCTCCATCCAGCTCTGCAAGCGTCTGCGCGAGCTGACGCCCAGCACCCCCATCCTCTTCTTCTCGGCGCAGGCGTTTCGCCGCGACCGCGAGCTGGCGCTCGAAGCCGGCGCCACCGCCTATCTCACTAAACCCGACGACCTCTTCGACATCGTCTCGACCGTCAACTCCATCCTCTCGGCCAAGCCCCACGGCTCCGGCGCGCAGCGCAAGCCCAGAAGCCTTGACTGATACTGCACGCACGTTTACATTTAAGTCCCCCTTAGTTATTAGCGGCTCCCCTCGCGCGGTTTCCACTTCCGAGCTTTCTCTCGTCGGGGTATGTCTGAATGTCTGAAGGCAAGCGGCGTATTCTGTGTGCCGAGTCGAACAAGGACGTAGGCGACCTGATAGCCCTCATGCTCACGCGCAAGGGTTACGAAGTCGAGACGGTGCAGACGGCCGCCGACTGCCTGAAGGTGGCCGCCACCGACCGCTTCGACCTCTACATCCTCAACGACACCTACATCGACGCCGACAGCTTAGAGCTCTGCCGCGACCTGCGCGAGCTAGACCCCGTCACGCCCGTCCTCCTCTTCTCGCTCGAAAGCTCCGGCCCGCACCGACACCAGCAGGCCGTCCAGACCGGCATCAAAATCTACAAGAGCAAGACCTCCGACTTCGTCTCGCTCGTCCAGACGATAGACCGGCTCTTGCAGTCGTAAGGCAGATGGCAGATGGCAGATGGCAGTAGGCAGTTGAAGGCAAGAGGTCTTCTTGATCCATCCGTCCTAAAGAAATCGGAGGCCGCGAGGTTCATAACTCGCCGCCTCCGATTTCTTTGAAATCTTCTTCCTGCCTTAACTGCCCGCTGCCTACTGCCTACTGCCTACTGCTCTTCCCTCCATCAGCTCGACGAAGCGTTGGAAGTGGTGTTCGGCGTCGTGTGGGCCGGGGGCGGCTTCGGGGTGGTATTGGACGGAGATGACGGGGAGGCTCTTGTGGCGCAAGCCTTCGACGCAGTCGTCGTTGAGGTTGCGATGCGTGACCTCGACCTCCGGGGGGAGGCTGTCGGCGCTGACGGCGAAGCCGTGGTTGTGCGAGGTGATCTCGACCTTGCCCGTCGAGAGGTCTTTGACCGGCTGGTTGCCGCCGCGATGGCCGAAGCGCAGCTTGTAGGTCGTGCCGCCGAAGGCGCGACCGAGCAACTGGTGGCCGAAGCAGATGCCGAAGGTCGGCACGCCCTCTTTGACTAGACCTCGAATCTCCTCCACCACTTCCGTCATCGACGCGGGGTCGCCCGGCCCGTTCGAGAGGTAGACGCCGTTCGGCCGCAGCGCGATGACTTCGGCCGCGGGCGTCGAGGCGGGCACGACCGTCACGCGGCAGCCCAGCGCCGCCAGCTCGTTGAGAGAGTTCCGCTTCACGCCGAAGTCGTAACAGACGACGTGGAAACGCTCCTCACCTTCGGAACGGATTTCGTAAGGGCTCGCGGTCGTCACCACGCTCGCAAGCTCGCGGTTCTCCATCGGCGCCGAGGCCCGCGCCTTCTCAAGCAGGCTCTGCTCGTCGAGGTCAACGGAAGAGATGCAGGCGCGCATCGCGCCCTTGTCGCGGATGTGGCGGACGAGTGCGCGCGTGTCGATGCGCTCGATGCCGGGCACGTTCCAGCGCTTGAGGTACGAGTCGAGCGTCTCCTCCGAGCGCCAGTTCGACGCAATCCGGCTCGCCTCGCGCACGACGAAGCCCTCGACCCACGGGCGCGCACTCTCCTCGTCGGCATGGTTCACGCCGTAGTTGCCGATGAGCGGGTAGGTCATGCAGACGATCTGCCCCGCGTACGAGGGGTCGGTTAAGACCTCCTGATACCCGGACATCGAAGTGTTGAAGACCATCTCGCCGCACGCCTCCGCCGAGGCGCCCCACGCGCGCCCTCGGAAGGCACGCCCGTCTTCGAGGACAAGTAAAGCCGGCCTGTTCTCGCCCATCCTATTTCACCCAATCCGGCCGCCACGTCATCGTCGTCAGGATGTCCGTAAAGACCTTGTAGTCTACGTCGCGTGCGGCCATGGCGTGTGCCTCCTCGGGCCCCTGCGTCCTCAAGCCTGCGTGCGAAGGAACTGCTGCGCCTCTTGGAGCCAGCGCTTGTCGGCGCGGTACTTGTAGGCGGGAGCGGTGCGCACGGCCTCGACGCAGCGCTGCATCCACTCCTTCGCCCCGCGCGCGTCGCCGAGCCCAGCGGTCGCGCGCCCCATCAGGTAGAGCGCCTCCGGGTCGGATGGGCGATGGTCGAGAAAGCGTTCGAGCGCGTCGCGCGCATCACTGAACTGCCCCGCTGCGAGGTAGGTCGCGCCGACCTCGCGCCAGATTTCGTGCTGCGCGTGCGCGTCGTCGCGCGCGACGACTTCGCCGAAGTGCTTGATGGCTTCGGGCAGATGATTCTCGGCGCGCTCGATGCGACCGAGCTGGTAGTGCGCGTCCGTCTCGCCGGGGTCAATCTCGACGGCGCGCAGGAAGCGCGTGCGCGCCTCGCCGAACTCCTTCCGCTGCTGGTGCAGGAGGCCGAGGTTGTAGTGCGCCGAGGCGTCGGCCGGGTTGAGCGTCGCCGCCTCAAGGCTCTGACGGAACTCGGCGCGCGCGTGTTGCGTCCGCTGCGCTTCGACGAAGTAGGAGCGCGCCAGAAAGAAGACGAGCAGCAGCAGGAAGGGCGACGCGAGCAGCGTGCTGAAGATGTAGATGAGCGGCGAAGAGAGGAACATCAGGAACACGCTCACGAACGCGACCAGCACCGCCTTCCACCACTCCACGCGGAAGACCGCGCGCACGGCCACCACCGCCCACAGGCTGAAGAGCGTGAGCGGCTGGATGAGCAGCACCAGCCCCGCCCGCGGCAACAGCGCCGACATCGAAGCCAACAGCGCGCGCGACTCCTCCTCGCTCGGCCCCTGCGGCGCGACCTGCTGCAACGTCGCGTTGAGCGCGAGCAGTTGGTCGCGCAGCGCAGTGCTCCACCCCGACACTTGATCGAGATAGGCGAGCGGCAGCGTCAGCAGAGAGGCCGCCGCCAGCGCGTAGAGCGTGGTCGAGGCCGCCGGGCCGTACTCCTGCCGCAGCACGAGCCCGAGGCTGCCCCGCCGCTCGAAGAGGTTGGCGAGCAGCACCGAGACCGGCACGAAGACGAGCCCGACCAGCAGCACCGACCCGGCCGACGCGAAGAGGACGCCCACGACCGCCCACGACCCGAAACGCGCGGCCAATGTCGCCAGCTCGCGCCACTGACCCATCAGCGCGTGCGCCACCTGAAGCAACACCGCCAGCAGCGCCGCCTGCCCCAGAGGCACACGGTCGCGCACCTCGGCCATCCCGCGCGCGGGCGCGTAGAACATCATCAAAAGTGGTCGCAGCCAGTTCATAAAACAGCAGGCAGATGGCAGATGGCAGTAGGCAGTTAGTTTGCAATCTCGGGCGCGAAATATCAAATGCGTCGGGGTCGGAACTCGGGACGAACTCGGACTCAAGACGAAAACGGCCGGAGGTCAATCGCCTCCGGCCTGGCTTCTCTTAACCGCCTACTGCCAGCTGCCTTCTGCCATCTGTGTTCCCCTACTCCTCCGGGTCGAAGCGTTCGACGCGGTGGCCGGGGATGCCGGGGTATTCGGTCTCGTGGCGAATGACGCTGGCCCTCGACAGCGGCCAGTAGCGGAAGAGCGCCTTGCCGTAGATGTACTTCTCGGGGACGAGCCCCCACATGCGCGAATCGCTTGAGTTGTCGCGGTTGTCGCCCATGACGAAGTAGTAGTGCGGCTTGACGTAGGTGGGCGGCTCGTCGGCGGCGGCAACGTTGAGCGCGTGTTCGAGGTAGGGCTCTTGAAGCTCCTTGCCGTTGATGAAGATGCGCCCGCCCCGCAACTGGACGGTCTCGCCGGGGAGGCCGATGACGCGCTTGATGTAGCTCTTCGACGGGTCGTTGGGGAACCAGAAGACGACGATATCGCCGCGCTCAATCTCGGGCAGGCCGTAGTAGATGAGCTTGTTGACGAAGATGCGCTCGCCGTCGTGCAGCCGCGGCAGCATCGAAGTGCCCTCGACCTTGACGGGCTGCGCGACGAAGACGAGCACGAGCGCCATGATCATCAGCGCGAAGACGAGATCGCGCAAAAGCAGACGCGCCTCGCCCCAGAAGTGCGTCCGCGACTCGTCGCGCAGACGCCGCACCTCTATGTCGCGGTCGTCGTCCGCCTGCACGTCGCCGAACGCGGGCACGCGTTGGCTCTTTTTGCTGAATAGGAACATAGGCCGTTCGTCTTTAAAAGGGCACGCATCCTCTCTGCAACCGAGGTTAGCGGTCGCCCTCCGTCGTTGTCAAAGGGAAATAGCGGGCAGTAGGCAGATGGCAGTAGGCAGCCGTCCCGCATTAGGGATGTTGAGGATTGAACCCCGGGTTTGTGCGACAAGGGGTTTCAACTGCCTACTGCCATCTGCCTACTGCCTACTATCTTTCAACCTTGACAGCCCGCGCGCGGCGTCTCTATTATCGCGGCGTAAAGTGTTGTCGCCCTTAGACAAATCCTCTCCCACGAGATTTCGTGGAAAGGTAAGCGGAGGCCGAAGAGCAGTGATCAAACTCGACATCGTGAACCGCGTGGCCGATCGGACGGGCGTGCCGAAGATGAAGGCCGAGCAGGCCGTGGACGCCCTCTTTCATTCGATGAAGGAGGCTCTGGCGCGCGGCGAGCGCATCGAGCTGCGCGGCTTCGGCGTCTTCGTCGTCAAGCCGCGCAAGCGCGGCGTGGGTCGCAACCCGCGCACCGGCGAGGAGGTCGCCATCCCCTCGGGCAAGACCATTCGCTTCAAGCCCGGCAAGGAGCTACAGGCGCACGGCTTCGACGCCGAGCACGACGACCACGACGACGACATTCACGACACCGAAGCCCCCGAAGCCTCCGCCGGCGACGCGGCCGGCCGCCCTCCCGAGACGAATTTCTGAAGCAGTGACGAGTGAAGAGTGACCAGTGACGAGTTAAGACAGCTTCTTACTCGTCACTGGTCACTCTTCACTGCTTTCGACACACATGTCTGAATCAGTTCGTGAAGTACCGGCGTTCGTGGCGCGCGGCGTGGCGCAGGCGGCCGGGGTGCGTGTGGCGGCGCGGCCGACGGCGCGTGAGTGGGGACGGCACGGGGCGCTCTTTCTTCTGACGGCGCTCACGATGACGTGGGCCGGCATCAGCTTCGCGCTCTCGAACGTCGCCCCCGAGCCCTTCGTCGCGCAGCCAACGACGCCGCTCGACTATCTCGTCTACGTGCCGAAGTACCTCGCGCTCGCGGTCTTGGCCGAGGGCGCTTACGCGCTCGCGAACCCGCGGTACATCGTCGAGGGGCTGAAGTTCGCCGCCGCGCTCCTCTCCATCCTGCTCGCACACGAGTCGGGGCACTACGTCGCCTGCCGCCTCTACGGCGTGGACGCCACGCTCCCCTACTTTATCCCGATGCCGCCGCCCTTCATGACGGGCACGCTCGGCGCGTTCATCAAGATCAGGTCGCCTATTCCCTCGCGTCGCGCGCTCTTCGACATCGGCGTGGCGGGGCCGCTCGCGGGCTTTCTCGTCATCATCCCCGTCGCCTGCGTGGCGCTGCTGACCGCCGTGCCCGCGCCGCCGCTCCCCACGGAGGGCGGCGTCATTATCCTCAACGACCCGCTGCTGCTGCGCCTGCTCGCCGTGCCGCTCGGGGTGAAGGATTTGGCGGGGATGGCGCCGAACCCCTTCTACTTCGCGGCGTGGATAGGGTTGATCGTGACGAGCCTGAACCTTCTGCCCGTCGGGCAGCTCGACGGCGGGCACGCCGTCTACTCCGTCCTCGGGCGGCGCGCGCACTGGTATACGGGGCGCATCGCGTTCCTCTCGATGCTGGCGCTCACGACGCTCGGCTGGTTCTGGCACGGAGTGCCGAGCGGCGCCCTCTACGTCATCCTCCTCTTCGTCATGTTGCGCATGCCGCACCCGCAGCCGCTCGACGACCGCGACCGCCTCGGCACGGCGCGCAACCTCATCGCGCTCCTGACGCTGCTCGTCTTCGCGCTCTCCTTCCTCCCCTTCCCTTTGACGATTAGATAACGTTGAAGCGTTAAGGGCTCTTAGTCGAACCCTTCAGCCTGTAGAGGCCGTCGGCCGCGACCAGCCACACCCTCTCCGCGTCGAGCGCGAACATGCTTTTGAACGACCCCCGCTCCGTCACGCACTCCCAAGTCACGCCGCCGTCCGATGTCTCCTGCAAGTCCCCGTCCGTGTCGAGGGCCATGCCGGAGCCGTCGGCACCTATGTAGAGGTCGATGAAGAACGGCGGGTCAACGATCCCCCCTACATCGGGAGCGCGCGCGATGTCCGTCCAAGTCCGGCCGCCGTCAGACGTGCGGCCGAGGTAGCCGTTCGCGTTCGAGAGCCACCCGTGCTTCTCGTCGTTGAAGTGGAAACTCACGGGGCAGTACGTCGGCAGCCCGATGGCAATCTCCAAGCAGCCTTCGCCCGACTTCCGCTCCCATTCAGGGGCATCGGGCAGTTGTGATTCGGCGTCGAGCCAACGCCCGCCTTCGTAGCTGAACGCGCCCGCTTGGCCCGTGGCGAACCCGCTGCGCGCGCTCCGCATGCGCAGGCGGACGATGGTGCCTGTCGCGCGGCTGACCCGCTCCCTCTGCCAAGTGCGCCCGCCGTCGCGCGTCTTGAAGACGGCGGCGAACGAAGCGGTGTTCGACGCAGCCGAGCAGTGGAAGCGGTTCGCCGCCCACTCGTCCTTTCGCAGCGCGCCGCAGACGTTGCCGCCGAGCCAGCCGACCTTCCCGCCGGGCAGAAAGTCCACGGCGGCGAGATAGCCGTCCACCTCCGGCACGTCGAGCGACCGCCACGTCCGCCCGCCGTCGCGCGTCCGGTAGAGATGACTGTTAGCCAGCAGCCATCCTTCATCAGGGCTCGTGAACCTGAAGTCGTCGATGCACTCCGGGTCGCTGCGGCTCGCCTTGCCCTTCGAGTAGACCAGCTCCCAACTCGCGCCGCCGTCCCCCGTGCGCCAAAGCTTCGCCCCTTTGGCGAGCCAGCCGGCGCTCTCGTTCACGAACGCGACGCTGAAGTCCCACCCCTCGCCGGCCTCTTGATCCGGCAGCTCACCGACCTTGACGAATGGGCCTTGCGGCGCCTCGTCGTGTGTCTCCTCTTTCGCAGTCGCCTGCGCGACGGGGGCCGGCGCAGTTGCTACTTCGACCGTGTTACAGGGAGGAGTCGCTTGCCGGTTCTGTTGAAGGAGAAGGTATGCCGAGACGAGTGCGACACCCACGACGAAGGTCAGCAGCGCGATTGCCGGCCGGGCGGAGAGACGTTTCATCGACTTGCTCCGGGACTGTGCTGGAATTTCCGTCCCGAACATATTCATCAATCGTCGCCGGCAAAAGGGGGCTCGACGCAAACACGCGCCCGTGCCGGCCACAGTCCTGCACCGTGTTCAGCGACAACCCTCGCGCTGACGCAAGAGGGCGGCACTCCGCATCGACGAAGCGCCGCCCTCTTCCATCTCGAACTTTCCTTTAGCTCAGGCCGTCGCCGCCACCGGCAGAAGCCCCCTGATCTCGCGGACGATGCGCTCGGCCGCCTCCACGTCCTTCAAGGCAATCATGAAGAACTTGTAGCCCTGCTGGATGCAGATGACGCCGTTGCCGAAGAGCCAGACGGCGTCCAGCACCGGGTTGCCGCCCGTGAGCCAACTGATGGGCGCGCCGACGATGGGGCCGGGCTGGAGTATCTGCGCGAAGATGGCGACGCCCGCGGCGCAGCTAAACGCGCCGAGCAGCGGCGCACCGACGTAGCGCACCATCTTGCGCTCGAACTCGACCCGGCGCCGGTCGGCCTCGTCCAGCTCGCCCGCGGCGACGAGGCGCTCGCGCTCACGCAAATAGTCGTCGAACTTCTGGCTCACCTTGCGCACGGCCCAGACGGGCAGCGCCGAGTGCGTGAACCAGTGCGGGTGCGCGCCGAGGAGAAAGCCGTCGAGGCCGGGGAAGGCGGCGCCGACGCGCACGCCCGCGGCGAGCGAGAGCGTGACGGCGATGGCCTGCTTCGGGTTCTGTCGCGCCCAGTCGTATGCGCGGTAGAGCCCCGCGGTCGAGGCCGCCGTCAGGCGCGTTGCGCGGACGCCGAGTCCCGCGAAGCGCGCGCCCACGCCGGCCGCGCGCGCCGCGCCCTTGTAATACCTCTTCGCGCCGCCGATGAAGTCTTCGGCACGCTCGCCGGCCCTCTGCCCCGCTTCGCGCACGCGCCCGCCGACCTCGCGCGCGAGTCGCGCCGCCTCCTCAGCCGCGCGCGTCGCCTGCTCGCGCGCCTCCTTGCTGCGCTCGCGCGCGCCCTCGGCGTGCTCGTCGAGGTCTAACTCGTCGCCGATGCGGCCGGCCTCTTCGCGCGCCCGCTCGGCGCCGGTCTTGACGGCGTCGGCGCCGCGCTTCGCCGCCTCGCCCGCCGCGCGCGCGCCCTCTTCGACGCGCTCGCGGATGCTGTACTTCTCGTCCAAGTCGCGCGCCTTGCGCCGCGCCGCCTCGCGCCACTCGTCAAGCTTGTCTCGGTAGTCAGCCATAAATGCTCCTGAAGTAGACAGTAGACAGTAGACGGTAGTCAGTAGAAGAACTTTCTTATTACGCCGTTCGGTCGTCAGCATCAACGTCCGCCGAAGCGGCGACTACTGTCTACTCCCCTATGTTACGTTCAGCGCCGGTGCGGGGTTCTCCAACACTGGCGCGCTGGCGGCGCGGTCGCGGCCTCCGCGTTTGGCTTCGTAGAGCGCGGCGTCGGCCGACGCGCGCAGCTCGACGTTCGTGCGCGCGCAGGCGGGCAGCTCGGCCACGCCGAGGCTCGCCGTGATGCGACCGGCGGGGCCGAAGTCGAGCGCGGCGAGCGACGCGCGCAGGCGCTCGGCCACTTCGAGGCCGTGCAAGAGGTCTGTCTCGGGGAGGATGACGGCGAACTCGTCGCCGCCGATGCGCGCGCCCGTGTCGATGCCGCGCGTGCCCGACTGGATGACGTTCGCCACGCGCCGCAGCGCCTCGTCGCCCGCATCGTGCCCGTAGGTGTCGTTCACTTCCTTGAAGTTGTCGATGTCAACGAGCAGCAGACAGAAGGGGCGGCCGTAGCGTTCGGTGCGTGCCACCTCGCGATCCAACTGCCGCTCGAAGCGGCGACGGTTGGCGAGCCCCGTCAAGTGGTCGGTGAAAGCCTCCTCCTGACACGAGTCGAGATACTGTTTGAGTTCGAGCAGCGTGCGTGCGCGCGCACGCAGAAGGTCGAGGTCGGTCGGGTCGGTCAGATAGCCGAGCGCGCCCAGCTCCGACCCGAGTCGCACGTCGCGCCCTTCGATGCGCGCGGCCGATTGGATGATGACGGGGATGAACTTGGTCTGCGGGTTGGCACGCACGCGTCGAATCATCTCGTAGCCGTCCATGCGCGGCATCATCACGTCTGTGACGATGAGGTCGGGCTGATGGAGTTCGACCGCCGCAAGCCACGCGACCCCGTCCACGGCCGTGTGAACTTCGTAGCCCTCGTTCTCCAACGCGAAGGCCAGCAGTAGACGCTTATCGGGCTCGTCGTCAACGACGAGAACGCTGAGCTTTGTTGTCATAAACTAAAAAACAGTCCTTGCACCCCCCGGGTCTTCGTGCTATTGTGCCCGCTAATTCAAGGGACAGTTACCCTGATTTGTTTTGCCGGTTAACTTTTCCTCATCGAATAACGGGTTAAATTTTAGCTTTACCTCGCAGCATTGCGGCATCCGCGTCCGCTCTATCTCCCATTCCGGTCAAGCAGGTTTACGGGGGTTGTACCCCACCTCCGGTCATCGAACCGCACGGGCCGCGGGAGCCGCACACACAGGCTCTTGGAATTCCCGACCCCCTAAAAGAGGTTCCCCCGACATGTTACACCGACGCGCCAGCGACCTGTCCGCGGCCGAGCGTGCCGAAATCCTGCGCCTCTCCGAGATCGGCGACTGCCTCTCGGAAGAGACCCTCGCGCATCTGGCCGGAGGCTCGGAGGCCGTGGACTACCGCCGCCGCCGCTTCATCTACCGCACCGCCGACATGGCCGACGCGCTCTACTGCATCGCGCGGGGTCGCGTCAAAATCTGCTCCATCGACTCGGCGAGCGCGCGCGAGGCCGTCATCGACATCGTGGGGGCGGGCGCGCTCTTCGGCGAATCGTCGCTCTACTCGGCGGGGGTGCGCGAGAAGTGCGCCATTGCGTATGAGCAGGCGCGCCTGCTCAGGATTCCTGCGGGGGTGTACAGGGAGGGGATGGCGGCGAGCCGCGAGCTTTATGATTACACCTTCCGCATGGTTGGTCAACGCCTCTCACGGGCCGAGCGCCGCGTCGCCGACTTCGCCTTAGATGCCATCCCCGCCCGCCTCGACAAACTTCTCGCAGACCTCTCCGAGCGCTACGGGCGCCCCGAGGCCGAGGGTGTGCTGATAGACTTGCCGCTCCCGCACCGCGAAATCGCCTCCATCGTCGGCTCGACCCGCGAGAGCGTCACCGTCCGCTTGAACGCGCTGCGCCGCGCCGGTATCATCGACTTCGTCGACAGAAAAATCTTAATCAAGACTCCAACCGCGACCGCGGTCGTCTGACCTGACGTGAATCGTCAAACGTGAATCGTCAACGGCCGCCGTCGCACGGCATCTGTTCACGGTTGACAGTTAACGGTTTACGTCTTTATGAAGTGTCCCATCTGCCACCGCCCCACGACCTACGAGGGTAACCCGTACCGCCCCTTCTGCTCCGACCGCTGCAAGCTCCTCGACTTCGGCGCGTGGGCCAACGAAGAGTACGCCGTGCCCGCCGAAGAGGCGCCGCCCCAGCCCGAAGACTCGCCGCAGGGCACGACTTCCTCGAACGAAGAGGAACATTCAGACCGTCCCTAGAGTCGCGGCGCGTGCCGCCGTCCCGGGCGTTCGTGTAGAATGGCGCTCGAAGGAGTTCCGCTAACGGCATGCTTTCGAGAGTCATCCTCAAATCACACACGCAACGCATCGCGGCGTCGCTCGCCGTCTTCGCGCTGGTCGCGTTCGCGGTTTCGTGTGAGCTGGACGGCGCGTCGAAGAAGCGCGCAGAGGAGGCGCAGCTCAAGGCCACGACGCCCACAGCCGCGCCGCGCACGAATCTGCCGATGCCGCCCGTCGCCTCTTCGCACGGCGCGTCTGCCGGCGAGGCCGCGCCCCCCGGCGCTTGGACGCAGCCGGACGGGCGGCGC
This sequence comes from Pyrinomonadaceae bacterium, assembly GCA_045807845.1. Classification (GTDB taxonomy): domain Bacteria; phylum Acidobacteriota; class Blastocatellia; order Pyrinomonadales; family Pyrinomonadaceae; genus QHXN01. The sequence goes on along the minus strand of JBJMGQ010000184.1, from coordinate 558 downwards.
ATGCGGCTCGAAGATTTACGCGGGCAGGTCGTCGTGCTCGACTTCTGGGCCACCTACTGCCCGCCCTGCCGCGAAGAGATTCCGCACCTCGTCCGCCTACAGAAGCAGCACGGGCCGCAGGGCTTGCAGGTCATCGGCCTCAACGTCGGCGGCGATGAAGACCGTCCCAAAGTCCCCGACTTCGTCAAGACCTACGGCATCCAGTATCAGCTCGCCGACCCCGACGAAGAGACCGCCACCCTCTTCCTCTCGGAGAGTGACTCTATCCCGCAGACCTTCATCATCGACCGCCGCGGCCGCCTCGTCGAGCACGTCATCGGCTACGACGAAGAGGTCGCCGCCCGCATCGAACGCGCCGTCGCGCGCGCGCTCGCCGAGAAGGCGGATTGAGAGAGCAGTCGGCAGTAGGCAGATGGCAGTAGGCAGTTAAGACAAGAAGGCGGCCGAGTCTCGTTTGACCGGCCGCCCGTTCCTGTTTGGTCACGTGGTTATAGGTTCTAACTGCCTACTGCCGACTGCTCTCTCAATCCGCCTTCTCGGCGAGCGCGCGCGCGACGG
>JBJMGQ010000183.1:0-8219 GCA_045807845.1 Pyrinomonadaceae bacterium | reverse complement strand
GTAGAGCGTGTTGTGGTCGCCCATCGCGCCCTTCGGGATGAGGTCTTCGATGCGGACGGCCGAAGGGTTCAGGCGCGCGGGGTCGAGCGCGAGGAGGTTGGCGAGCGTCTGTAAGTATGCGGTGTACTCGCGCTCGTCGGTTGTCCAAGAGTCGAGCCGCGCGAACTCGCGTTTAGCATCGCGGTCGCGACCGGCGTCGGCGTCCTCCTTCGTAAATTTCTTCGGTTGCGCGGCGACGAGCGCGCTCTGGCGCTCGATGAGCCGATGCAGTGCGCCCAGCTCCGCGCGCATCTCTTCGAGCGTGTGCTGCCAGACGGCGCGGCGGCGGTCGAGCGTGGCGAAGAGAGCGTCGGTCGCCGCGCGCCGCAGGGGCTTCGAGAGGTCGTCGCGCTTGAGCTGTTGCAGAAGGATGTGGACGAGGTTGAGGTCGCTGTCGCGCAGATGTATCGAGGCGCGCTCGTTGCCGTCGAAGTCCACGAGCGCCGTCGGGTACGCTGTGCTCTGACCCTTTAAGTAAAACGAGTCTTCCGTCGTCGTGTAGATGAGCGGGATGAGCGGGTAGATACCTTTGAGCGCGTAGTCGCTGAGGAGGCGGCGCTTGGTGACGACGTGATGGCCGCCGCCCGCGGCCGAGCCAAGCAGCTTGACGAGGTTGTAACCCTGACTGTAGACGCGCTCGTCGGTGTTGGTGCCGTGGTCTGAGACGAGGACGAGCGCGGTGTCGGCGGCCTCGGGCGTCTTCTGAATCGCCGTCCAGACGCGGCCGACCAGTGCGTCTAGCTCACGCAGGGCGGCGAGCTGCGTCGTCTCGTCGCGGTTGTGGTGCGCCGCGTGGTCGAAGTCGGCCGAGTAGAAGTCGAGGTAGCGGACGCGCGGGTCTTGCAGCTTCTCGATTAGCTCGCGCTCCTGCTGCGCGTTGAGGATGTCGCGACCGCCGAGCCCTAGCTGCCACTCGTCGAACAGCTCTCCGGGCGGGCGCGCGAACTTGTTCTGAAGTCCGCGCTGGAGCGTCGTCCAACGCGTCCCACGCTGATAGAGCTGAAAGCTGATGAAGCGCTCGTCGTAAGCGTAGGCGTCGAGCAGGAGCGGGACGCCGACCTCGTCGAGCAGCTCGGGGCCGGGCATGTCCACGCGCACGCCGCCGACGTTGGCGACCCAGAAGGGGATGAAGTTGAGATAGTCGTAGGAGTGGAGCGTGTAACGGTCGAACTCGACGTTGCCCTTGATCTGCAAGTGCTGTCCCGTGTCGAGGATCGACCAAGAGGGCCCGGACAGGCTCATCCCGCGCACGTAGAAATTATTGAGCCGCGTGCCGCGCTCGTAGAAGACGTAATCGAACCATGGGAGCAGGCTCTTGCCCGTGCGCGAGTCGCGGCGGCGGACGAAGCGCTCGACCGTGTCGTGCGGCAAACCGTCAACCTTAATAACGACGAGCCGCTTCGCGACGGCCGCGTGCGCCGTCGCATGGGCGCAGAGAATGAGAACGACGGCCGCGAGCCCGAGGCAACGAACGAAGTTTCTTTTGAGACCTTTAACGATACCTTCGGGCACTCGCTTCACCGTACGTGCTCGTCGCGGAACTTTGAATGAGAGCGATTCTAACTCAAAAATAGTTATTCACTGACCGATGGCGGCGATGATGGCGCGTGCGTCTTCGGGGGTGATGCGCTGCTCCTCGCGCAGGGCGTTGCGCAGGTACTCGGCCGTCAGCAGCCGCAGCTCAGGCTCGACCCCGGGCGACTGGTAGATGCGCAGCAGCGCCGTCTTCGCGGCCTCGTTGTTGATGCGATAGAGGCAGTCGAGGCACAGTCGGCGTGCCTCAGCATCGTTAGTCTGCGCGAAGATTTGGGCCGCGGCGCGCGCCGCGCCCGCGTCGCCGCGCGTGTTGGCCGAGGCGACATAGCGCAGGCTGCGACGCACGTCCTCGATGTTCCAGACGACCTCGACGACCGGCGTTGACTTCGCCACCTCTTGAAGGAAGCGTTTGTGGAAGGCGAGACGGCGCTCTGCGTCTAAGGTTTGCCGGACGGACTCGGGCGCGGCCGGCTCGCGGTGCTTGTAGAGCCCCAAGCTTAAGACGTTGGCGAAGCGCAGCAGCACGCGCTCGGTCTTGCCGTGTTCGAGCGGCACCATCTCTTCGCGCCGGTCGCGGTCGAGTCGGGCGGCGAGCCCGTCGGGATTTTTTGCTGCCGCCACGAGCGCGGCGTACTGCTCGCGCGCGAGGCGGGCCTCGGCGTCAAGGTCGTTCTCAAGAGGGTTGAGCGAGACGGTCTCGATACGGCGGCCGATCTCGTCGCGCAGGTCGCGGTCGAGCGTCTGGTCGAGCGCGAGCAGGAGCTTGAGCTGCGAGTAGGCGCGCAGGCGCGTCGACTGGTTAACGTCGATGCCGCGACGGCTGGTGACGAAGTCGAAGACCGTGCGGCCGAGGAAGTAGTGCACGTCGCCGTAACGCGACAGTGAAAGGACGTTGCGCGCCACGTCTTCGATGACGCGGTGCGACATCTCGCGCCGCTTCGGGTTGAGATGGTCGCGGAAGTCCACGAGCAGCGCGGGGATTTTAGGGAAGTCGAGCCCGTAGAGCGCGAGCGGTATCAACTCAATCCTGCGCGCGCCCTCCGCATCGGAAGCGACGGGGCGACCCTCTGCGTCAACGTAGCGCGTCTCGGTGTGGCCGTCCCAGCGCGTGAGGCGCGAGTCGCTCCAAGGGCTCGCGATGTTGAGGAAGCGGCTGCCGAACTTGCGCCCGCGGTTCTTCTGCAAGTCGTCGCGCGCGACGTAGAGGAGCGCGTGCGTGGCGTTGCCGTCGGGCAGCGCGAGCGGCTCAAAGTAGAGACCTTCGGCCTCTGCGCGCTGGCGGAGCAGCTCCCAGTTGTGGCCGCGCGTGTCGAGCGTCTGCGTGTTCTGCCGGCGCAGGACTTCGTCGAGGTATGCGTCGTCGATGAGCCCGCCGGAGGTCTTGCTCGTCAGCATCAGGCGCGCTTGAAGCTCTGCGGACTCGGCCTGCGTGAAGACCGACTCGGCGCCGGTCTCTGATTCGTAGAGCGAGAGGATGGCAAGAGCGCGGAGGATGTGCGCCTGCCGGTAGCGTTCCGAGTTGCGGCGCAGCGCAGAGGTCGAAGCCTTTGCGGCGATGCCGTAGGGGTTGAAGACGACGTTCTGAAGCGCGAGCCACATGAAGCGATGCCAGAGGTCTTGCTTCGGGTCGGCGAGGTCGATGACGGGCGGCGGCAGTCCCTTCCGGCTCGCGCTCTTCTTGTCGCCGACGCGGCCGTAGAGGAAGGGGATGGCGGAGGCGACGCGCTGAAGCGCGGTCGGCCGCGTGTAGGTGAGCATCCAGACGTAACGCAGGCGGTCGTTCTTGGGGTCTGCGTCGCCGAGCGTGTCGCGGAGGATGCTGACGAGCGGGACTTCATTGGGTTGAGCGGCGGCGTCCCTGAGCCCGTCGAGCTTGCCGAAGACGGTCAGGAGTTGCGCGTCGCGGCCGACGGGAAGCGTCTCGATGCGGAAGGGCGACGGGCCGTTGGGCTTGCGCGGGAGCGTGTCTTCACTCTTGAGGGCGGGCACGATCTGCACCTGCTGCGCCGCCGCGTGGGGCAGTTGCCCCAAGAGGATGAAGAGAACCAGCGCGAGCGTCAGGTGCTTTGTCGCCGGTCGCATCGTTAAAACTGTCCCCATGTCCTCAAAGATTCCTTATCTTCAACAAGAAGGCTCCTGTCGGAGCGATAAGACTGCGCGCGGCCGTTTCGAGTAGAGTCGAAATCTTGCTCCCCGCGCGTCTCACAAAGCCTTGCGGCTCAAGAGAGCAACCGTCGTTCCGCATGCACGATCAATCTACACGAACAGAGTCGCAGTTGGCACGCCGTTCTTGATAAGAATAACCCGCTTGTCGTCAAGCTTGCGATGCAATGACTTTCCCGCATTGTTGCCCGAAATTTCCGCGGGCTAACGCTTGACGACCTCCTCGAACGCTCCGAACGTCGCGGCGTCGAGCACGTAGACGCGCGCAGAGGGCACGCGCCCGAGCGCGATGGAGGCCGCCGGTTGAGACGCCGCTTCGAGCCTCGACGTTAACTCGTCGTTGCTGAAGTAGCGCCGGCCGCGCGCGACGACGACGATGTCGCCGGGGCGGAACTCGCGCAGCGCCGCGTGGTCGGAGAGCGAGACCGAGTGCAGGTCTTCGCGCCCCGCGAGCCGCGCGTAGTACGTGAGTAGCTCCGGCGTCTCGCTCGCCACACGCGCACCCGGCGGCGAGAGCCGCGCAACCGCCGCGGCAATCTCGCGCGTGCTTGAGTCGTAGAACTCGTCGTGTGGGAAGTAGCTGCCGGCGCGCGCTTCACCGCCGCCGATGAAGTTCGTATAGAGCCTGTAATGCGGCGCGGCGTTCAACGACGCGTAGAGCGAGAGCCCGACGACGATAAACACGAAGCCCGCGCGTGCGTATACGCCGAAGGCTTCAAGGCTCGGCCGTCTCGCGAAGAGTCGGCCGAAGAGCCCGGCAAGATAGTTGAGCCCGACGGCCGAGGTCATCAGCACGGCCGGAAGCGCGAAGGTGAAATAACGTGTGAACTTCCCGCCGAGGAACGTGAAGGGGAAGAACCAGAAGAAGAGCCAGAAGAGAAGGAAGTAGCGGCCGTCACCCAGACGGCGGCGGAAGAGCAGAGGGAGCCCCGCGACGCAGCCGACGAGCACCAGGACGGGCAGCTTCACGCCCATGAAGACGTAGTAGAAGTACCACGGCGAGCCGCGCAGCCACAGCGTCATCTGGTTACCGTAGAGCTGACCGAGGAACTCGTAAGCGTCGTGCCCGATTCTTTTCTCACCCGCGAACGTGCGCATCTCCTGCCACGTCCCGGGCAGCAGAATCGTCGGGTTGCAGATGACGAAGGCCACGCCCAGCACCGCGAACCAGACGAGCCACTTGCGCTTGCCCATGCGCCAGCGCGTCGCCGGCACGCCTTGGAAGGCCCAGTAGTAGGCGCCGCTGATGGCGAGAAAGTGCGGCACGTACTTCGACGCCATCATCGCGCCGAAGCTGGCGGCCGTCGCCCAGTAGAAGGGCTCGGGTCTGCGTAAGCCTTCCTCTGCGACCTTCTGCCCGCGCAGCCAGAAGAGGTTGGCGAGCAGGAAGAAGAAGACGAGAAAGCTATCCTCCTTCGCGATGCGGTTGAAGCCGACGGCCGCCGGGTCGAAGGCCCACAAGGCGGCTGCGAGCAGCGCCACCTCCGCGCCGAAGAGTTCACGCGTGACGAGGAAGATGAGAAGCGAAGTGAGCGCGCCGAGGATTGCACCCGGCAGGCGCGCGGCCGTCTCGGTCGAGATTTGAAGCTGTGGGCTGCGGCGCGCGGTCGTCGTGGAGTTCCAGCTTTCGGAGGCGACGATGCTGACCGCCAGCAGAGCCTTCATCAGGAAGGGGTGTTCGCCGTTCGCGGGGGTCAAGCCGCGCTCGCGGTACTCGGCCACGGCGCGCACCTTGTTCAGCTCGTCCTCGCTCAAACTTTCGGCGCCGAGCTGGTAGGCGCGCAGGCCGAAACCGGCGAGCAGGAAGAGCGTCAGCGCCGTGATGACGAGCGCGCGGCTCGTCGTGCCAACCAACTGCCCCGGGAAGAGTTCGGGTCTGACGGGCGCGGTCGTGGCGGATGCAGCGGGCGCGGACAAGGTGCGGCTAAATCTCCGTTGAAACTTGCAGGGCGCGCACAGAAAAGAGCGCGACTTTGTTACCTAAAGCACGGAGAGTAACGGACTAGACCGCGACTGTCAAAACTCTGTGTGGCAGAAGGTTAAGCGTCACAGCCGGCGGAAATTTTGAGGCGGTCAGAGTCGGCGCGAAGCGCGGTCGTGTCTAACGCTTTTGCTCGGCGGGTGGACGTGCGTCTTTGGGCGGCTGGGCGGTGTTGGCGTTGGCGTTCGGCTCTTCGGAAGGCTCGGCCGTCTTCCAGCCCGCGCGTTCGAGCAGCGGGTAGACGTACTTGATGGGGACGGCGTAGTTCTGCCCCTCCATCTCTGTGAAGGTCGCGAAGTTGACGCCGATGACGCGCCCCTTCGGGCCGAAGAGCGGCGAGCCGGAGCCGCCGACGGCGTTGCGCGCGTCGTAGACGATGTTGCGCCCCTGCAAGTCTGTGATGTGCCCCTGCGTGGTGAGCGGCTTGATGTAGTTGCGGTCGGAGAGACACGCGAGCAGCGTCTCGGCCGAAGCGCCGCAGCGGTCACGAAGAGACCGAGATTCGGCTTCGGGGATGGTCGCCATCAGGCGGTCTTCGCCCGAAGGGTAGCCCATCATGACGACCGTGCCGCCAATCATCGCCGTGTCCGGGTCGCTGTCGAGCGGTAGCGAGGGAAGCTGTTCGGGCAACTCCTTCACTTCGAGCGTGCCGACGGCGAGGTCTTCGCGCGGTGTGGCCTGTCGCACGCGCACCACGAAGGGCTGGCGGATGCCGGGGAAGAAGGCGACGACGCGCGTGACGCGGAACTGCCCATGCACGCTCTGGCTGAGAGACTGCACGCCCTCGTCGGCCGTCCAAGGCTCGATGGCGAGGTGCCGGTTGGTGATGACGTAGCCGCCGCCGACGTGGAAGCCCGTGCCGACGAAGTCGCGGATGAAGGGCGGGCCGTTGCCTTCAGCGGTCAGTAGCGGTTGCTCGCCCGCGGTCTGCACGTTCTCGCCGCTCTCGTTGGTCTGCGTCTCGGGGTAACGCATCGGCCGACCCGTCCCCGGCTCGAAGAGCATGTACGAGCCTGCGATGAGACAGACGCCGTTGCCGTACTGGCTGCGCAGGCGCGGCGCGAGCGAGAGGCTGTTGATGATCTCCTGATTGCTCTTGTCTACGGCGCCGAACTGCGCGACGGCGAGGTCGAGCTGTTGCCGGAGCTGCTCGTTCTGCTCGTTCTGCTTGTTGATGAGGTCGTGCGAGTGGCGCAGCTCCTGATAGACGGCGTTGCCGAGATAGAACATGCCGCTGATGAGGATGGCGACGCAGAGGAAGGCGCCGATCTTCGTGCTCCAATTAATCTCGCGCAGCAGCTCGCGCGTGAACTCGCGCAGGAAGACCTTGGCGTCGTCGCGGCGCGCGGTGGCGGCGGCCTCGATGGCGGCCTGCTCGATGAAGGGGGCGACGCTCGTGCGGCGTCCGGCGGAGGCGGTGACGGCCGGGAGGTTGCCGACGGGGAAGAACTGCATGCGCACGTCGAAGGCCGCGAAGCGCAGCTCGTCGCCGTCGTCAATCTTTGCGCCGCGCGCTACGGGTCGGCCGTTGAGGGTGATGCCTATCTCGGGGTCGAACTCCTGCACCCGGAAGTGCCCGTTCGACCGCATGAGTTCGAGCATGACGCTGGAGTCCGTGAGGAGGTCGGAGCCGAGCCGGATGTGGCAGCCCTCGCCCGGCCCGATGAGGACGCGCTCCTGCGAGAGCACCTCGGTGTGCCGCTCCTGCCCGTTCGAGATGTGTACGACCAGACCGCCTGACATCGCGCCGTAAATGCTCTCGTCACTTCCGCCCAAGACTAAACTGTGGCGAGCGCCTCGACGGCCGTCTCTCGAAAGCTACGGACGGCCGGGCGCGTTCGCCACCGGCGCCGATTTTATATTACATTTGAGCAGCGGGCAAAGTTTGACGACTCCCTTGAAATCCAGTATCGCGTACCGGATGCAAGGGCGTGGACGAAAGTGCTGCTGGCGAGACATAAAAGCCTGTGAACCGTAGGTTCCCGAGAAACATACTGCGCGGCGGGCGCGTAAACCTTGAGCTGAACGGACAGGGTGCAACAGTCTCCGCCTCGACCCGGAGCCGCTGGAACATACAACAATCTCTCGGCGCACGGGCATCAAAGCACGCGCAAATGAACTCTCCTGCGCGGGCCTTCAGTGCCCGACCCGAGTCAAGACGAGGAGCTACAGAGATGCTTCGACGAACGGCAGTCTTCCTACTTCTGTGCGCGCTCTGCGGCGCGAGCGGTGTCTTGGGGCAGACGCGCGTGCCCCCCATCAACTTCAAGGAGCGCACGCTCTCGAACGGGCTCACGGTCATCACGGCGCAGGAGCGTTCGAGCCCGACGGTCGCCATTCAAGTCTGGTACAAGGTCGGCTCGAAGGACGATCCCGACAAGCGGAGCGGCTTCGCGCACCTCTTCGAGCACCTCATGTTCAACGAGACCGAGACCATGAAGCCGGGCGAGTTCGACCGCCGCATGGAGACGCTCGGCGCCGACACCAACGCCGCCACCTG
>JBJMGQ010000182.1:0-10486 GCA_045807845.1 Pyrinomonadaceae bacterium | reverse complement strand
ACTCTTTGAGCTGCGGATGAGACGGCCGCGGCCGGGACGTGAGATGTTCACGTCCCGGCAGCGGCCTTCTCATCCGCAGCTTAACCGGCAAAGCCCTTCCACTTTCCGCCACACTGTTATAGAGTTTTGCGTTGTCTGTATCTGCGTGCCGTCCGGTATCTACCTCTAACCCTGAACATGCGGCTCGTTCGTCAATCTTAGCTACCGAGGAATGTTTCCGTGAACAAACTCCTGCTCATAGCGATTGTTTGCTGCGTCTCGCTGGGAAGCGCCTCCGCGCAAGTAACACCAAACGCGGGTGCGGACGATTACAACCGTATCTTCAAGACGGTGAAGTGGCGCTCCATCGGCCCGTTTCGTGGCGGGCGCGCGAACGCCGGCAGCGGCGTCGTGGGCGACCCCAGAACTTATTACATGGGGACGACCGGCGGCGGCCTCTGGAAGACGGATGACATGGGCATCAGTTGGCGAAACGTGTCGGACGGTTATTTTAAGACCGGCTCGGTGGGGGCCATCGCCGTCGCCGAAAGCGACCCGAACGTCGTCTACGTCGGGATGGGCGAACATGCGGTGCGAGGTGTGATGACGCATCACGGTGACGGCGTCTACAAGTCAACCGACGCGGGAAAGACCTGGAAGCAGACGGGGTTGGAGCTGACGCAGCACATCTCCCGCATCGTCGTCGATCCTAAAAATCCGAATGTCGTCCTCGTCGCCGCGCAGGGTGCTCTCTACAGCAAGTCAACGCAGCGCGGCGTCTATAAATCCACCGACGGCGGGGCCACCTGGAAGAACGTTCTGTTTGTGAATGAGCAGACCGGCGCGGCGGAGTTGTCGATGGACAAGACCAACCCGCGCATCCTCTATGCGGCGATGTGGGAGCATGGCCGGTTGCCGTGGAAGGTGATGAGCGGAGGGCCGGGCAGCGGCCTGTATAAGTCCACCGACGGCGGCGAGACGTGGGAGAAGTTGAAAGAGGGTTTGCCGGAAGAGATGGGCAAGATGGCGATTGCCGTCAGCCGTTCCAATCCGGAGAAGGTTTATGCGCTGATTGAAAGCGATTCCGACAAGGAGGCGGGCGGCCTGTTCGTCTCGCAGGACGCCGGCAAGAAGTGGAGCCGGATTACCAACGACCACCGTCTGGTGCAGAGGGCGTGGTACTACATCGAGCTCTTCATCGACCCGAAAGATGAAGAGACGATTTATGTCTTAAGCGCGCCGGCCCTGCGTTCGACCGACGGCGGTAAGACTTGGGAGAACCTGTCGGGCACGCACGGCGATTATCATGACCTCTGGATCAACCCGGACGACCCGAACAACTTCATCATCTCAAACGACGGCGGCTCCGCGATTACTTTCAACCGGGGGAAGAGTTGGAGCACGCAGAGCAACATGCCGACCGGGCAGTTTTATCGCATCAACGTGGACAACCAGTTTCCCTATCGCATCTACGGCGCGCAGCAGGACAACACCTCCGTCTCCATCGCCAGCCGCGAGTTGGGTAGCGGCGGGATTGGCCCGGCCAGTTGGACGCCTTCCGCGGGCGGCGAGAGCGCCTTCCTCGCGTTCGACCCCGAAGACCCGAGATATGTCTTGGGCGGAAGTTATCAAGGGACGATTGAGGTGCTTGATACAAAAGCGCAGGCGAGCACCGGCATCATGGCCGCGCCCATTCAATACCTCGGCATGGACGCGAAGGATTTGAAGTATCGTTTCAACTGGAATGCTCCGATCATCTGGAGCAGACACGAACCCAACACCTACTACCACGGCGCGCAGTACCTTTTGAAGACGAGTGACATGGGCAAGACGTGGAAAGAGGTCTCGCCCGACCTCACGCGCAACGACAGGGAGAAACAGGGGCGGGGCGGCGGGCCTTTCACGAACGAAGCGGTCGGCGCGGAGAATTACGGCACGCTCAGTTACGTCACGGAATCGCCGCACGAGAAAGGCGTGCTCTGGACGGGCAGCGACGACGGATTCGTCTACCTGACGCGCGACGGCGGCGCGAACTGGAAGAACGTCACTCCAAAAGGTCTGGCGGAATGTTTAATCAACTCCATCGAAGTGTCGCCGCACGATAAAGCGACCGCCTACATCGCAACGACCCGGTATAAGTTCGACGACCACACTCCCGGCTTGTACAAGACCACGGATTACGGCAACACGTGGACGAAGATTAACAACGGCCTGCCGGCCAACGCCTTTACGCGCGTCGTCCGTGAAGATGACGTGCGCAAAGACCTTCTCTTTGCGGGCACCGAGCTCGGGCTCTTCATTTCTTGGAATGGAGGCGGGACTTGGTCGCCGTTTCAGTTGAATCTGCCTGTCACTCCCATCACCGATCTGCGTATCCACAAGGGAGACTTAATCGCCGCCACGTCGGGGCGGGCGTTCTGGGTCTTGGATGACTTGGGACTCATCCGGCAGTACAAAAAAGAGACGCCTGCTTTCACCATCTACCGGCCTGAAGACGCGTACCTCGTCAACGGTTCGAGCGATCTTGATCAGACGGATGAGGAGTTTACCGGCGCCGGCAGATTCAGAGGCGTCAACCCGGCGACCGGAGTGGTCTTCTACTACCGTTTGCCCGAGTTGGCGAAGACCGACGAGATTACGTTCGAGATTAAAGACGCGGCCGGCAATATCGTGCGCCGCTATACTTCTAAAGCGGATGAGAAGTACCGGAGGTATGACGGCGGCCCGCGGGCGGAGCCGCTGCTACCTAAAGCTCAAGGGCTGAACCGTTTTGTGTGGGACATGCGTTACGCGACGATGCCGGGTGTGCCGCTGGTCTACATCGAGAGCAGCTACGCGGGACACAAAGCGCCGCCGGGGAAGTACCGCGCCACTTTGCAAATGGGCGCACAGACGGTCTCAACCGAGTGGGAGATTCTGGCCAATCCGCTCTACCCGACGAGCGCCGCCGACTATGCTGAGTATCACCGGGTCATGTTGGGGATGGAGACGGAATTGGCAACGATGCATCGTCTGGTCAACAGTCTCTACGAAAAACAGAAACAGCTTGAGTCGCTGCTCAGCTCATTACCCGCCGAAGCGAAATTCAGCCCCATCAAAAAGGATGGCGAGGCGCTGTTGAAGAAACTGAAGGCGTGGGATGAAGAGATGGTGCAGCGCAAGTCAAAGGCGTACGACGATGTCGAGAACTTCCCCAACAAGTTCACCGCCAACTATATGTTCCTCATCAATCAGACGGAGAGCGATCTGCCCAGAGTAAATCAGCCGTCGCTGGATCGAATGAGGCAGTTGAATCCGGAATGGGCTGCCTTGAAAGCAAGGGCCGAAGAGATGCTCGACAGAGACATCCCGGCGCTGAATAAACGGTTGTGGGACGCCGGACTTGGGGCCATCTGGAAGGAATAGAAGCTCTCAGCCGGAAACCGAGACCGGCGCGTTCGTGTTAAAGGCAAAGGGGCGCCCTTACTATCTCAAGGGCGCCCCTTTCTGTTCTCTTCCGGTGGCCGCTCGTTCGCGATGACTATCTCGCCGTTAGAGCTTCAACTGCCCCGCCTCGACCACGGACTTGCCGTCGAGCGTGACGGTCGTGCCGGGGAGCGAGACGAAGTAGCCATAGGCCGTCTTGTTGTTGCCGCCGGCCCACGTGTTGTTGCCGACGCCGACGGTGACGGTGCCGGCGGGCACCCATGTGGCAACACGGCTGTTGGCGGGGAGCTTGACGTTCGGGTTGATGCCGAAGTCAACGACGGCGAAGAGGTCTTTGCCCACGCCCGCGGCGTCGTAGGCGGCCTTCAGCTTCTCGAAGCCCGGGCCCGAGCCGCTGATGGAGGTGAGCTTGCCGGCCGCGAAGGTCAGCGTCAGGTCGTTAATCTCCAGCCCTTGGTAGTACTCGGTCTTGCTCACGACCTTACCCTCGGCTGTCCCCGGCACGGGCGTCACGTAGACCTCACCCGCCGGCAGGTAGGCGCTCATGCCGGCCGGCCCCTTCTTCATATCCTCGGCCGAGATGATGCCGTCGCTCACGCCGTAGGTGCGACCCTGCACGCGCACCTTGAGATCGGTGCCCGCGGAGTCTTTAATCTGCAACTCGTTGCCCGAAGAGAGAGCCGCCGTCACCTGCGCGCCGCGCGCCTGAAGGTCTGTGTAGTCCACGTTGACGCCGCCCCAGAAGGTCTTCGCAAGGTCTTCGGTCGTCATCTCGTAGCGCTTGGCGAGCCAGTCCTGCGGGTAGAGGCCGTTGCCGACTTCGACCGAGCGCACGTTGTGCTTGAAGAAGGCGTCCTCAAGGCCCTCGTTGGCCTTGGCGCGCACGGCCAGACGCTTCAGGTCGGCGTCGGCGAAGAGCTTCTCGTCCGTGTTGCGGTCAACCGCGATGGTGACGTTGACGACCTCGGCGAGCTTGAGGTCGAGCTGGTCGGTCTGCGAGTCGTACTTCTCGGGCACGTCGGTGTACATGCGCTTCGAGAGGCGGTCGGAGCCGACGGTGATGAACGGGAAGGCGCCGGCCTTGCGCACCTGAACGGCGATGTTCTCAAGCAGCTCCATGTTCTCGGCGCCGCCCGAGACCCAGACGACCTCGCCCTCTTTGACGGCGGCGCTCTGCTTGACGAGGCGCTCGGCGAGTTGTTCGAGGTCGGTCGGCGGAGCCTTCACGGCGGGCTTCACGTCATCGACGAGTTTGGCGGGCGGCACCACGGGCTGGGGTTGCGACTGGCACGAGGCCAGCACAAGGCAGACGGCGGCAGAGGCAAGCGGGGCAAGCAGTTTCTTCATGGGAGTTCGGCTCCTTTCGGGGTCTGTGAAAAGGGTGACGGCTGCGCCGAGGCGGCAGTTCGGGTTAGATTGCGCTCGCGTCTATCTACGACGAAAGCTCTGCAAGCGGATTGCCGGACGGGCGCGAAATGCAAGGCGCCTTCTATTTCAAGCGCGCGGGGAAGTCAAGGCTGTTTCCGCATACGGGCGCGGCGCGTTCGGGTTATCATCAGTTCATGGCCGGCGCGACGGACACGACCGAGACAGAGCGCGTGACGCTCTACGAGCGCCTCGTCGGTGAGAGCTGGAACGGTCTGGACGAGCCCGTGCGTCGTCTTCATCTGCGCGCGCGCGGCGCGGGTCTGTTCGCGGTGCGACGCGGCGAGGGGCGCCTCGCGCGCATCGTCGCGCGGCTGATGGGTCTGCCTGAAGGAGGCGAGGCCGTGCAGCTCCTGCTCGCAGTCGAGCCGCACGGCGAGGGCGAGCGCTGGCGACGCAACTTCGCGGGCCGGGACTTCGTCACCGAACAGAGCGAGCACGCGGGAACTCTGTTGGCAGAGCGCGCGGGGCCTTTCGAGCTGCTCTTTCGTCTGAAGGTTGAAGGGGGCGCGCTCGCCTACAGGCATGCGGGGGCGGCGCTGCGCGCGGGGAGTTTGAGAGTCAACATGCCGCGGCTGCTCGCGCCGCGCGTCGAGGCTTGGGAGCGTGCGGGCGAAGACGGCGTGCATGTCTCTGTGTGTGTCACGGCGCCGCTCGTCGGGCTGCTGATACGCTACGAGGGTCTGGTCAGGACGAAGGAGGAGGGCGAGGTTTGACGACGGCGCTCTGGTTGCTGGTGGTGCAGGGGGCGTTGGGCGCCTTCGACACGCTCTACTATCACGAGTGGCGCGCGCGTCTGCCCGCCGCGGGGCCGCTCGCACGCGCGGAGCTGCGTCTGCACGCGGCGCGCGATCTTATCTACGCCGTCGTCTTCGCGACGCTGCCGCGCTTCGAGTGGCGCGGCGCGTGGGCTTACATGCTCGCGGCGCTGCTCGCGGCCGAGGTCTGCATCACGCTCCGCGACTTCGTCGTCGAAGACCGCGTGCGCAAACCATTAGGCGGCGTCTACCCGGGCGAGCGCGTCACGCACGCGCTGATGGGGATACTCTACGGCGCCGTGCTCGCGTATTTGATCCCCGTGCTCGACGGGTGGCGCCACGCGCCGTCGGCGCTTGCGCCGCACGCCGAAGCCGTGCCCGCGGAACTCGTCTGGCTGTTAACGTTGATGGCTGTGGGCGTCGCGCTCTCGGGCGCGCGCGATGCGTACGCGGCGCTGGGGCTGCCCGGTGGCAGTTGGCCTTGGCGGGGGCCGAAGGAGTGAAGGCTTGATCGCACGCCGAAAATTTCACCGCGCGCTCTTCTGCGCGGCGGGCGCGTACAACATCGCTTGGGGGCTCTACTCGGCGCTCGATCCGCAGTGGCTCTTTCGCTTCTCTGGACTGACCTTGCAGAACCATCCGCAAATCTTCGCCTGCCTCGGCATGGTCGTCGGGCTCTACGGCATCATCTATTTCGAAGTGGCGCGTGTGCCCGAACGCGGCTGGTTGCTGGCTGCCGTCGGGCTCTTGGGCAAGCTGCTCGGCCCCATCGGCCTCGCACAGCTCATCTGGAGCGGCGCGTGGCCGCCCTCGACCATCATCCTCTGCCTCACCAACGACCTCATCTGGTGGGTGCCCTTCTCACTCTACTTGTATGACGCTTGGCCCGAGTTCATCAGAACGATGAAGTCGGAACGATGAACGATGAACTGAAAACTTATTGTCTTCAGTTCATCGTTCATCGTTCCGACTTCATCGTTTCTTACGAGTCGGCCTGACCGGCGAAGCGGGCGGTGCTGGCGCCGGAGACGTAGGGCGCGTGCTCTGTGAGCGCGTCGTCGATGAGCTTGCGCTGTTCGAGCTCGTGGATGGTGTAGGAGCCGGTGGCGGGGCTCGCGGAGGCGGCGCGGCCCGCGTAGAAGGGGCGCTCGCAAGAAGGAAGCAGACCCGCGAGTCGCGGCTCGACGAACTGCCAGCCGCCGTAGTTCTTCGGCTCCTCCTGACACCAGACGAGCTGCGTCGCCTGCTCGTAGGTCGCGAAGATTTCGCGCAACGCGCGTTCGGGGAACGGGTAGAACTGCTCCAAACGGACGATGGCGACGCGCTCGTCGCCCGTCTTCTTGCGCGCCGCCGCGAGGTCGTAGAAGACCTTGCCGCCGCAGACGACGATGCGGCGGACGGCGCCGCTGTCGGTCACCTCCGCGTCGTCGATGGCGGGGCGGAAGCCGCCCTGCGTCAACTCCTCAATCGAAGAGACGGCCGCGGGCAGACGCAGAAGACTCTTCGGCGTCATCACGACGAGCGGTCGCGCGCTCGACTGTTTGACCTGACGCCGGAGCAGATGAAAATACTGCGCGGGCGTCGTCGGGTAACAGACCTGCATGTTGTTCTCGGCGCAGAGTTGCAGGTAACGTTCGAGCCGCGCGTTCGAGTGCTCGGGGCCCTGACCTTCGTAGCCGTGCGGAAGCAACAGCACAAGGCGCGAGGGCTGCTGCCACTTGTCCATGCTCGGCGCGACGAAGGTGTCGATGATGACCTGTGCGCCGTTCGAGAAGTCTCCGAACTGCGCCTCCCAACAGACGAGCGCGTCGCGCGCCTCGACCGTGTAGCCGTACTCGAAGCCGACCACGCCCTGCTCCGAGAGAGAGCTGTCGAAGACCTCGACGAGCGGGCGCGTCTCGTTGCGCGTCGTCATCTCGGAGAGCGGCTCCCACGGGCGGCCGGTGCGCGTGTCGTACATGATGGCGTGGCGCTGGCTGAACGTGCCGCGCCCTGAGTCCTGACCCGAGAGCCGCACGCGCGTGCCTTCGAGCCCGAGAGAGCCGAAGGCCATCAGCTCGCCGAAGGCCCAATCCAGAGGCGCCTGCCCCTCGCCCATCTTGGCGCGGCGCGCAAGCTGGCTCACCATCTTCGGGTTGATGTTGAAGCCTTCGGGGACGACGGCGATGCGGTGCGCGATGTCGCGTAGAATGTCGGCCGCGACGCCCGTCTCGATGACGCCCGAGCCGTCCTCTTCAGGCGCCGCCGGAGGCAACTCCTTCAAGGGCTCCTTCTGCGCGACGATCTCCTTGGCGCGCGCGTGGCTGCGCTCATAGCGCTCGACGGCCTCGCGCGTCATCTGCTCGACCTCTTCCTCGGTGACGACGCCTTCACTTATCAAACGCTGCGCGTAGATGGCGCGCACGCCCGGGTGCGCCTTCACACGCGCGTACATCAGAGGCTGCGTGTAGCTCGGCTCGTCGCCCTCGTTGTGGCCGAGCCGGCGGAAGCCGATGACATCGAGCACCACGTCCTTGTTGAACTCCTGCCGGTAGTCGAGCGCGATGCGCAAGCACCGGAAGGCGGCCTCGGGGTCGTCGCCGTTGATGTGGAAGATGGGGAGCTGCGTCATCTTCGCCACGTCGGTCGAGTAGATGGACGAGCGGCTGTCTTCGGGCGAAGTGGTGAAGCCGATCTGGTTGTTGATGATGATGTGAATGGTGCCGCCCGTGCGGTAGCCGTGCAGGTCTGCGAGCTGCAACGTCTCCATCACGATGCCCTGCCCCGCGAAGGCCGCGTCGCCGTGCAGCAGCACGGGCAGCGCGCGGTCGATGACCTCCTCGCGCTTCGCGCCCGCCAACTCCCACGCGTCCTGCTTGGCGCGCGCCATGCCCTCGACCACGGGGTCAACGAATTCGAGATGGCTCGGGTTGGGCGAGATGGTGATGCTGACTTTGCGACCCGAAGCGGTCTCGCGTTCGCCCTTCGCGCCCTGATGATATTTCACGTCGCCCTCGTCGGCGGGAAAGTCTGGGTGGACTGAGCCCTCGAAGGCCGTGAAGATGCGTTCGGAGAAGTTGCCGACGACGTTGGCCAGAACGTTGAGACGGCCGCGGTGCGCCATCCCGAGTGTGATGTCCTCGACACCCTTCTCGGCGGCGCGCTCGACGAGCCGGTCAAGGAGCGCGATGATCGTCTCGCAGCCTTCCAGAGAGAAACGTTTCTGCCCGAGGTACTTCGTGTGCAGGAAGCGCTCGAACTGCTCGGCGCGGATGAGTCGCATCAGCAGCGCCTTCTTCGTCTCCGCGTCAAGCGGCTCAGGCGTGACGAACTCGACCCGGATGCGCTCGCGTATCCAGAGCTTCTGCTCCTTGCTCTGGATGTGTCGATACTCCGTGCCGACCTTGCCGCAGTAGGCGCGGCGCAGGATGTCGAGTATCTCGCGCAGCGTCGCGCTATCCCTGCCCGCGAGGCCGCCCGTGATGAACTCGCGGTCTAAGTCCCAGATGGTGAGCCCGTAGGTCTCGATGTCCAGCTCGGGATGATACTGGATGGGGAGCGCGTGCAAGGGGTCGATGTCCGCGATGAGGTGGCCGCGCACGCGGTAGGCGTTGATGAGTTCGAGGACGCGCGCCTCTTTGCCGACCTCCTCGCGCGCGTCGTAGCGCCCCAAGAGCGCCGGGTTGAAGTCGCGCGCCCAGCGCATCGGCTGATACGGGATGCCGAGGTCGCGGAAGATACGGACGTAGAAGTCGTGCTCGCCGAGCAGCAGCTCGTGGACGTACGCGAGGAACGCGCCCGACTCCGCGCCCTGTATAACGCGGTGGTCGTAGGTCGAGGAGATGTTGACGACCTTGCTGATGCCGAGGAGCGAGAGCGCCTGCGGCGTCATCGCATGATACTCGGCCGGGTACTCGATGGCGCCGGTGGCGATGATGGCCGACTGGCCGGCCATCAGGCGCGGGTTGGAAGAGACGGTGCCGATGGTGCCGGGGTTCGTCAGAGAGATGGTCGTGTCCTGAAAGTCGGGCACGCCGAGCTTGCCTGCGCGCGCGCGCTTGACTACATCGTCGTAGGCCGCGAGGAACTCCGCGAACCCAAGCGCGCCCGCGTTCTTCATGTTCGGGACGAGGAGCGTGCGCGTGCCGTCCTTCTTCTCAAGGTCGATGGCGAGGCCGAGGTTGGCCTCCGTGCGGCGCACGCGCGCAGGAGCCCCGTCAACAATCGCGAAGCCGTCGTTCAACTGCGGGTAGCGTTCGAGCGCGCGCAGGAGCGCGTAGGCGATGAAGTGCGTGTAGGAAGCCTTGCCGCGCTTGTGCTCTTTCAAATATTGATTGACGAGCGCGCGGTTCTCTTCCAAGACCTTGACTGGCACCTGCCGGTTCGACGTGGCCGTCGGCACCGTCAGGGAGGTCTCCATGTTCTCGACAATCTTCAGCGCGCCGCCGCGGATGGGCTGCGACTCGCCGCGCACCTGCGCCGCCGCAGGAGCCGCGGGGGCCGTGGGGACTTGAGCCGGAGTCGTCCCGGCCTGCGCGCCCGACGGTGCCTGCGCCCCCTGAGCGGGCACGGCCGATGCCTCGGCCCGCGCTTCAGCTTGAGGCTGCGACGCGGCCTGTCCGTCACCCGCGGCCTCCGGCCAGCTCGCGGCCGACGCCGCGCCGTTGCCGCCCGACGCGCCGTCGCCCAACAACTCCGCGAAGTACGTGCGCCACGCCTCGTCCACCAGTGAAGGGTTGCTGCGGTAACGACCCAGCAGCCCCTCCACGTAGGTCGCGTTCGCGCCGAAGCTCTCGGCGATGATCTCCGACAAGTCCTGACTGTTAAGCTCTTCGCTCAAGGTCTTATCACCTCAACACGCGCCCGCGCCGCCCCGCTCAACTGCCGGCCGCACACGCTGAAATCTGCCTCTGAAATTT
>JBJMGQ010000181.1:0-2757 GCA_045807845.1 Pyrinomonadaceae bacterium | reverse complement strand
TATAACACGTTGGCTTACGCCGCGCGCCGCGTGCCGGAGATAACAGACCGTCTGGCGGACGTTGACCGCGCGATGCGCTGGGGCTACTCGCACGAGCTGGGGCCGTTCGAGCTTTGGGATGCGCTCGGCGTGCGTGAGATTGCCGGCGCGATGGAGACGGAGGGCTTGACGGTCGCCGGGTGGGTGAAAGAGATGCTCGACGCCGGCCACGAGAGTTTCTATCGCGAGACGGAGGGCGCGCTCTCCTTCTACGACCCGGCGCGCGGGGCTTACGTCAACGAGGCGCCGGACGATTTGAAGATAGAACTGGCGCGTCTGAAGTCCGCGGGGCGGGTCGTGCGCGAGAACCGCGGCGCGAGCCTCGTTGACCTCGGCGACGGCGTGGCCTGTCTTGAGTTCCACACGAAGATGAACACGCTCGACGCCGACGTGGGCGAGATGCTGCGCGCGTCGGTCGAAGAGGTTGAAGCGGGCGACTGGCGCGGGCTCGTCATCGGCAACGAGGCCGCGGACTTCTCGGTCGGCGCGAACCTCGCGGGCGGCGTCAGCGACTCCGGCGCGATTGAGCAGGCATTGAAGGGAATGCAGGACGCGCTGTCGGCCGTGCGCTTCTGCTCGAAGCCGGTGGTGACGGCGCCCGCGGGGCGCACGCTCGGCGGCGGGTGCGAAGTTTCGTTGGCGGGCGCGCGCGCGGCCGCGGCGGCCGAAGTCTACATGGGGCTGGTCGAGGTGGGCGTCGGTCTGATACCGGGCGCGGGCGGCTGCAAGGAGCTTGTGCGCCGCGTCGTCTCGCCGCCGATGCGCGCGACGGGTAACGCCGACCCGGTGCCTTTTCTGCAACAGGCACTTCAGACCATCGCCACGGCGAAGGTCTCGACGAGTGCCGCCGAGGCGCGCGCGTTTGGATATTTGAGTGACGCGGACTTGATCGTGATGAACCGCGACCATCAACTCGCGGAGGCGAAGCGGCTCGTGCTCGAACTCTCAGACGCGGGCTATGCGCCGCCCGTGCGCGGCGCGAAGAGTTGCTACGCGGCCGGGCGCGACGCGCTCGCCGCTTTGCGCGCGGGGCTCTACGTCATGCAGCAGGGCGGCTACATGAGCGAGTACGACCTGCACGTCAGTGGGAAGGTCGCGTGGGTTCTGTGCGGGGGCAACGTCTCTTCGGCGCAGTGGGTGGACGAGCAGTACTTCCTCGACCTCGAACGCGAGGCTTTCGTCTCGCTCTGCGGCGAGCCGAAGACCCGAGAGCGCATCACGCACATGCTTTCGACGGGGAAGCCTCTGCGGAATTAGACTAAAGGGAAAGTCGATGACACGCACGGCCGAAGACGAAAAGCATGAAGACAGGGCGGCAGAGCGACGGCACTTGAGCGGGCTCGAATACATGCGCCAGCTCTTGACGGGCGAGCGCGAGCCTTCGGGCATGGCGCGTCTGATGAACATGCGGCTCGTAGAGGTTGAGGAGGGGCGCGCCGTCTTCGCTGTCGAGCCGGACGAGCGACACTACAACGGCCTCGGCATCGCGCACGGCGGTTTGGCGGCGACGCTGCTCGACTCGGCGCTCGGGTGCGCCATCAACACGGCAAAGAGGTAATGAGCGGCGAGGCGGAGGGCGTGATAAGGATTTGAGATTTCAAAGTTGAAAGTTGGAATTAAGAAGGAAGTTTTATGAGAGAAGCAGTGATCGTGGCGGGCGTGCGGACGGCCGTCGGGAAGGCGCCGCGTGGGAGCCTGCGCACGGTGCGGCCGGACGACATGGCCGCGGCCGTCATCGAGGATTTGTTGAGACGTGTGCCGGAGTTGTCGCCCGAGACGATTGACGACGTGATACTGGGCTGCGCGACGCCCGAGGGCGAGTCGGGGACGAACGTCGCGCGCATCGCTGCGTTGCGCGCGGGGCTGCCGCATGAGGTGCCGGCCGTGACCGTGAACCGCTTCTGCTCGTCGGGGTCGCAGACCATCGCGATGGCGGCTGAGCGCATCATGGCGGGCATGGCCGAGTGCATCGTCGCGGGCGGCACGGAGTCGATGTCGATGCTGCGCGGCAACACGAAGTTTCGGCCGAACCCGTATCTCGTCGAGCATCGTCCCGGCGTCTATCTCAGCATGGGACTGACGGCCGAGAACGTCGCGCGCGACTACAAGGTGACGCGCGAGGAGGCCGACGCCTTCTCTTACCGCAGCCATCGACGCGCGCTCGCGGCGATAGCAGAAGGGAAGCTGAAGGACGACGGCATCGTCCCGCTCGAAGTCGAGATTAACGAAGTGGGCGAGGGCGGCGTGAAGCAGAGGCGCGTCATGTTCGACACTGACGAGGGGCCGCGACCCGACACGACGCCGGAGGGGTTGGCGAAACTGCGGCCGGTCTTTCATGCGAAGGGGGCGGTGACGGCGGGCAACTCCAGTCAGACTTCGGACGGCGCGGCGGGCGTCGTCGTCATGTCGCGCGAGCATGCGGAGGAGTTGGGGTTGAAGCCGCTCATGCGCTTCGTCTCGTACGCGGTGGGCGGCGTGCCGCCGGAGATCATGGGGATGGGGCCGGTCGCGGCCGTGCCGAAGGCTTTGAAGCTCGCGGGGCTGAAGCTCGAAGCAATCGACCTCATCGAGCTCAACGAGGCGTTTGCGTGTCAGGCCATCGCGGTGATGCGTGAGTTGGGGATGGACGACGAGCGCACGAACGTCAACGGCGGCGCGGTCGCGCTCGGCCACCCGCTCGGCGCGTCGGGCGCGAAGCTGACCGTGCAGCTCATGGGC
>JBJMGQ010000180.1:0-9637 GCA_045807845.1 Pyrinomonadaceae bacterium | reverse complement strand
CGGCGATGGCCGCCTGCTGCTCGGCCGTCGGGCTCGGCGCCGCGGCCGCGGCACCACCCGACGTAGCACCCCCCGTGAGCCCCTTGCGCGCCGCGCCGATCCTCACGCTCGTCGTCTCCTGCGCCTTGCGGCTGAAGTAGTAAAGCAGGCCGCCGCCCGCAACGGCCAGCAAGACTCCCCCGCCGATGACGAGAATGAGAACGACGATCAGGACTTTGACGCCCGTGGACATGCCCTTCTTCGCGGGGGGCTGTGGCGGCGGCTGAGGCGGCGGCGCGGGGTTGTTGTAGTTCTGCATTTATAAAATCTCCTTTGGAGGGTTCTTCCGCGGTCGGGATTTCGGCGCGGGACTATATCACGACCCGGCATGTGTGAGGAGTTTTTCTGGCGGCGCGCGTGACGACGCTTGCTCGCGGGCGGGCGTGCAAGTTAAGTTCGCAGCACTCGCATTTAACTTTAGGACTCTTCGGGGGAAGGTATGGTCTGGCTCTACCTGCTCGTCTGTCTTGTGGCCGGCGCGCTGATGCCTTTGCAGGCGGGCGTCAACGCGCAGCTCGCGCGCTGGGTCGGCCATCCCGTGACGGCCTCGCTCATCTCGTTCGCCGTCGGGACGCTCGCGCTCCTCGCCTACACCGCGGCCACGCGCCCGCAGCTCCCGCCGCTCGCCGCGCTCTCTTCGGCGCCCTGGTGGGTGTGGGCCGGAGGACTTTTTGGAGGCGTCTTCGTGACGGCGGCGGCGGCCTTCGCCCCAAGACTCGGCGCGGCCACCTTCATCTCAATCACCATCGCGGGACAGGTGCTCGTCTCAATCCTGCTCGACCACTTCGGCGTCGTCGGCTTCGCCGCGCGCCCCGTCACCCTCCCACGCCTCCTCGGCGCGCTGCTTCTTATTGCCGGCGTGCTGATAGTGAGGAAGTTTTAGAGCAGTAGACAGATGGCAGCAGGCAGTAGGCAGTTGAAGACAGGAAAGTGGCCTGAATAACGGGAGGCGGCGACGAGCGGCGCGCACGCGAGCATCGTGAAGATAAGGAACAGCAGCACTCTCATCTTCAACTTCACACACCCTCTACGCGCAGACTCGACAAGAACTCACGCAAGAGATTCTGCGAGACGCGCGTGCGATAGCGAGCCGTCGAGCGCACGTCGTCAATCGGCGTGACCTCGCGCGCGAGTTCATCCAGCCCCGCCCTCAACGCCTCTTCGTCGAGCCGGCGCCCGCGCAGAACCTCCTCCGTCCGGCGGCACCGCAGCACGACCGGCGCGACGCTCCCCAGCGCAACGCGCACCTCCGTCAACGTCTCTCCTTCAATCTCCGCCACCGCCGCGAAGCAGACCTTCGAGATGGCCTGCGCGCGCCGCGTCCCGACCTTCCGGTAGAAGTGGCGCGCGCCCTCGCGCGGCTTCGAGAGAACGACGGCCGTAATCAACTCGTCCTCGCGCATGACGGTCTGCTTATAGCCCGTGTGGAACTCTGAGTACGGAACGCGGCGCGCGCCTTCAATCGAGGCCAGCTCAACCTCCGCGCCGTACGCGAGCAGCGCGGGCGGCGTATCGGCCGCGGGGCTGGCGTTGGCGATGTTGCCCCCGACGGTGCCGCGATTCTGGATGGCGATGCCGCCCGTCTCGCGCGCCGCCTGCCCCAGCATCGGGAAGTGACGGCCGAGCAGCTCGCTCCGCCGCACGTCCGCGTACGTCGTCAACGCGCCCACGCGCACGACGCCGCCCGACTCCTCGACTCCGCGCAGCTCCTTCAGGTGCCGGATGCTGAAGAACTTCCGGTGCTCAAGTCTCCCCGCCTCCAACAGCACCATCAAATCCGTCCCGCCCGCGAACGGCCGCCACACGCCCGGCCCCTCGCGCAAGAGCGCCAACGCATCGTCGAGCGTGCGCGGCACGACCATCTCATAACTCGGCAGGTAAGCGCGCATAGAAGAAGTAGACAGTAGTCAGTAGTCAGTAGAAAAACATTCGCAGTCGAGTTGTCAGTATGTCAGCGTCAACGGCCGCGGCGCAGAGCGCTACTGTCTACTGACTACTGTCTACTGCTTTAACCACCGCGTCGAAGATTTTCATATAGCCCGTACAGCGACAGAGATTGCCGGCGAGTCCTTCGCGTATGTCGGCCTCGGTCGGATGCGGCGTGCGTTCGAGGAGGCTGACGGCGGCGAGCACCATCCCCGGTGTGCAGATGCCGCACTGCGCGCCGCCGCACTCGATCATCGCGCGCTGGACGGCGTGCAGGCGCCCGCCGTCCGTCAAGCCTTCGACCGTGCGAATGTCGGCGCCCTCGGCCTGCACGGCGGGGACGAGGCAACTGTTGACCAGCTCGCCGTCAACGAGCACGGAGCACGCGCCGCACTCGCCCTCGCCGCAGCCCTCCTTCGTCCCCGTCAGGCCCAGCTCTTCACGCAGCACGTCGAGCAGACGCGCCAGAGGGAGCGCGTCCAAAGTCACCGCTTCGCCGTTGACCGTGCAGCGGACTGAAATTTTACCGGGGGCTTCTGTCATCTTTAACTTTCAATCACTCGGCGATTAACGTTTCCATGACGACCTCGGGCGTGAGCGGCACATGGTCGAAGGCGTGACCGGTTGCGTGCTCGATGGCGTTGAGGATGGCGGGGGCCGGGCCGTCCATCGGCAGCTCGCCGATGCCTTTCGCGCCGCCGGGGCCGCCCGCGTATGGGTTCTCGAAGAAGTGGACGCGGATGGGCGGGATGTCGGCCGAGGTCGGGATGATGTAGTTCGTCATCTGCCCGTTCGCCATCCGCCCGTCGCGCCACACGACCGATTCGTACAGCGTCCACCCGATGCCCTGCGCCACTCCGCCCTCGATCTGCCCGGCCGCGAGCACGGGATGAATGACGCGCCCCACCTCCTGCACGGCGACAAAGTCCTCGACGCGCGTCTCGTACGTCAAAGTGTCCACGCTCACCTCCGCGACGTAGACGGCCCAAGCGTATGCGCCGTACGCGTCGCCGCGATAGTGCTCGTCGTCCCACTCGATGTCGCCGGGCTGCTGGTACTGCACGTGCGCCTTGAGCGCGCCGCGGGTGCGGACGTACTCGGCGCACGCGCGCGCCCACTCGTCCTGCGTGAAGGTGTCTTTGAGGAGGCCGGCGCCCTTCAGCATCTCCTTCAGCTTGAGTGCGGCCGACTCGACGAGCTTGCCGACGATCATCGTCGTGCGCGAGGCGACCGTGGGGCCGCTGTTGGGCACGTCGGCCGTGTCGGGCTGGACGACTTCGACGCTGTCGTAGTCCAAGCCCAGAGCGTCGGCCGCAATCTGCGCAAAGACGGTCTTCGTCCCCTGCCCTATCTCGGTGCTCGCGGCGAGCACGCGCAGGCGCCCTTCGTTCGTCGCCTCGCAGCCGACGATGGATTGCAGATACTTCTCGCCCGAGCCGGTGAAGCCCGCGCCGTGCATGAATGAAGCAAAGCCGATGCCGCGCTTTATCCGCGCGCCCTCGTTCTCGCGCGTGAAGCGCTCGCGCTTCGCGTGATAGTCGGTCAGCTCGAAGGCGCTGTCGAGGAGCCCGTCGAGGTCAACGTCCTCACGTATGACCTGCCCCGTGGCGGTCGTCTCGCCGCGTTGGATGAAGTTACGACGGCGCAGCTCTTCGGGCGAAAGACCCACGGCGGCCGCGACCTTATCCAGTTGTCGTTCGACGGCGAAGATGCTCTGCGGCGCACCGAAGCCGCGGAAGGCACCGTGCGGTGGAATGTTCGTGGCGACGGCGCGCGAGCGGATGCGCACGTTCGGGCAGTTGTAAGGGCCGGCGGCGTGTATCGTGCCGCGCGAGAGCACGACCGAAGAGAGCGTGGCGTAGGCGCCGCCGTCCACGATGAACTCGATGTCCATCCCTACGAGCTTCCCTTCGCGCGTGACGGCCGTGCGGTGGCGCGTGCGCGAAGGATGGCGCTTGGTCGTGGCGACCATGTCCTCGGCGCGGTCGTAGATCATCTTCACAGGTCGCCCGGACTTCCAAGCGAGCAGAGCGGCGTGGCCCGCAATCATCGAAGGATACTCCTCCTTGCCGCCGAAGCCGCCGCCCGTCTCGGTCTGGATGACGCGGATCTTTTCTTCGGGCAGGTCGAAGAGTTTTACGAGCGCCTTGTGGATGTAGTAAGGGCACTGCATCGAGCCGCGCACGACGACGCCCGCCTCGGGGCTCGCCTCGGCAATGACGCCGTTCGTCTCGATGTAGAGCTGCTCCTGCGCGCCCGTGCGGTACTCGCCTTCGACGACGATGATGTCGGGACTGTCCCAGACTTCATCGACGTTCCCCTTCTCGACGAGGAAGGTCTTGAAGATGTTGTCCTCGCCCCAGATGACCTCTTTGGGTTCCAGCGATTCCTCGATGTTGAAGACGGCGGGCAGCGGCTCTATCTCGACGCGCACGGCGCGGCGGGCCTCTTCGAGCAGATACTTGTCCGGATGCGCGAGCAGGAGGACGGGCTCCTCCGCGTGGTTGACGACCGTGTCGGCGAGGTAGGGCTGGTCGTTGAGAATGAGCGCGACGTAGTTGGCGCCGGGCACGTCGCGCGCGGTGACGATGGTGAACTCGTCCCAAGGGAGCCCCGCGCCGAAGTGGATGTTGGTGATGCGTCCGCGCGGCGCGGGACTGCGCACGGTCACGCCGTGGAGCATGCCGGGCAGCCGTAGGTCGTCCACGTACGCGGCGGCGCCCGTCACCTTCGCGCGCCCCTCCTTGCGAGGGACGGGTTTGCCGATGTTCTTGTTTGAAGACATTAGGTAGCTTGCCGGAGGCGTGGAGATTGTAGCCTAAGACTGTCGGATTGCGGAATCCGACTCTAATCGCCGCCCGCGCTGACTGTGTCTTCGGCGTGCGCGTCAGCCGGGGGCTCCTCTTCATTCCCGGAGGCGCGGCGGCGTGCGAAGGCGGCGCGCACCTTGCGCGTGGTGCGGAACGGGTAGGCCAAGACGTTGCCGACGTGTTTGCGCCAGAAGGACGTGTGGCCGATGTCGTCGAAGACGCTGTACGCCACGGGCGTCACGAGCAGCGTGAGCAGTAACGAGAGCGACTGGCCGCCGATGACGACGACCGCGATAGAGCGTCGCTCCTCCGCACCGGGGCCTGTGCCCAAAGCGAGCGGGAGCATCCCGGCCACGAGCGCGAGCGTCGTCATCAGGATGGGGCGCAGGCGGTCGCGGTTCCCCTGTATGACAGCCTCGAAGCGCTCCATCCCCTTCGCGCGCAGGTTGTTCATGTGGTCTATCTGTAGAATCGAGTTCTTCTTCACCACGCCGAAGAGCACGAGGATGCCGAGCGCCGAATAGAGGTTCAAGGTGTCGCCCGTCAGGTATTGCGAGAGCAGCGCGAACGGGACGGCGAGCGGCAGACTCAAAAGGATGGTGATGGGGTGAATCGTGCTCTCGAACTGCGACGCGAGGATCATATACATGAAGATGATCGAGAGCAGGAACGCCCAGAGGAACTCCGTGAACGTCCGCTCTAGCTCGCGCGCGCGCCCCGAGACGGCCGTCGTGTAGACGGCCGGCATGTTCATCCGCGCGGACTCGTCCCGCAACGCCTCGATGCGGTCGGCCAGAGCGAAGCCGGGTGCGACCGAGGCGCGCAAAGATACCTGCCGCTGTCGGTCGATGCGGTCGATGCGCGAGGGGCTGATGTCTCGTCGGATGCGGACGAGGTTGTCGAGACGGATGAGCCCGCCGCGCGAGGAGGGTACGTAGAGCTGACCCAACGTGCGCGGGTTGTTGCGGTCGCGCTCGGCGAGACGGAGCTGCACGTCGTAAGCCTCGTTGACCGACGCGTCGTGGAAGCGCGTCACCTCTTGGTCGCCGCCCACCATCACGCGCAGAGAGTTCGCCACGTCGGCGGTCGAGACGCCGAGCGAGGCGGCGCGCTCGCGGTCGATCTCGACGCGCAGCTCGGGCTTGTTCAGCTTGAGCGTGGTGTCTGCGTCCACGATGCCGCCTAAGCGTGCGGAGCGCTCGCGCAGCTCTTCGGCGTAGCGCGAGAGCTGTTCGAGTTCGGGGCCGCGGATGACGAAGTCGATGTCGAAACGTCCGCCCGCACCGAAGTTGAACGACTGCGCGTTGCGCACGCCGACGCGCATCGGCGCGTACTTCTGAAGTCGGCGGCGCACCTCCTGCATCACGTCCTGCTGCGTGTAGTTGCCGTGGAAGGCCCCAAGGGGATGGCCCGCGAGCGTCTCGCGCCAGAGACGGCTTAAGGAGAGCGTGCGCTCCTCGTGCGGCGCGATGCGGATGAAGATGTCGCTCTGGTTGACGCCGCCGAGGAAGCTGCCGCCCGCGCTGGCGAGGACGACCCGAACACCGGGCGTCTTCATGATCTCCTGCTCCATCGCGAGCATCGTCTCGTTCATCGAGGAGAGGTTCGTCCCCTCCGGCGCGTTGACCGAGACCTCGAACTCCGCCTCGTCCACGTTCGACGGGATGAACTCCTGCTTGACCGAGCGATAGAGCGGCACGCTCGACGCGATGACCGCGAGCGCCAGTACCGAGACGACGAACCGATGGCGCATCGAGAGCGTGAGCAGCCGCGTGTAGGCGCGGTCGATGTAGCCGTAGAAGCCGCCGCGCGAGCCGGCCTTCGCTCCGACCTCGTTGCCGTCGTGGTGCCCGCCGCCGTGCCCCGACGCGTCCTCCGCGCGCAGCAGACGCGCCGACATCATCGGCGTCAAGGTGAAGGAGACGAGCAAGCTCACCATGATGGCGACGGCCGCCGTGATGCCGAACTGATAGAGGAAGCGCCCCGAGATCGAGGACATGAACGAGACGGGCAGGAAGATAACGACGAGCGAGAGCGTCGTCGCCAGCACGGCCAGCCCGATGTCGGCCGTCGCCTCGCGCGCCGCCTCCATCGCCGTCATGCGCTTCTCCTCGACGAAGCGGAAGATGTTCTCTAGGACGACGATGGCGTCGTCAATCACGACGCCGACCATCAGCACCAGCGCAAGCATCGTCACGCTGTTCAAGGTGAAGTCGAGCGCGCGCATCATGGCGAAGGTCGAGATGACCGAGGCCGGGATGGCGACGGCCGCAATCAACGTCGAGCGCCACGAGCGCATGAAGAGCAGCACGACGAGCGAGGCGAGGATGCTCCCTAAGACGAGGTGCGTCGTAATCTCGTGGAGCGCCGCTTCGATGTAGCGCGACTGGTCGCGGATGACCTCCATCTTCACGTCCGAGGGCAGTTGCCCCTCAACGCGCGCGAGCGCGCGCTTGACGCCTTGAATGACCTCGATGGTGTTGGCGCCCGACTGTCTCTGAATCTGCAACGTCACGGTCGGCACGCCGTTCAGGCGCGCTAAGGAGCGCTGCTCCTTCGTGCTGTCCTCGACGCGCCCCACGTCGCGCAGGCGCACGGCCGAGCCGCCGAGGTTGGCGATGACGAGGTCGTTGAAGGCGCGCGGGTCTGTGACGCGCCCCATCGTGCGCAGCGTCAACTCCTCGTTGTTCGTCGTGACGTTGCCGCCGGGGATGTCCGCGTTCTGCCGGCCGAGCGCGGCCTGCACGGCGGTGATGGGAATCTGATAGGCTTCGAGCCGGTCTGCATCCACCCAGACGTTGATGGCGCGGTCGAGCCCGCCGACAATCTGCACGGCGCCGACGCCGCCGACGCGCTCGAACTGCGGCCGGACGATCTTGTCGCCGAGCTCGGTCAGCTCGCGCAAGGAGCGCTCGCCCGTGAGCGCGATGGTGATGACGGGCGCGCTGTCGTTATTGAACTTCTGGACGACGGGCGGGCGCTGGCGCGCCTCTTCGGGCAGTTGGTTAACGACCGTCGTGACGCGGTCGCGCACGTCCTGCGCGGCCGTATCGAGGTCGCGGTCGAGCTTGAAGGTGGCGATGATGATTGACGTGCCGGGGGCGGAGACCGAGCGCAGCTCGTCGATGCCTTCGACGGTGTTGACGGCCTCCTCGATGGGCTGCGAGACGAGCGTCTCGACCTCTTCGGACGAGGCCCCGGGCAGTTGCGTGCGCACGCTCACCGTCGGCAGATCAACCGAAGGGAAGCGGTCAACGCCCAGACGGAAGTAGCTCGCCGCGCCGACGACGACGAGCGAGAGCACGATCATCGCCGCGAAGACGGGCCGCCTGATACAGATTTCAGCGAGCTTTTGCATCTCGTTTCAGTAGACAGTAGAAGAGCCCTTCACGGTCAGACCCCGCGGTCTCCATCCTCAACGTCGGCAGCGCGGAGCACTACCGACTACTGTCTACTCCTCTCACTCCACGACGTTGACGGGTTGGCCTGACTGCAAGTTGCCGGGGTCTAAGACGACCGCTTCGCCGACGCCCACGCCGGAGAGGATTTCAGTCCACGTCTCGGCGCGGCGACCCGTCGTGATGGCCTTCTCTTTGGCCTTGCCGTTCTCGACCGTGATGACCTTCTCGATGCCGGCGAAGGTGACGACGGCGTTGGCCGGCACGGTGACGGCGCGGTCGCCGCTGTTGGTGACGATCTCGGCGCGCGCGAACCCGCCGGGACGCAGCGAGCCGGGGTTCGTTATCTCGGCTTCGACGACGAGCACGCGATTCTGCTGGTTGATGGTCGGGCTCAGGCGCACGATGCGTCCCGCGTAGAGCCCGCGGTCGCCCTCGACCGTGACGCGCACGGACTGGCCTGCGCGCACCGTGGCCGCGTCGCGCTCGGGCACCTCGCCGCGAAAGCGCAGAGGGTTCACGCGCACGATGGTCACGACGGGCGCCGCCGCGCCGAGGTACTCGCCTACCGAAGCGTGCTTCTCCTGCACGAGGCCGTCGAAGGGCGCGGCGACGATTGTGTCTGCGAGCGCCTGCCGCGCGAGCGAAAGCTCGGTGCGCCGCTGCGCGAGCAGAGCTTGACGGTTGCGAATCTCTTCGACGGCGTCCTGATACTTGGCCTGCGCGACCTTGAAGGCCGCGTCGGCCGACTCGTACTCGGCGCGCGCGACGACGCCCGACTCGATGAGCGAGGCGACACGCGCGCGGTTCTGCCGCGCCTCTTCCAGGACGGCGCGCGCCTGCCGGACGGTGCCCGTCCCCTCCGGGTCGAAGCGGTCGTCGTCGCCCTGCGGCTGAAGGCCGAGGCGCGCGCGCGCCTGTTGGAGCGCGGCCTCCGACTGCTGCACGCGCAGTCGATAGTCCTGCTGCTCGACCTGCGCGATGACCTGCCCCTTACGCACGACGCTGCCCAGATCGACGGCGATGGAGCTGAGCCGGCCCGGCACCTTGATGCTCAGCGTCGCCTCGTCCTGCGCCGCGAGCGTGCCCGTGACGTTGACGCTCGCGCCGACGGGCATCTCCTCGACGTGCGCGACCTTGACCGGGCGCGCCTCGCCGTCGCCGCGCCCATCGCCCGGGCCCTTCTGCTGACCCGAAGCGGGGTACTCGCTCTTGCACGCGAAGGAGGTTGAGAGGAGAAGCGCGCACAACGCCCCGAGGACGCGACGCGAAGAGTTGGGAAGCAAGTCTCGACCGGAAAGTGACATCTTGATAAGTGTCTTCAGGCGTTGAAGACGCAAAGTTTATCACGCCGGTTGCAGGAAAAGCAGTAGGCAGTAGGCAGATAGCAGTAAGCAGTTGCCCCGCGTCGAGAGGGTTGAGTGTTTAAATCTCGACCCCCGGCGGCGGGCTTTCAACTGCCTG
>JBJMGQ010000179.1:0-2575 GCA_045807845.1 Pyrinomonadaceae bacterium | reverse complement strand
GCAAGAAGTCTCTCAACGAGATTAAAGAAATCTTGCACGGCATGGGGCTCGACTTCGGCATGGCCTTCGACGAGCAGGGCAATCCCATCCCCGGCTCCGGCGGCTCCGACCTCGGCCCGGACGATTATCCGGACGACGAGGACGACATTAAGGATTAAGTGGAATGATGAATGATGAATGCGGGCTGATGAATTTCAAGCAGGCCGCCCTCGTCATATTCATCCTTCATCCTTCATCACGCATCATTTAGGTACTTTTGTCATGCGACACTTGAATGCACACAGGAAACTCGGGAGGACGAGCGAGCACCGCATGTCGATGCTCCGCAACCTCGCGACCTCGTTGATTAACGCGCGCGACGAGCGCATCACTACGACCGTGCCGAAGGCGAAGGAGCTGCGCCCCTTCGTCGAGCGCGTCATCACGCTGGCGAAGCGCGCGGGCGCGCTCACGGGCGACGAGGCGGCGATACAGTCTCTCCACCTCCGGCGTCAGGCCGCAGGCTTCTTCCACGCGGGCAACGCGCGCCGTAGCGAAGACGCGGCCCGCGGGCGCAAGCAGTCGGAGATACCACGCACCGCGGGCGTCGCCGCGCTCAAGCGCCTCTTCGGCGAGTTGGGGCAGCGCTACGCCGAGCGGCCGGGCGGCTACACGCGCATCATTCGTCTGGGGCGCCGCGACGGCGACAACGCCGAGCTGGCTATCATCGAGCTGGTTGATAACCCGCGCGAGCGCGAGGCGCTTGAGTCGAAGAAGGCCAAGCCGGCCGCCAAGAAGAAGTCTGCCAAGGCCGGCGGACGTGGCGAGACCTCTTCGGCCGAGTCTACGAAGAAGGCGTCCGGCGGTGGGCGCCGCTCGAAGAAAACCGAATCGACCGCGGCCGAGCAGGAGTCGGAGTAGTTAAAGCGGACGGGCCGGTGCGCGCCGCGACTTGAACGCCAGAAGCTTTACCGGCGCGCGCAAAGTCAAGAGAAAGCCCCGACGGCCCTTTGTTCGGAGAAGCCCCACACGCCCGCCTCGCTCGGCAAGCGTCGGAGGGGCTTTTCTCTTGCGCCGATTCGTTTGTCGGCGCTCAACTCCGGAGGCAGAAGATGAGCACGAGCGATCAGAACGAGGCGCGCCCGGGCGCCAGCGACGCCGGCACAGGCACGGCCTCCGCGCCGCCGCAGCAGCCCGAGACTTCGGGCGCCGAGCGCGGCACGCGCCACGGCCGCGGCCGTCGGGGCCGCACCGGCGGCGGCCGTCACGAGCAGCAGGGACGACCGCAGCAGCAGCAGGGGCAGACTCCGCGCCGCGGCGACTCCACGCTCAACATGGAAGAGCTGCGCGAGCTGACCGAGCTGTTCACAGCGCACGGCCTGACCGACTTCGAGTTCGAGAACGCGGACATACGCATCCGCCTCAGCCGCAACCCCGCGCCCGCCGGGGCCGCTGCGCAAGCGGTCGCCCCGACTCCGCAGTCAGCCTTGCACTCGGCTGCCAACGCCGCCGCGCAGCAGGCCGCGACCGAAAGCGCCGCGACGCCGCCCGCCGCCACGGAGGCGCCCGAGGAGGAGCTGCATATCGTCACGTCTCCAATCGTCGGCACCTTCTACCGCTCGCCGTCGCCGAACGACGAAGCTTTCGTCAAGGTCGGCACGCAGGTCGAGCCCGACTCGGTCGTCTGCATCATCGAGGCGATGAAGCTGATGAACGAAATACAGGCCGAGACCACGGGCACCGTCGCCAAAATCTACGTCGAGAACGGCCAGCCGGTCGAGTACGGCCAACCGCTGTTCGGAGTGAAGAAATAGGAGCAGTGACGGGTGACAAGTGACGAGTGACGAGCAGTGAGCTTGTCTTCAACTCGTCACTTGTCCCTCGTCACTTGTCACTGCTTTCATCGTGAGAAGATTCCGCAAAATCCTGATCGCGAACCGCGGCGAGATTGCGTGCCGCATCATCTGGACGTGCAAGGAGATGGGCATCCAGACGGTGGCGGTGCATTCGACGGCCGACCGTGACTCGCTCCACGTCCGCTTCGCCGACGAGGCGGTCTGCATCGGCGGCCCGACTTCGCAGCAGAGCTATCTCAACATCCCCTCGGTCATCGCCGCCGCCGAGATCACGAACGTCGATGCCATCCATCCCGGCTACGGCTTCCTCGCCGAGTCGGCGCAGTTCGCCGAAATCTGCGAGGCGTGCAACATCAAGTTCATCGGCCCGCGCGCCGAGGTCATCCGCATGATGGGCGACAAGGTCGAGGCGCGCCGCGCGATGAAGGAGGCGGGACTCCCCATCCTCCCCGGCAGCCCCGACCCTTTGAAGTCGGAGGAGGAGGCGGCGACGCTCGCGCGCGGGGTAGGCTACCCCGTCATCATCAAGGCCGCGGCCGGCGGCGGCGGGCGCGGCATGCGCATCGTCCGCAGCGAAGAAGAGTTGGGCCCCGCCATGCGCACGGCCGCGACCGAGGCGTCGGCGGCGTTTAAGAACGGCGACATCTACATCGAGAAGTACGTCGAGAACCCGCGCCACATCGAGATTCAAGTCCTCGCGGACGAGCACGGCCACTGCATCCACTTGGGCGAGCGCGACT
>JBJMGQ010000178.1:0-3208 GCA_045807845.1 Pyrinomonadaceae bacterium | reverse complement strand
GAAGCTCGTCATCCTCGTCGTCGGCAACATCAACGACATCACGAAGGGCAACCCCGACCACCCCGAGTACTCTCTGACGAAGCTCGCGGCCACCGGCCAGATTCGCACCATCCCGCTCCCAGACCCTTTGACGATGGTCTACCCGCCCGCGCCTTAGCCGCCGAGGGCAATTAACCACGGCAGAGACCGCAGACACGGCTTGAAGTCTTATCAACTTCAAGCCGTGTCTCTCTCTGCCGTGGTTAATTAATCTTTCAGTAGTTCGTCAGAATCCTCTCGGGCGTGAAGCCCATCTCCTGTAGACGGTCGCGCGTCTGCTCGATCATCTCGCGCGAGCCGCAGACGAGCGCGACCGGGTCGGAGAGCGAGGGCAGCACGTTGTCCAAGAGCGACTGCACGTAGCCGGTCTGCCCCGACCACTCGTAGCCGTCCGGCCTTGAGATGACTTGGCGCAGCTCGACGCCGGCCGCGCGCCACGCATCCGTCTCGTCGCGGTAGCAGAAATCCTCGGGCGTGCGCACGCCGTAGAGCACGACGACCTGCCCGAACTTCTCCGCGCGCGGCAGCACCGACCTCAGCGCAGAGCGCAGAGGCGCCACGCCCGTCCCCATCGCGACGAAGACGAGGTCGCGCCCCTCCTGCGCCTTCAGGTCGAAGCCGTGCCCCGCAATCTCGACGAGACGCACGCGCCCGCCCGGCTCGGTCTCGTAGAGCGCGCGGCTGGCCGGGTCGTTCGAGCGCTTGACGAGGAACTCCAGCTCGTCGTCCTCCGGCGCGCTGGCGATGGCGAAGTAGGCGCGCCCCGCGCCCTCTATCTCAAGGAGCGCGACCTGCCCGGGCGTGAATGGCATCTCGTGACAGTCCGACGCGCCCTCGGGCAGCACGTCGAACGCGCGAATGTCGCGCGCCTCCTCGTGCACGCGCCTGATGACGAGGACATGCTCCCCCTTCTCTTGCATAAGAGTCACCATCTCGAAACGTCTCTCCGGCTGTTTTCTAACGGCTTCGAGTGTAGCGCAAGTTGGCGCGGCGCGCGAAGCCTGTGCTAAAACATTCGGCGACGCCATCATCCTAAATTTTTCGAGACAATGAAGCGCTCTCCGCTGCTGGTCATCTTCGTCACGGTCTTCATCGACCTCGTGGGCTTCGGCATCGTCATCCCCGTGCTGCCGTTCTACGTCGAGGGGACGAAGTTCAACGCGAGCCCGCGCGTCGTCGGGCTGCTCTTTGCCTCCTACTCGGTCATGCAGCTCATCTTCACGCCGATACTGGGCCGACTCTCCGACCGGTACGGGCGGCGCCCCGTCCTCTTCTTCTCTCTGTTAGGGACGAGCCTCGGCTTCTTCGTGCTGGGGTTCGCGACGACGCTGTGGATGCTCTTCGCCGGTCGCATCATCGACGGCGTCACGGGCGGGAACATCTCGACGGCTCAAGCCTACATCGCCGATGTGACGACCGAGGAGAATCGCGCGAAGGGCATGGGGCTCATCGGCGCGGGCTTCGGGCTCGGGTTCATCTTCGGGCCGGCCATCGGGGGGATTCTGTCGCGGTGGGGCGTGCATGTGCCGTTCCTGTTCGCGGGCGCTCTGTCACTGGCAAACGCGACGCTGCTCTACTTCGTGCTGCCCGAGACGGTGACGGCCGACCACCCGGCGCGCGTGTCGGCGGCGACCGGCCGTTGGTCTCAGCTCATGCGCGCGCTCGGGCAGTCAAAGCTCGCGTTCGTGCTCGCCATCTACTTTCTGTTCGTGACGGCCTTCTCGGTGATGACGGCGTCGTTCGGGCTGTTTACGCTCTACCGCTTCGGCTTCGACGCGCACGACACGGGCTGGATCTTCGCGTTCGTCGGCGTCGTGGGCGCGGCGATTCAGGGGGGACTGATCGGGCGTCTGGTGAAGATGTTCGGCGAGCCTCGGCTGGTCATCGCCGGGGCGTTGCTGTTCACGGCGAGCCTCGTGCTCATCCCTTTGACGGGCCCGCACACGGGGACGGCGGCGCTGCTCGCGCTGGGCGCGCTCTTCGCTCTGGGGAACGGGCTGGCGACGCCTTCGCTCACGTCGCTCGCGTCGAAGAGCGCGGGGGCGGGCGAGCAGGGCGGCGTGCTCGGCGTGACGCAGTCGGTGGCGAGCCTCGCGCGCGTCGTGGGGCCGCTGATGTCGTCCGCGCTCATCTACAGCGCCATCGCCACGTTGGGGCAGGACGGCCGAGCCCACAACATGAGCGACCGTTCGGTCGCACTCACCTTCTGGGCCGCCGCCGCCGTCATGTTCGTCGCCTTCCTGCTCGCCGCCTACTTTGCGCGCGCACACGCCTCCGAGTACCGCAACGACGACGCCCTCCCCGCCGAGGGCGCCTGACGAAACTGTCCAGTGGATTTAAACACAGAGACATAGAGACACAGCTAAAACACAGCTTTTGTCTTTAGCTGTATCCAAGCCGTGTCTCTGTGTCCGTGGTGGTGTTTAGACTTTACGGGCCGTCTTCAGTGCGTGCGGTCGTATTCGATGCCCTTCTGCACTTCGTCAATCGCCTTGTTGACGTGTTCGAGGGCTTTGACGCGGTGGCCGCCCTTATCGTCGGTGGCCGCTTCGAGGTTGGAGCGCGCGCTCTGCAACTTGTCGAGCGCCGCCTGCATGTGCGGCTGGTCGGGGAGTGCGCTCTCGTCGTCGTGGTGACGGTCGAACCTGATGCCGGCGTTGACCTCCGAGAGCGCCGCGTCAATGTGTTCTATCGCGCGGCCGCGGTGGCCGCCCTTGTCGCTGGTCGCGTTGCGCAGTTGGGCGCGCGCGGCTTGTAGGTCAGCGCGCGCGGCCTGCATGCGCGGCTGGTCGGGGGCGTAGGCGTAGGTCGCGGCCGTCGCCAACAACAGCGCGGCGACACACAGGATGCTCTTCGTGCTCCTCATAGTAAGCAGTTCTCTCCTTATGCGGTTGGATGGGAACGCGTGCGAGGGTGTCCGTTTGAAAACGCGCGGGAAGCTATCACACCTTCGACGCCCCCGACAAGGTTTCGGTTACGGGGAGAGAGCACAACACAAGAGACGCGTTGGCGCGGCTCGCAGTCTTATTTTTTTCGTTGGTCACCAGATGGAAGGGATGGAGGACTCGTCGAGTTCGAGCGCGTCGCCGTCGGGGAGGATGTGTATGAGGCGTGCGCCGCGCGCCCGAAGGGGCGGCCCGAGAAGGCCGACGCGGTGACAGTTGGCGCG
>JBJMGQ010000177.1:0-11993 GCA_045807845.1 Pyrinomonadaceae bacterium | reverse complement strand
TGGCCGTGTCGGCGCCGAAGTCGAAGTCCAGAGTCAAGCGCCCCTCCGTGCCGAACGTCAGGTCGAGCACGCCGTTCGTTTCGTAGCGCGCCAGCGCGAAGTCGGGCTCGGTGGAGTTGGGGAACGCTCTGCTGGTCTCGCCCGCAACGACGAGCTTCCCGTCGGCCTGCACGGCCACGCCGTTGGCGAAGTCGCGCCCGAAGAAGGTCGTGGTCAGACGCCCGTCGCCGTCGAAGGTCGGGTCGGGCGTGCCGTCGGCCTTCAGGCGCGCCAGCGCGAAGAAGGTTGGGGTGGGCCCGGTGTTGGGGGACACGCCGGCCATCCCCGCCAGCAGGATGCGGCCGTCGGCCTGTAGCGCGATGCCGGTCACGATGTCGAAGCCCATGATGTCCACGGTGGCGCGACCCTGCGTGCCGAAGGTCGTGTCGAGCGTGCCGTCGGCGTTGATGCGCGTGGCGAAGAAGTTCGACTCGAAGGGCTGTGGGTCGTTGCTCGTGTAGACGACGCCCGCGGCGATGACGCGGCCGTCGGGCTGGATGAGCGCGGTCACCGTGTACGCGGGAAGCGGTGCCTTGAGGTTCACCTTGACCCGGCCGCCCGTGCCGTACGAGGCGTCGGGCGTGCCGTCCGCGTTGAAGCGGGCAAGCACGAGGTCGTCGGCCTCGGTCGTCGGCGAGTAGGACGTGCCGACGACGATGATCTTCCCGTCGGCCTGCAAGCAGACGCCGGTCGGCACGTCTGCCGTGTTGCCGAAGTCGAGGATGACCTTCCCGCCGTTGCCGAAGGCCGTGTCGAGCGCGCCGTCGGCCCTGTAGCGCAGGAGACTGACATCGGCGAGGAGCGAAGGGCCTGTGCCCTGTGCCGCGCCCCCGACGACGACTATGCGGCCGTCCGGCTGGACGGCTGCATAATCGGCCGTCTCATATCCTCCGAGGTCGGTCATCACGAAGCCGCCGGTGCCGAACGAAGGGTCGAGTTCGCCGGCGGCGCTTGCGGGCGCCGGAAGCGTCGCGGCCGAGAGCAGGAGCGCGAGCAGCGCGACGGCGGTCGAGCGGAGTCTGCGTGCCGGAGGGTTGAGACTTCTGCTGCGTGCGAGGATTTTTTTCATGGGGTCTTGCCTTCGGAAAGCCGGAGTTCGCGGTGCGGCCGGCGGGGAGTCGCCGGATTGTCGCCGCGGATGATATCAACCTCGGGAGCCGGCCGCCAAACCCGAAAC
Source organism: Pyrinomonadaceae bacterium (assembly GCA_045807845.1). Taxonomy (GTDB): domain Bacteria; phylum Acidobacteriota; class Blastocatellia; order Pyrinomonadales; family Pyrinomonadaceae; genus QHXN01. Next base: position 10,777 of record JBJMGQ010000177.1, on the reverse strand, counting down.
AAAGAGAGAGGCCGCCGCCGGTCGAGCCGGGGCGGCCTCTTCACACTTCGCCCGTCGTCGCTTACGGGTGGAGCGTCCAGAAGTTGTAGCTGCCGGAGCCGCTGTAGGAGTAGACCTGCCACTCATAGTAGCCGGACGTGCCCGCATAGGAGATGGTCTCGCTGGAGGTCGAGCTGGTGCTGCTCGCGACCGTCACCCACGTCGAGCCGTTCCACTTCAACAGGTAGAGGTCGAAGTCGGCGCCCGAGGCCGGGCCGACCAGACAGCCCTTGTGCGTGCCCGAGACCGAGCTGAAGTAGTAGCTGCCGTTCGGCTGGTAGCTGCTCGCGCCCGTGCCCGAGAGCGAGCCCGTGTAGAGCGTCCCGCCCGCGCAGGCCGGGGGCACGGTGCCGCCCCCGCCGCCCGTCGTCAGCAAAGAGTAGAGCAGCCGGTTGGGCGAGCCCGTGCCGATGCCTGTGAGCACGCCCGTCGTCGCCGTGTTGACGATCTGGTCGCGCACGGTCGCGGGGCTGGCCGTGGTGTTGTTCTGTAGATAGAGCGCCGCCACGCCCACGACGTGCGGCGTCGCCATCGACGTGCCCGAGATGGTGTTCGTCGCCGTGTCGGACGTGTACCACGAAGAGAGAATCGAGGAGCCCGGCGCGAAGATGTCCACGCACGTCCCGATGTTCGAGAAGTCCGACTTGGCATCGGTCGAGGTCGTCGAGCCGACGGTGATGGCCGCGGCAACGCGCCCCGGCGACTCGGTGCAGGCGTCCACGCCGTAGTCGTTGCCGGCGGCGATGGCGTAGGTCACGCCCGAGTTGATCGAGTTCTGCACGGCCGTGTCGAGCGCCGTCGAGGCGCCGCCGCCGAGACTCATGTTGGCGACCGCCGGGCTCAGGTGGTTGGCCGTCACCCAGTCAACGCCCGAGATGACGGTCGAGTCGGTGCCGCTGCCCGCGCAGTCGAGCACACGGACGGGATGGAGCGTGACGCCCTTGGCGACGCCGTAGGTCGAGCCGCCGATGGTGCCGGAGACGTGCGTGCCGTGACCGGCACAGTCGTTCGTGCCGTTGCCGTCGCTGATGGAGGTGAAGCCGGAGCTGACGCGTCCGCCGAACTGCGTGTGCGTGGCGCGGATGCCGGTGTCGATGACGTAGACGTGAACGCCCGCACCCGTCGGCGTGTAGTTGTACTGCGCGTCGAGCGGGCGGTTGCGCTGGTCGATGCGGTCTAAGCCCCACGGCGGGTTCGACTGCGTCGTCGTGGCCGTGACGACGCCGTCCTCTTCAACCGATTCGACGCGCGGGTCGAGCGTGAGAGCCTCGGCCGCTTCGGGCGTCAGCTCTGCGGCGAAGCCGTTGAGCGCGTGCTTGAAGACTTGCTTGAGGCGCCCGCCGTGCTGCGAGACGATGTCGGCGGCGAGGGTGGGCGCGAACGAGCTTTCGCCGCGCTCGCCCGCGGCCCAGTCCGCGAGCGTGATGATGTACTGCCCCGCGACGGGGCGCGCCTTCTTCTTGATCTTGCTCTTCTGATCCTGCCCCGACGAAGCGGGCGCGACCGAGAGTGCGACGACGACACAGAGCAGCAACGCGGCCGCCGCTAAAACTGAAAGTCTCTTCATTCAAACCTCCGAGTGTGTTGGTGAGTCTGTGGATGTGACAGCGCGCCGCTCGCCGTCGCGACCTGAGGAGGCGCGGGGACGACGCGGCGCTGCCGCGGAAGATGGGTGTGCGTGCGGAAGGGTATACAGCCGCGCATGTTTTTAAGTTGGGCGCGAGAGGCCGCGGAAGTCTACTGAAGGCAGACCGCGGGCCTTGCTGTGATTACTCCGGCGGTCGGGTGCCGAATGAAGCGAGGTTGTGGGACAAGGCAACGGCCCGTGAGGGGCCTCAAAACAGTGATTAGGGAAGGCGAATATAGCCACATTCCACCGCGCGCGCAAGTCGCCGCGCCGTGGCCCGCTCAGCGCTTACGTCGCTCGCGGAGGCGCGCGAGCATCTGGGGGGAGATGAGGAGGGTTTGGAGCAGAGAGCCGGTGGCGAAGCGGCGTGCGAGCGAGCGGAAGAGCGAGGCCGCGCCGGGGGTGTAGGCGAACCACCAGACATCCTGCATGAAGGCGAGGCGGTTGATGTGGACGTGATAGGGCGCGACCATCTCCAGCAGGCCGAGGCGGCCGTGCGTGCGCCCGAGGCCGCTCTGCTTGACGCCGCCCCACGGCGTCTGCGCGATGCCGTGTGTGTAGAGCACCTCGTTGACCATGATGGTGCCCGCCTCGATGCGCGAGGCGATGCGGCGACCCTTTCTGATGTCCCGCGTCCACACGCTCGCCGTGAGGCCGAAGGGGCTGTCGTTGGCGAGGCTGACGGCCTCTGCCTCGTCGCGGAAGGTCATGATGGGAAGCACCGGGCCGAAAGTCTCTTCGCACATCACGGTCATCGAGTGGTCAACGCCCGCAAGCACGGTCGGCTCGTGAAACCAGCCGCGCTCCGAACAACCCTTCGCGCGACCGCCGCCCGCAAGCACTCGCGCGCCGCGCGCGACGGCTTCGCGGACGTGCGCTTCGACCGTTAGGAGTTGCCGCTCGCTCGACATCGAGCCAAGGTCGCAGGCCGCGCCCGGCTCCTGCCGGAGCGCCTTCGCCTTCTCGACGACGCGGCGCGTGAACTCTTCGGCGATGCTTTCATGCACGTAGCAGCGCTCGACCGAGGCGCACGCCTGCCCCGAGTTGGCGAACGCGCCCCACACGGCCGCCTCCGACGCGGCCGAGAGGTCGGCGTCCTCGAAGACGATCATCGGGTCTTTGCCGCCGAGTTCGAGGACGACGGGCAGCAGCCGTCGCGCCGCCGCTTCGGCCACACGCCGCCCCGTGGGGACGCTCCCCGTGAACATGATCTTATCGACGCCCGATTCGACGAGCGCCGCGCCGGTCGAGCCGTCGCCCGTCACAATCTCAAGCACGCCTTCGGGCAGACCCGCGCGCGTAAAGACCTCGCCGACCTTGAGGCCGACGAACGGCGTCAGCTCGCTCGGCTTAAGCACGACACTGTTGCCGGACATGAGCGCCATCACGACCTCGCCCAGCGGCGTCGCCCACGGGAAGTTCCAGGGCGAGATGATGCCGACGACGCCGAGCGGGCGATACTCGACGACGGACGTGCGGCCCATGAAACGATAGAGGCCGATGTCTATCTTCTCGGGGCGCAGCATCCGCTCGGCCTTGCGCGCGAAGAACTGCATCAGGTCGAGCGCGGGGACGATCTCCATCGCGAGCGCCTCGGCCGCGGGCTTGCCCGACTCGCGCGCGATCAACTCCGCAATCTCGTCCATCTCTTCGAGCACGAGCGCACGCGCGCGCATCACGACACCGGCGCGCTCCTTGAACGACAGCGCGCCCCAACCCTTCTGCGCCGCGCGCGCACGCGCGACCGCCGCCAACACTTCATCCGCCGAACGAAGGGGAACGCGCCCGATCTCCTCGCCCGTCGCCGGGTCTTGGGAGACGACTTCGCGAATCGTTTCAGTCGGCACGCCCGCGGTCTGAGTCTGTGTGATTTGAGTCGCCATTTCGGTTTGCCTCGCGCGCGATTATCGCGCGAAGGTGGAAGGTTTGAAAGGCCGGACAGATGTCCCGCGTTTCCGCGCCGCCGCGCGCACGGGTTAGAATCGGGCCGCAAGACAGTTCAAACGGAGAGGTTGAAGATGACAAGACCGCAGCTCGCGGAGTTCATGCGACGGATGGAGCCGGGCTCCGTCGCCATCATTCCGGCGGCGCGCGAAGTGACGCGCTCGCACGACACGGAGTACCGCTTCCGGCAGGACTCGGACTTCTACTACCTGACCGGCTTTCGCGAGCCCGACGCGCTGGCGGTCGTCGCGCCGGGGCGTGAAAAACCCTTCACGCTCTTTGTGCGACCGCGCGACCGCGAGAAGGAGATTTGGAACGGGCGGCGCGCGGGCGTCGAAGGCGCGAAGGAGTCGTACGGCGCCGACGAGGCTTTCCCCGTCGAAGAGTTCAACGCGAAGCTCACCGAGCTGCTCGACGGCGCGCGCAGCCTCTACTACCGCCTCGGCAACGGCCACGCGGAACTCGACCAGACGCTCATCCGCCACCTCTCGCGCATGCGCTCGATGGGGCGCAAAGGGGTCAAAGCGCCGCAGGCCATCGTTGACCCCGGCGCGCTCATCCACGAGATGCGCCTCGTCAAGTCGGAAGATGAGATCACCCTCATGCGCCGCTCGGCCGACATCGCCTCGGAGGCGCACCGCGAGGCGATGGTGTCAGCGCGCCCGGGCATGAAGGAGTATGAGCTTGACGCCCTCATCGAATACGTCTTCCGGCGCAACGGTTCGGCCGCGCCAGCCTACAACTCCATCGTAGGCTCGGGCGCGAACGCGACCATCCTCCACTACGTAGACAACGACGCCGAGTTGAAAGACGGTGACCTCCTCCTCATCGACGCGGGCGCCGAGTATGAGGGCTTCGCCTCCGACATCACGCGCACCTTCCCCGTCAGTGGCCGCTTCAACGATGCGCAGCGCGACATCTATCAACTCGTGCTCGACTGTCAGGAGGAGTGCATCCGGATGGTCAAGCCCGGCGTCACCTTAGACGAGATGCACCAGCGCTCGGTCGAGATTCTGACCGAGGGCATGGTCAGGCTCGGGCTCTTGAAGGGAGAAGTGCCGAAGCTCATCGAAGAGGAGCAGTACAAGAAGTTCTACATGCACCGCCTCAGCCACTACCTCGGCATGGACGTGCACGACGCGGGCGCCTATCACGTGGACGGCCAGCCCCGCCCCGTCGAAGCCGGCGTCGTCATCACCGTCGAGCCCGGCCTCTACATCGCCGTAGACGCCGAAGAGATTCCCGATAAGTACCGCGGCATCGGCGTCCGCATCGAAGACGACGTGCTCGTCACCCCCGACGGCTTCGACGTGCTCACCGACAAAGCGCCCAAGCAGGTCGAAGAGATTGAAGCGTTGATGGTGAAGAGCAGTAGGCAGTAGGCAGATGGCAGTAGGCAGTTAGGAATAAGACGAGCGGAGAAAGTAATCGGGGGCGGCGAGTGGTTAAGCTTGCCGCCCCCGATTCGTTTGGGCTGATTCGTTAAGACGCCTTTCTATCTTAACCGCCTACTGCCTACTGCCTACTGTCTACTCCCCTACCTCTTTCTCCCTATTAGGTCGGAGATCACTTTGATGAGGGCGGCGGGCTCGACGGGTTTGGAGACGTGGAGCTGGAAGCCTGCTTCGAGGGCGAGGGCGCGGTCGGACTCGGCCGCATAGGCCGTGAGCGCGACGGAGGGGAGCGTGCGTCCGCCCTCTGTCTCTGACGCGCGGACGCGCCGGATGAACTGGTAGCCGTCCTCACCCGGCATGCCGATGTCGCAGAGCAGCAGGTCGGGCCACGCCCTCTCCAACTCGCCCCACGCGGCCTCGGCCGACTCGACGGCCGTCACGCGCGCCCCCTTCATCTCAAGCAGCGTCTTGAGCAGCCCCAACGCATCCGGCTCGTCGTCCACGACGAGCACGCTCATGCCCTTCAGGATGGGCGCGTGCGGGTTGAGGGTCGCGGAATCGCGGCTCGCGTCCGGCTGTTCTTCAATCAACTTCCCGGCCTCCGCGCTCCGCAGCAGAGGCAGCTCGACCGTGAAGGTCGAGCCTCGTCCCTCGCCTTCAGATTCGACGCGCACGCTTCCGCCGTGCAGCTCGACGAGGTGGCGGACGATGGAGAGGCCGAGCCCAAGCCCGCCGTGGACGCGCGTCGTGGACTGGTCGCCCTGCCGGAAGCGGTCGAAGACGTAGGGCAGGAAGTTCGGGCTGATGCCGGGGCCCGTGTCCTCGACGGTGACGCACGCGTGCGCGCCGTCGCCCCACACGCGCGCGCAGACCTCGCCGCCGATGGGCGTGAACTTGACCGCGTTCGAGAGGATGTTCCAGAAGACCTGCTGAAGTCGGCGCGGGTCGCCCATGACGGGGCCGACACCCGGCTCGAACTCCGCACGCAAAGTGATGTTCTTGGCCGAGGCCGCATGGCGCACGGTATCCACGGCCGCCTCGACGACGCCGCGCAGATCGGTCGGCGCGGCGTCGAAGCGCAGGTGGCCGGTGATGATGCGCGACACGTCGAGGATGTCGTCCACGATCTGCTGCTGCGTGCGCGCGTTGCGCTCGACAATCTCGACGGCCATCTTGAAAGTCTTCTCGTCGAGCCGGCTGTCCTTCAGCATCGAAGACCAGCCGAGGATGGCCGTCAAAGGCGTCCGCAGCTCATGCGAGAGCGTCGCGAGAAACTCGTCCTTGAGATGCGACGCCTCCTCCGCAGCCTCGCGCGCGCGCATCTCGAACTGAAGGAGCCGCATGTTCTCAATGGCGACGGCCGCGAGGTTGGCGGCCATCTTCATCGCCGTGACGTGCTCCTCGCGGTAGGCGTGGTTCTCGTAGGACTGCACCTCGACCGTGCCGACGATGCGCCCCATCGTCGCCATCGGGACGATGAGCGAAGACTGCGGCCGCAGGCCGTTGTCGGGGCCCACGAGGATGCCGACCTGCCCGGGCCCCTGCTGCTTCAGCTTCCAGTAATCGTTCGTGATGACGACCTGCCGCGTGCGCACCGCCACGCTGTTCGGCCCCTGCGCGGAGACGGGCATCGGCGGCAAGCTCGACACGTCAACCTCTTCGTCGTCGCCCCACGCGTACTTGGCGAGGCGCACGTCGCGCGCCTCGTCGTAGAGCGAGATGAAGATGCCGATGCAGGGGACGCTGACGACGGCAAAGTCGCGCAGGTCGCGAAAGATGGTCAGGTGATCGCGCGCCGTGCCCAGAGACTCCGCGAGGTGCGACAGGCGATGGAGCAGCGTCTCGTACTCACGAAGCGCGCGCCGCTCGGCCGCATGCACCGCGGCCTCGGCGCGCTTGCTCTCGGTGAGGTCTTGCGAGACGCCGACGACGCCGACCAGTCGTCCCGCTTCGTCGTGGATGGGCGTATCCGTGACCAGCGCCGGGAAGGAGGTGCCGTCGCGCCGCCGCAGCTTGAACTCGCCCGACCACGTCTGACCCGCGAGGAGCCGCGCCATGATCTCGGAGGCGTGCGCGCCCTCGCTCGCGTCCGGCGTGACTTCGAGCACGCTGCGCCCGACGGCCTCGGCGGCCGGCCAGCCGTAGAGCCTTTCGGCGTGGCCGTTCCAGTAGATGATCTGCCCTTCGAGGTCGGTGGCGATGACGGCCTGCTCGACGGTGTCGAGCAGGTGCGCCTGAAAGCGAATCGAGTCCTCTGCGCGCCTGCGCTCGGTGAGGTCTTGGACGAGCGCGACGAAGCCGCGCACGCTCCCTGCGGCGTCGAAGTCGGGGATGTAAGAGACGCTGACGTAGCGGCGCGTGCCGTCTGGGTATTCAAGCTCTCTCTCGAAGCGAGCTTCGCGCCCCGCGAGCGCCGCCTCCGCGTAGCAGCGCACCTCCGCGTAAGCCTTCTCGCCGAGCGCTTCGCGGATGTGCGTGCCGTAGAGCTGCTCGTGCGGGCGGCCGACCCACGCGTCGTAGGCGCGGTTGTTGTAGCGGAAGCGCAGCGCCGTGTCCACGTAGGAGACGGGCGCGGGGATGGCGTCGAGGACGCGGCGCAGATGCGCCTCGTCAAAGTGGGAGGCTTCGCCGAGCGCCGCGACGAGGGGGTCGCGACTCCCGTTCAGATCGTCAATGGGGGTCATCGAAATTCTAATGCAGGAGCAGAACAGGCGCGGCCCGTGTCAAGGATGAAGTCGCGCCCTTTCACACGCGTGAAGAGGAGAATATTCGCGCGCGCTAAAAAACGGCGCATGCATTATCAACCGCGCGCGCGCAGACATCAACCTCCCGCGCTCACTTCGTCAGCCACCGTACAACCGGAGACGACGCTCATTTGGCGAGGTGGAAGAAGACATCCTCAAACGGCTCGTCGGGCATGTCGGCGAGGCGTCGCAGCTCGGCGGGTGTGCCTTCGGCGACGAAGCGGCCGGCGCGCATGACGCCCGTGCGGTCGGCCACGCGCTCGACGAAGCTCATCACGTGTGAGGAGATGACGAAGGCGCGGGACGCATCGCGCTCACTCTCGATGCGCAGGCGGAGCTTCCGCATCATCTCCACGTCAAGGCCGTTGAGCGGCTCGTCGAGCACGAGCACGCGCGGCTCTCCGACGAAGGCGGCCGCGAGCCCGAGCTTCTTCCTCATCCCGAGCGAGTAGCCACCGACCCACTTGCCCTCGACCGCGCGCAGCTCGAAGAACTCGACCTCCTCCGTGACGCGCGCCTCACTCGTGCCCTTCAACCCCGCGACCAGACGCAGGTACTCGCGCCCCGTCAGACGTTGATAGAAGTACAGCTCCTCGGGCAGATAACCCACGTGCCGCTTCGCCGCCAGAGGACGCCGCCCCATCTCCTCGCCGCACACCGTCACGACGCCGGCATCGGGCTCAGCCAGCCCCGTCAACATCCTTATCAAGGTAGACTTCCCCGCCCCGTTCGCCCCCAGCAGCGCGTACACCTCTCCCGCCCCTACGCGCAAGCTTACCGCGTCCACGGCCAACGTCTCGCCGTAGCGCTTCGTCACCGACTCGACAATTAAAAGACTCTCTTCACTCATAAGAAGAAGTAGGCAGATGGCAGATGGCAGTAGGCAGTGCGCTCCGCTTTATGTATGTTGAAAGGTTAGTTCAGAGCTTCGGCGTTAAGGCTTTCAACTGCCTACTGCCATCTGCCTACTGCCATCTGCTCAGATGCATCTCCGCGCGCATCGCACCGCGCATGCAGACCGGCTGCACGGTGAAGCCGTAGAGGGCGAGGCCGATGGGCCAGAGGAAGGCCGTCAAGCCCCCGGCCGCGAGCCCCGCGCAGAGCACGAGGATGAGCGCGAGCCCGGGCTGCTCCGGCATCTCGAAGGCGAGCCCGCCCGCGGCCATGCTCACCAGCCACCACAGCCACGCGCACTCCGCGAGCAGCGGTAAGGCATACGCGGCGGGCACCGCCCCGCACACGACGCCCGCGACCCACACGGCCGCCGCGGCCGGCGCCGTCAACACGCGCGCAAGGTAGAGCTTCGCGCGCCACGCGTCCTCGCCCTTCAAACCCACGGAGCGTTCGAGCCACAGGTGCGGCTCCTGATGCGCGACCAGCACGGGCACGAGCGTCGAGAGCGCGGCCGTCGCCAACACGCACGCGAACTTCACCGCCAGCACACGCGGCAGCCAAGTCATCGAGCCGAACCCCTCGGCCTCTCCCTCCACCACCGCCCCACCCGCGAGCAGCGCCACCAGCAGCACTATCAAGAGCGCCGCCACGCCCGCCGCCGCATACACGGCCGACGAGAAACCCCTCAACACCAGACGCAGGTCGCGCGCGAGCTGCGCCGCCAACTCCTCTCGCCCGCCGCACACGCGTCGAGCCACACGCTCTATGACCGCGCCCCACCTCTCACGCGCGCCCAGACGCTTCGCGAACTCCGCATCCTCCGCACGCCAACGCGCGTGCACCACGAACGCGAGCGCCGCCTGCACGACGGCCGTCAAAGCTCCACACACGAGCAGCGCCGTCCCGCTCGACAACGTCAACCCGCCCGGCCTCACCACCCACGCCAGCAACTCTCCCGCCGCCAACGCGCACGCCGCGACCGAAAAGACCACAGCCGCCGCGCGCGCAACTCCGCGCCTGTGCGACCAACGCACCCACACGAGCGCCGACAGCAACTCGCCCGACGCGAGCACGCACACGAGCAGCGCGGCTGACACGAAGACGACCGCGCCAAACCTGCCGCCCGCGAGCCAACGCAGCACGAACGCCACAGCGCCGACCGCGCACGCATGCCCCGCGCGCAGCACGAGCGCCGCCGACAGTTGCGCGCCCTTCGAGACCGGCAGCGCGTCCAAAACCCACTCGGGCCGCCGCACGTGATAGACCTCCACGCTCGCGCGCGACAGACTGAGCGCGACCAGACACGCCGCCGCCGCGACTCCGGCCACAAGCGTCTGCGTCTCGGTCGGGCTCCACACGGCCTCGCGCACCATGCGCCCGACGCCGAAGTAGGTCATGCCCAGCACCAAAGGCCCGAGCACCAACAGCGCGTACAGATTCTCCCGCGCCCAACGCCCGCCCTCCAAAGCCCAAGCGCCCGCGATGAGTCGCAGTTGTTGCATCCTGAAAATCAAGCGCCGCCCTTCTCGCTCATCTTCCTTTCGAGCGCGGCGGCGATGCGGTTCTCTAAGATAACGTCGGGCGTGTAGTTTTCGAGTTTGAGGAAGTGCGCAGCCGCCGCGTTGAGCGCGGCCTGCGGGACGAGGCCGACCAGCTCGCTCGCGAGCACCTCGACGCCTAACCGTTCGGCTTCGCGCCGCACGGCCTCGAAGGCTTGATGAAGGTTCGTCCGCTCGTAGCTCGTCAGATTCATCGAGACCTGCACGACGCCTCGGCTCGCAAGCTCGAACCCGAGCGCCTTCAAGTGCAGCAGCCCGCCGTCGCGCTCGCGCACGGCGCGCGCGATGCGCTTCGCCATTGAGATGTCGCCCGTCTTTAAGGTCACGTTGTAGGCGATGAGCAGAGGACGCACGCCGACGATGCAGGCGCCCGCGGTCGCATGCACGCGCGCCTCGCCCACGTCGGGCGCGCGCTCCGGCACCGACGCAATCTGCTCACGCAAAAGCTCGAAGCCGCCGCGCCGCACGTCTGCGAGGTTGCGTCGCTCGGGACGCAGCGCCGCGCTCTCGTAGAAGTAGACGGGGATGTTCAACTCATTCCAGATGCGCCGCCCCGCCTCGTGCGCGAGCGCGACG
>JBJMGQ010000176.1:0-6233 GCA_045807845.1 Pyrinomonadaceae bacterium | reverse complement strand
GTTGAGCGCGGCGTTGAAGAGGAGGAAGAAGGAGCCCTGCGTCTGGTGGCGCCACATCGGGTTGTTGGCGAAGAGCAGGACGTGGCCTCTGCCGACGGGCACGTCCACGACGGCGGGCGCGTTCGCCAACTCCGATCCACCCGCGAGCATCCCGCTCACGAGCAAGTTCTTCTCATCCGACGCGAAGCGCAGCACGACGCGCGGACGCTCGGCGGGCGGAGTGTAGAAGGGGCTGCGCTGCTGCTGTCGCTGCTCGTCGTTGGGCTGCTCTTCGCCGGGGCGCGCAGCCGGGCGACGCGGCGCGGGCGACGCCTGCGGCATGGCCTGCACCACGTCCGGGTCGTTCAAGGTGCCGCGCCCCGAAGGCCGCCCCGTCGCGCCTCCTACGGGCGGCCCGCCCTCTCCGCCTCCGCCGCCCGCTGCGACTTGGAAGACCGGCGACTGGTTGAAGTAGACGGGAAGCTGTTCGCCGTAGCCGTAAGCGATGGGGCTCTTGCGGTCGGCGAAGGTCGCGTTGTAGATGGAGCCGCGCGCCTGCAACTGCGTCGTGTCGCGCACGGCGACGCCCGAGACCATCCCGTAGTCGATGGGGATGCGCGCGTTGCTCGTCACCGCGACGAAGAGGCCGCCCTCCTCGACGAACCTCTGAAGGTTGTTCAGTCCCACCAATCCCATCCCGCCGCGCATGTCGTCGGTCTGGTCGGGCGACGTGCCGAAGTTCGGCGTCAGCTCCGACTGCTTCCAAGGGATCGGCTCGCCGCGCACGGGGAGCCCCGCCACGACCTGCTGCGCCGAGCCTCCGACCGGCGGGTAGATAATCACGTCGAAGCGCCCGCGCAAGTTCGGCGTGTCGCGCAGGACTTGGTCGGAGATGTACGTGTAAGGGATTTTGTAACGGTCGAACTCGATGCGATACCAGCCCTCGTTCTGCGTGTTAATCCAACTGTGAACGATGGCGATGCGCGGCACGCTCATCTCGTGCGTCTTGACCGCCGGCGGCTTGTCCAGCGCATAGGCCGTCAACCCCAGCTCTGTCACGGCCGCGTCCAACCTCTGACGTAAATCGGCCGGGTTGCCCTCGCTCTTGATGACGAAGGAGCCTGCGTTGAACTGTCGTTCGCCGACTTTGAAGGCTTCTTCGGCGGCGCTCATCTTCACGTCATTCAGTCTAAAGCGGAGCGTGGCGAGCGTGTTGTCGGTGTTGTGGTTGATGACATAGTTCGGGCCGGAACCGACGATGCGCCCGCGCACCCGTGCGTCCGCGCCCAGCAGAGTCATCGGCACTTGCAGGACAGAGCGGTCGGCAACGCGCACGGTCTTGACGTTGCGCATCGCGCCGAGCGTCCAGCCCGTGTCGTCGTAGGGGCGCGGGTCTGAGACGTTGTAGAACTGCGTGTCGAGCAGCATGTCGGCCATGCGCGAGTAGGGCTGATCCATCCTCACGACGTAGGAGCCCGCCGCGAACTTCTGCTCGCCGACCGAGAAATCATTCTTCGCCGTGTGTACTTCGACGCCCATCAGGCGCAGGAGGTTGACGGCGTCGGCGGCCTCCACGGGTCGCGGGTCGTCGGCCGGCAGCACGTACGCGGCCGGCCCCTCGTTGGTCGCCTTCAACACCGAGCGCTTGCTCTTCAAGTAAAAATTCTGTAGGAAGCGCTCCTTGTTGTCCGAGACGAAGTGCATCGCGAAGAGGATGGCCGACTGCTGCATGTTGACGTTGTTGCGCAGCGACCAGCGCACGCGCGGCTGCGGCGGGTTCGGACGGAACCAGTCGCGCTGTGCCTCGGCCCGCACCGTCCTATCCAGAGTGTCGGCGCCGCCGTTGCCGAACGTCTCGTAGAAGCGGCCGATGGCGTTGTGGCCGTTGGCGACGTAGAACATATAGTTCGGCGCCCAGCCGTCGTAGAAGCCGTGCGTCCACACGCCGGGTACGCCGCGCTTCGTCATCTCCTCGATCTCGTGGTAGGCGAGTATCTGCCACTCGTCGACGACGATGGGGTCGAGCCAAGCGTTGTACGGCCCCGTCCCCGTCGAGGTGTAGAGGAAGGGCACCGACTCGTGCAGGTCATGAAGGATGGCCGGGTGCCATTCGAGGAAGGTCTTCATCATGTTGCGCGTGAGCGCGAGCGCCATCCCGAGCCCGTCGCGGTTGTTGTCGTGCGCGACGTACTTGCCCCAGTAGACGAGCGACGGCACGGCCTTCGTCGGGTTAGCCGTGCGGTAGTTGTAGAGGTCAACCATCTTATCGCGGCCGTCCACTTCGAGCACGGGCGTGATGAGCACGACGACGTTCTTGCGAATCTCCTTGATGAACGGCGACTCCTCGACGGCGAGGCGGTAGGCCAGCTCCATCAGCATCTCGGGCGAGCCCGTCTCGGGCGAGTGGATGGAGCCGGAGGCCCAGTAGAAGACCTTGCCCTCGCCGATGAGTTTCTGTGCCTCTGTATCAGTGAGCCCGCGCGGGTCTGCGAGGCGCGCGGTAATCTCTCTGTAGCGACCCAGTCGAGCGATGGCCGCCTCGTCGCCGACGGCGACAAGAATCTGCTCGCGCCCCTCCTCGGACTTCTCCGGCGCGCTGAAGACCTTGACGCGCGGGCTCGTCCGTTCAAGCTCGCGGTAGTAACGATAGAGGTCTTTCGTGTGCGTGAGCTTGCCCGGGGTGCCGACGACGTAGCCGAGCACCTTGTCGGGCGAGGGCACGCGTGCGTCGGCGGGCAGGTGGTCTACCAGCTCGGTCAGGAAGTACTTCTCGGTCGTGTACTCTCTGATCCGGGCCGCGTAGTCGCCGTCGGCCTTCTGCGCGAACGTGCTCAGGGCGAAAGCGCAGGCGAGTCCGAGCGCGAGAGCGCAGAAGAGTGACCGGCCGGCGGGCTTGCCAACGAGGTTCATGGTTCTCCTCCGTAAGCTGTCTGCGATGTCTGTTGGGCGTGCGCCCGCATGTTACGTGCGCGGAAGTGAGGTGTAAAGGAGCGCGGGCAAGAGGCCCGCGCTCCTTTGAGACAACTCGCAGCGTTCCGAAGAGGGGTGTTACAATTGCCCGCCTTACGATGAGCGCGCACACGAGCGACAACAACAACGGCATCAACGACCTGATGGTCGCGGCCTCGCGCGGCGACCTCTCGCGCGTCGAGGCGCTGCTGCGCGACGGCGCCGACCCGAACGCGCACGACGCCTTCGGCCAGACGGCTTTGATGTACGCCGCCAGCGCCGGCCACCAGCCCGTCGCCGAGGAGTTGATTGACGCGGGCGCGCACGTGGATGCGCGCAACCGCAACCACAAGTCGGCCGCCGAGCTGGCCGCCGCGCGCGGGCATGTGGCGCTCGCCGCGCTGCTCCGCAACGCGCGCCTCTTCCTCGCGGCGCGCGACGGCGACCTCGTCAGGCTCAACGAGCTGCTGGACTCGGGCGTTGACTCGAACGCGCTGCTGCGCGACGAGTGGACGGCGTTGATGATTGCCTCGCTCAACAATCATCCGCAGGTCGTCGCCGCACTGCTCCGCCGCGGCGCATACCCGGACGCGCAGAACGCGACCGGGTGGACGGCGTTGATGATAGCCGAGCGCAAGGGGCACACGGAGGTCGCGCGCATGCTCAGGCACGGCCGGGTCGAGAAGCCGCTCCCGTCCATCATCACCTCCGCGGGCAAGGGCGGCGAAGAGATCGACCTCTCCGAGTTCCCCGAACAGATTAAGGATTAACCGCACGCCGGTCGAAAGATGAAGAGACAACTCGGGAACATCCTCCTTCTCGCCGCGGTGCTTGTTGGCTGCGGCGCAGTTGCACGGGCGCAGGAGCCCTGTCGTCTGGAGCGCGCCGTGGCGCCCGACTACGGCGGCGTGATGCTCGGCATGAAGCTCGAAGAGTTGGCACGGATGTTCCCCGGCTCGGAGGATTTGCAGAAGGGGACGCAGCAGGGCGCGGGCACTGGGTCGAAGCCCTTCATCGCGTCGCTCGGGATGTTGGAGCTGGGCGTGCGGAAGGAGCAGTTCAGGGACGTGAGCGAGTTGATGCTCACCTTCCTCAATGGGACGCTCCACCGCATCGACGTGCGCTACCGGCAGCCCGTGCCTTGGCGCGAGGTGGCGGAGTTCTCCACGGAGGCGTCGAAGCGTCTGGCCGTGCCCGCCAACTCTTGGGGCGAGACTTTGTCGGACGCCGAGAAGCAGTCGCGCGTGCTCGACTGTCGCGGGTTCAGCGTGGTCGTGCGCATCGACAAGACCGGCCCGAGCATACTCAGCATCGTGGACACGGCCGCTGTGCAACAGGACGCGGGCTCAACGGCCGCACCCGCGAAGGCGGAGCCGGCGCCCTCGAAGCGACGGCCGCGCAAGGGGCGCGGCGGGAAAGGAAAGACGGGTTGAAAGAGAAAGTAGTCAAGACGGAAGAGGAGTGGCGCCGGACGCTCACGCCCGAGCAGTACCGCGTCGCGCGACAGAAGGGCACGGAGCGCCCCTTCACGGGCGAGTATCACAACAGCAAAGAGACGGGGACGTACCTCTGCGCGGCCTGCGGCGCGGAGCTGTTCACGTCGGAGGCGAAGTTCGACTCGGGCTGCGGCTGGCCCAGTTTCTACGAGCCCCAAGAGGGCGACAACGTCCGCACGCAGATTGACACGAGCCACGGCATGGCGCGCACCGAAGTGCTCTGCGCGACCTGCGACGCGCACCTCGGCCACGTCTTCGACGACGGCCCGCGCCCCACGGGGCTGCGCTACTGCATCAACTCGGTCGTGCTCAAATTGAAGAGGCCGGACGAAGACGAAGAGTCTTCGTGAGAGGAAAGCTTTAGAGCTTCGAATGGCGGAAGAGAAGAAGAAACGTTTGACGCCGACGCAGGCTTGGCGCGATGCGAGGGAGCTGGTGTGGGCTCACCGTTCGCGTCTGGCGCTCGGGATGGGGTTGATGCTCGTCAACCGGCTCGTCGGGCTGGTGCTGCCGGCCAGCTCGAAGTATCTGGTTGACGAGGTCATCATCAAGCACCGAAGCGAGCTGCTCATGACCATCGCGCTCGTGGCGGGCGGCGCGACCGTCGTGCAGGCCATCACTTCGTTCGCGATCTCGCAGGTCTTGGGCGTCGCCGCGCAGCGCGCCATCACGGAGATGCGCAAGAGCGTGCAGGCGCACGTCGCGCGTCTGCCCATCCGCTTCTTCGACTCGACGCAGACCGGCGTCCTCATCTCGCGCGTGATGTCTGACGCCGAGGGCATTCGCAATCTCGTCGGGACGGGGCTCGTGCAACTCATCGGCGGGATGGTGACCGCGCTCATCGGGCTCTGCGTGCTCTTCTATCTGAACTGGCGGCTGACCATGATTACGCTCGTGGCGCTCGGGCTCTTCGGCGTGGTCATGTCCACGGCCTTCAAACGCTTGCGGCCTCTCTTTCGCGAGCGCGGGCAGATCAACGCCGAGGTGACGGGGCGCCTCGCCGAATCGCTGGGCGGCATCCGCATCGTCAAAGCCTACTCGGCCGAGCGGCGCGAGACGCTGGCGTTCGCGCGCGGCGCGCACCGCCTGTTTCGCAACGTGGCGCGCTCGATGACGGGCGTCTCCGCCGTGACGGGCTTCTCGACCATCATCGTCGGCGGCATCGGCTGCATCCTCACGCTCGTGGGTGGCCGCGCCGTGCTCGCCGAGCAGATGACGCTCGGCGACTTCTTCATGTACATCTTCTTCACCGCGCTCGTCGCCGCGCCGCTCGTCGAGATAGCAGCCATCGGGACGCAGATCACGGAAGCCTTCGCCGGCCTCGACCGCATCCGCGAGATAAAGCGCATGGCGACCGAGGACGAGGGCGAAGAGGGGCGCGAGCCGCTCGGCGAGGTCGAGGGCGAGATTGTGTTCGACGACGTGACCTTCGAGTACGAGGAGGGCGCGCCCGTGCTGCGCGGCGTAAGTTTCCGCGCCCCGGCGGGGACGACGACCGCGCTCGTCGGCTCAAGCGGCTCAGGCAAGAGCACGCTCATCGGGTTGGTGATGGCCTTTAACCGGCCGCTCGCGGGTCATGTGCAGGTTGACGGCCGCGACCTCTCGACCGTCCGGCTCAGGGACTATCGTGAACAGCTCGGCGCAGTCCTTCAGGACAACTTCCTCTTCGACGGCCCCATCGCCGACAACATCGCCTTCTCGAACCCGCACGCGGCGCGCGCCGAGATAGAGGCCGCCGCGCGCGTCGCGCACTGCGACGAGTTCGTGCGCGGCTTCGCCGAAGGCTACGACACGGTCGTCGGCGAGCGC
>JBJMGQ010000175.1:0-4938 GCA_045807845.1 Pyrinomonadaceae bacterium | reverse complement strand
CGAGTCGTTCCCTCTGGCGCAGGCGGCGGCCATGCGTGCGCTTGAGATCGACCCCGGCATGGCCGAGGCTTACACCTCGCTCGGCTTCGTCAACTACCGCTACGGTTGGGACTGGGAGACGGCGGAGTCGGACTTCCAACGCTCCATCGAGCTGAAGCCGCAGTACGCGACGGCGCATCACTGGTACGGCGAGTCTTTGGCGGCCCACGGGCGCTTCGACGAATCGCTCGCCGCGCTCGAACGCGCGCAAAGGCTTGACCCGCTCTCGCTGCCCATCATCACCGATCTCGCCCAGACGCTCTTCTTCGCGCGTCGCTTCGACGAGTGCGAGGCGCGGCTGCGCGAGACGTTCGAGCTGGATCAGCGCTTCGTCCGCGCGCACATCATCCGCGGTGCGGCGCTC
Organism: Pyrinomonadaceae bacterium; assembly: GCA_045807845.1. GTDB lineage: Bacteria > Acidobacteriota > Blastocatellia > Pyrinomonadales > Pyrinomonadaceae > QHXN01. The sequence continues at coordinate 4,535 of JBJMGQ010000175.1, read as the reverse complement.
GAACAGTTGGGTGCATACAAGCAGGCCGCCAACGCTCTCGAACGCGCCGCAGAGCTTTCGGGCGGGAGCACACTCGCGCTCTCGGGGCTGGCGCACGTCTACGCACTCGCGGGCCGGAGGCGTCGCGCGCGCGAGATACTCCGTCGGCTCGAAGAGATGTCCCACACCGTTTACGTCTCTTCGTACAACCGGGCGGTCGTACACGTCGGCCTCGGCGAGAAGGAGCAGGCGCTCTCGGCGCTTGAGCAGTCCGTCCAGTCGCGCGACGTGTGGCTCGTCTGGCTTGCAGTCAACCCACGGCTCGACCCTCTGCGCGGCGAGCCGCGGTTCGACGCGCTCCTGCGCAGCGTGGGACTCAGGCCATGAGAAATCCTGAAAACAATTGACGCCCGTCTAAAGACTTGCCGGGCTCCCTGATGCATTCTCGTCTCGCGGGGACTACATATGAACAGCATGTCCGAGGCACAGACCATCTGTGAGCTTTACGCTCAGGCGGAGCACGAAGCCATCGTGCTCTGGTCAGACCCTTTGGGTGATTACCGAGGGATCATCGCCGTCCACAGCACCGCGCTCGGCCCCGCGGTCGGCGGCACGCGCTTCTGGCATTACGCGAGCGACGAGGAGGCGAGCCTCGACGCGCTTCGCCTCTCGCGCGGGATGACTTACAAGAACGCGCTGGCCGGTCTGCCCTTCGGGGGCGGCAAGGCGGTCATCATCGGCGACAACCGCACGCGCGACCGCGAGCGGATTTTCCGCGCGCACGGCCGCTTCGTCGAAAGCTTGGGCGGTCGCTTCATCACCGCCGAGGACGTAGGCACGAGCCCCGAGGATATGGAGTACGTCCGCGCGGAGACGCGCCACGTCGCCGGGCTCATGGGGCAGTCCGGCGACCCTTCGCCCGTGACCGCTCGCGGCGTCCTGCGCGCGATGCACGCGGCAGCCGCGCACCGCTGGGGGTCTGATGATTTAGGGGGACTCACTGTCGCCGTGCAGGGGTGCGGCCACACCGGCTACCACCTCGCCGGAGAGCTTCACAGGCGCGGGGCCAAGCTCTTCGTCGCAGACGTGGACGCCGACCGCGTGCGACGCGCCGTCGAGGAGTTCGGCGCAACGGCCGTTGCGCCTGAAGAGATATACGGCGTTGCGGCTGACATCTTCGCGCCGTGTGCGCTCGGCGGAGTCATCAACGACCTCACGCTCCCGCAGTTGAAGGTCGGCGTCGTCGCCGGTTCGGCCAACAACCAGCTCCGAGAGGAGCGACACGGAGACGAGTTGGAAGAGTTGGGCATCACCTACGCGCCGGATTATGTCGCCAACGCGGGTGGCATCATCAACGGTTGTCGAGAGCTGCTCGGCTGGACGCCCTCGCAGTCGGCCGACAAAGTTGACGCCATCTACGACACGATGCTCCTCGTCCTCCAAATGGCCGCGGCGGCGGAACTCCCCGCACACCGGATGGCCGACCGTCTGGCCGAGGCGCGTCTCGCCGCGGCCCCGTGCGAACCAACATTAACCACGCGGCCGGACACTTCACGTCGATAAAAGTCGCGCTCGTTATCGCGCTCATAGAAGCGTCAACTACCCGGCGGGCCAAAGGTCGCGCAGGCTCGCGACCGATTCGATGAGGTGTGTGTGCGGCGCGCGCTCCAACTGCTGCCGGCCGTGCGCGCCGGAGAGCACGCCCACGTTCCAACCGGCGCAGGCATTATGCCCCGCCTGTAGGTCGAGCACCGTATCTCCCACGTTGACCACGCGCCGGGGGCTGGTCGCGCCCGCGGCCTCCATCGCGCGGAAGATAAGATACGGGGCGGGGCGACCGCATCTCACGTCATCGCCGCAGACCACAGCATCGACCGCGCCCTCTCTCCAACCCAGCGTCGCCAGCAGCAACTCCGTGATATCCCTATCGAAGCCTGTGTTCAGAGCCACGCCGATGCCGCGCCCCCGCAGCCAACGGAACACCTCCTCCGCGCCCTCGACGGGCTCGATGCCCCCCGCGCTGTAGAGCCGCGCGAGGTGTTCGCGAAACGAAGCGTAAACCTGCGCAGCCATCTTTTCGCGGTCTGCCGTCTCGGGAATAAAACGCAGCACGGCCTCACGTTTTGAAGAGCCCCGCACGGCGTTCAACTGCTCCGGCGTCACACGTATGTCGCGCTCGGAGAGCGCTGACATGAAAGCAGCGGCCACCTGCCCCTGCTCCTTCACGGTCGTTCCCGCCACATCAAAGATGACAAGCTCGATTTCGTCCATCGCATCTACCTTCATCTGTTCTCACCTGCGCGTGGAAGAGTTTGCCTCAAGCCGTCGCACGCGGTCTTTATTCCGCCCCTCAATTCTTCTCACCGTTTCTCATGCGCTGGTGCTCGAAGTTGACCCGGGCTGCACTTGGGAAGGGCTCGACGTGCACGTGCCGCAGTCCGAAACCGGCTGCACCCTCTTCGTCTTCTACCCGGAAGGGTGAGGAGTCAGGCGTCCGCGCCGGGTATGCACGCGCGGCGCAGCAGTCCGTCGAACTCTTCGTCGGCGCGCAGCGCGTCGAACCGCGGATTGACCCGCAGCCAGAGGAGATGTATGTCGCGCTGCTCGACGGCTCTTTCGAGCCAAGCGTAGGCGCGCTCCCTTTCGCCGAGCCCGGTGTGGATGAGGGCCATGCCGGAGGGCGGCACGTGGCGGCGCTCGCCCAACTGCCGCAGCTCTTTCAGAATCGCGCGCGCCTCGCGCACGCGGCCGGCGACGGCGCAGGCGTGTCCCAGAGAAGAGAGGATGACCGGATCGCCTTCCGACAACTCCGCCGCCTTGTGAAGTGAAGCGAGAGCCTCGCCGTACTGTCCCCGCTGCTCGCGGACTTCGCCGAGGTTGAGGTGCGTGCGGACAAAGGCGGGGTCAACTTCGAGCGCCTTGCGCAGCTCCTCTTCGCTTAGCGCGTAGTCGCGTGCGTAGTAGAGGGACGCCGCCACGTCCACGCTCACCGCCAGCGAGAGGGGGTCGAGCGCGAGCGCCTGTCGCAGCGAGGTGAACGCCTCCTCGAACCGCCCGGAGGCCGTGAGAAATTCGCCGTACCAATGATGCGCCGTGGCGTAGTTGGGCTTCAGCTCGATGGCTTTGCGGAAGTGCGTCTCGGCTGCCGTCCAGTCACGGTCGAAGCAGTAGGCGACGAACCCGAGCGAAGCGTAAGCCTCGGCCAGTCCGGGGTCGATCTCAAGCGCCCTCTCGGCGGCGGCGCGCGCCTTCGGGAAGGCGTCCAACGGCGCCATCACGCTGTGCTGCGCTCCGAGCAGATTGTACGTGTCGGCGATGGCGACGTAGGCGGCGGCGTAGGCCGGGTCTAAGGCCGTGGCCTTGTGCGCGTATTCGAGCCCCTTCCGCAGACCTTCGGGCGTCCGGCGATTCCAGAAGTAACGTCCTTTGATGTAAGCGCGAAACGCCTCGGGGTCGTCCGTGTAGTTCTTCTTGAGCTGCTTCCGCTCCGCGCCGCTCAGCTCAAGTTCGAGCCTCTGCACCACCTGCTCCGAGACGGAGTCCTGTATGGCGAAGATGTTGGTGAAGCTCTCGTCGAACTTCGCCGCCCAGAGCGTCGCGCCGTCTCGCACCCGGATGATCTGGGTCGAGACTCTTAGCTGGTCGCCGTGCCGCTGGTAGAAGCCGTCGAGCAGCGCATCGACGCCCAACTCGCGTCCTGCCGCCAGAGGGTCTTGCCGCGGCCCCACGTATCGCAGGACGGCGGTCGTCGGGAGCACCTTCACGAGACGCAGCCCGCTGAGCTTCATGATGAGGGCATCGGCCATGCCCAGCCCGAGTGACTCGTCGCCGTCGGCCGTCGGGACGGTCTTGAAGGGCAGCACGGCCAGCGAAGACGGCGGCCAGACATCCACGCCCGCGTGCTCAGTTCTGAGCGATAAGGACGCGGCCGAGTCGGACACCTTCACCGGCGCCACGAAGCGGTAGCCTGAGCCCGGCACGGTGACGATAAAGCGGTGCTCGTTCCTCTCCTCTCCGAGAATCTTCCTGAGCAGGAAGATGTGCTGTGCGAGGTTGCTCTCTTCGACAAAACTGTCGGGCCAGATGGTCTCTATCATCTCGCCCTTCGTGAGGACGCGACCGCTGTTACGCACGAGGACGAAGAGCGTCTCGAAGACCTTCGGCGTGAGCTGAATCGGCTCAACGCCACGCAGCAGCAGTCGCCTGTGTGCGTCGATGCGGAAGGGGCCGAAGTCGTAGAAGAGGTCGAACGAATCGTCCATGAGAGCCTAAGAAGTTCTGAGAAATAAGAAGCGCGGGCAAAAGACTTTTTGAAAGGGGCGGCCCAAACTTAAGGGAGACCAGCCGGCGCCGTCAGCCATTCTTAGAGAACCGAAAGGCTCGGGTCGGGCGTCCCTTGCAGCACGCCCCTGATGACGCCGAGGGCGCTCTCAAGCTGAGTCCGGCTGCGCGGCACCCCGAGACAGACACGCACGGCGTGGGGAGCCTCTCCGCGCCCGGGCACGAACGCCTCGGAGGGCGTGACGAGTACGCCGCGGCGCTTGAGCTGCGCCGTG
>JBJMGQ010000174.1:0-23524 GCA_045807845.1 Pyrinomonadaceae bacterium | reverse complement strand
TGCGTGTCGGCGTCGTATTCGCGTCCGGCGAGTCGCGCGGTGAAGAGGACGATGTCTTTGAGCAGATCGGTGTCGTAGTTCGTCTTCACGCCTTGCAGGACGACGGTGAGGCGTTCGAGTCCCGCGCCGGTATCGACCGAAGGCGCGGGCAGCGGTTCGAGTTTGTATGTGCCCTTCTTCTCCGCTTCGACGCGGTTGTACTGCATGAAGACGAGGTTCCAAATCTCCATCGTCGTGTCGCTGGGGCCGTTGACGAGTTCGGCGCGGTTGAACTCGGGGGCTTCCGGGTGCTCGCCGAGGTAATAGTTGACTTCGGAGTTCGGGCCGCAGGGGCCTGTCTCGGCCATCTGCCAGAAGTTGTCCTTGCGGCCGAAGCGGAGGATGCGCTCGGGGCGCGCGCCGACCTTCTGCCACAAACGGATAGCCTCCTCGTCGGCCGGCACTTCGTCGTCACCGGCGAAGACTGTGAACCAGAGCCGCTCGGGGTCGAGCTTCAACTCGTTGACTAAGAAGTCCCAAGCGAAGCGAATCGCGTCCTCCTTGAAGTAGTCGCCGAAGGAGAAGTTGCCGAGCATCTCGAAGAAGGTCTGGTGGCGCGCGGTCTTGCCGACCTCGTCGAGGTCGTTGTGCTTGCCGCCCGCGCGCAGGCACTTCTGCGACGTGACGGCGCGTTTGTAGTCGCGCGTCTCGTTGCCGAGGAACACGTCCTTGAACTGGTTCATGCCCGCGTTGGCGAACAGCAGCGTCGGGTCGTTGGCGGGCAAAAGCGGGCTCGACGCGACGCGCCGATGGCCGTGCTGCTCGAAGTAGCTGAGAAACTTTTCGCGTAGTTCGTTTCCGGTAATCATAAAACGGTAGTCAGTAGACAGTAGTCAGTAGTCAGTAGAGGCTGACCCTTCGACGGCGTGAATACTTGACGTTGGTCTCCTTGTCGGAAAGTTTAGCATGGGGCGTCGGGGCGGGCGAAACGGGAGTGCAGTAGGCAGTAGGCAGTAGGCAGATGGCAGTTAAGAGCACCTCTGTGGTTAATCCTTTCTCGGTTAACCATAACTGTCTACTGCCATCTGCCTACTGCCTACTGCTCTTCTTCTTCGGGGGCGTCGGAGGCTTCGCGGACTTTGCGGATGATGAGGTCGTAGGAGAAGCCGAGGCGGAGAAGGTGGTCGTAGAGGCTCTTGGTCTGTTGTCTGGTCGTGGGTCGGCCGCGCAGGCGCACGCGCTTTTCGATGGCGCGTGTGATGAGCTCTTCCTCGGGCGTCTCCTGATAGACGAGTTCGAGGGCGGCGTCGGCCGTCTCCTTCGAGACCTTCTTCGTCTGTAGGTCGCGCGCGAGGCGCTGGCGGCCGACCGGTTTTTGCCGCACACGGTAGGAGGCGAAGCCGAAGGCGAAACGCTCGTCGTCGAGATAGCCGTACTCCTTGAGCTTCGCGAGCGCGTAGTCAACAGCCGCCTCGTCCGTCCACTGCTTCTCCAACAGGCGCTCGCGCAGCTCTTGAATCGAGCGCGGCTTGGCCGCGAGGAGCGTGACGGCCCTTTGCAGCGTGCGCTCGCGCGCCTTCTCGGCATCGAGCGGGCGCGCGGGCTTGGCCTTCCGCTTCTCCTCTTCGAGGTCGGCGTTAATCTGCCGCTCCGTCTTCGACGGCCGCGGCTTGTACTTCCGGCTCTTGCGCTCCACGCACAATACTCTACTCGGCCTGCCTTTAGGTCGGCAAACGATTGCTTTAAGATTGAAGGCACATGGACGGCATTCTCATCATCGACAAGCCCGAGGGCTGGACTTCGCACGACGTGGTGGCGCGAGTCCGCCGTGTTTTAAAAGAGAAGCGCGTCGGGCACACGGGCACGCTCGACCCTTTCGCGACGGGCGTGCTCGTGCTGCTCGTCGGGCGCGCGACGCGGCTCGCGCAGTTTCTCGCGGGCGCGGAGAAGGAGTATGTGGCGACGATGCGACTCGGCTTCGCGACCGACACGGGCGACTTGACGGGCGCGCGCCGCGCGGGCGGGGGGACTGCGGACTGCTCGACTCTCAAGCTCGAAGACCTTGAGGCGGCGCTCGCGCCTCTGCGCGGCGAGTTCGAGCAGGTGCCGCCGATGTACTCGGCAAAGAAGGTCGCGGGGAAGAAGCTCTACGAGCTGGCGCGGCGCGGCGAGGAGATTGAGCGCAAGGCCGTGCCCGTCCGCGTGAGCGTGTTTGAGATGGTTGCTGTTGAGAACGGAAGTTTTTCGAGCCGCAACGCGGACGGGACGTGCGACGTGCGGGCGCGCGTCGTCTGCTCGGCGGGGACGTACGTGCGTGCTCTGGCCGAGTCGGTCGGCGAAAACCTGAAGACGGGCGCGCACCTCGCCGCGCTCCGCCGCACGCGCGCAGGCGAGTTCAGTCTGGAACGCGCCGTCTCACTCGAAGAACTGCCGAAACTCGTCGAAGGAGGAACGGAGTTTTTAGTCCCCCTGAAAGCGGCGCTCCCTCAACTGCCCTCCGCGCATCTAACGGCCGAAGAGGCACGCCGGGTGCGGCACGGCGCGGCGGTCGCGGCCGAAGGTCGATGGGCGGACGGCGCGCACGTCGCGATGTTGGACGAGCTGGGCGCGCTGCTCGCGGTCGGCGCCTACGACGCCGCGGCGCTGGCGTTGCGCCCCCGCGTGATGCTGGCGGTCGAAAAATAAGTGTTGACTGAGGCGGGAGAGGGCTGTGCTATAATCCGCCTCAAAGTCGGCCGTCGCAAACGAGCCGGCACTTAATAGACGAAGCTGGCTAACAGCACTCTTCCCTTTGAAATAGTTAGTTGATGAGTTGAACGCAACTCGACGGCACGGCGGGCGCGTCTCGCGCGGTCGCCCCGCACACGCGCATCGAGCACGTTCCTCAAGGCGGCCCCCGTGGCCGCCTCACTTTTCATCCGAAGGCGTGACAACACACGCCGTCCAGCGCGCGAAGCCGAGTGTGAGGTTTACAGAAGGCTATGCAAGAGCAGGATGGCAGCGGCAGCAAGTTCGATATTTCGGCGCGGCTCGAAGCGCTGCGTCAAGAGCATGCGGCGCTCGCGTGGGAAGGAAGCTTCCGCGACTACTTCGAGCTGGTTACGCAGAACCCGAGGCTCGCCGAACTCTCCCACGCGCGCATCAACGACATGGTTCACGCGGCCGGCGTGGAGAAGTTGAACGAAGGCACGCGCGACGAGGTGTCCCGCTACAACTTCTTCGCCTCGGAGCTGTTCGGCATCGAGGAGCCCATCGCGCGCATCGTCGAGTATTTCAAGTCGGCCGCGCAGCGACTCGAAGTCCGCAAGCGCATTCTCCTCTTGATGGGCCCCGTGGGCGGCGGCAAGTCAACCATCGTCACGATGCTCAAGCGCGGGCTTGAGGAGTGGACGCGCGGCGAGGCCGGCGCCGTCTACGCCATCAAGGACTGCCCGATGCACGAGGAGCCTCTGCACCTTATCCCTTCGGAGCTGCGCGCCGAGATCGAGAAGCATTACGGCATCTACATCGAAGGCGACCTCTGCCCGCAGTGCCGCTACGCGTTAGAGCACACCTACGGCGGCCGCCACGAGGACGTGAAAGTCCACCGCATCATCTTCTCCGAAAAGCAGCGCGTCGGCATAGGCACCTTCGCGCCCTCCGACCCGAAGTCGCAGGACATCACGGAGCTGACCGGCTCGATTGATCTCTCGACCATCGGCGAGGTCGGGGTCGAATCAGACCCGCGCGCGTATCGCTTCGACGGCGAACTCAACATCGCCAACCGCGGCGTGATGGAGTTCATCGAGATGCTGAAGGTGGACGAGAAGTTCCTCTACTCTCTGCTGACGCTCTCGCAGGAGCAGAACATCAAGACCGGCCGCTTCGCGATGCTCTACGCCGACGAGGTCATCCTCTCGCACACGAACGAGAACGAGTACGTCTCCTTCGCCGGCAACAAGAAGTCGGAGGCGCTGCAAGACCGCATCATCCTCGTCCGAGTGCCCTACAACCTCCGCGTCTCGCAGGAGGAGCGCATCTACGACAAGCTCCTCAAACAGTCCGACATCCTCCGCAACGTCCACATCGCGCCGAACACGCTGAGAGTCGCCGCGATGTTCGCCGTCATGACGCGGCTCGAAGAGCCGAAGCGCGCCAACGTCGATCTGCCCAAGAAGATGAAGCTCTACGACGGCGAGGACGTGGAAGGCTACAAGTCGAAGGACGTGCGCGAGCTGAAGGAGGAGGCGGCGCGCGAAGGGATGGACGGCATAAGCCCTCGCTACATCATCAACCGCCTCTCGGGCGCGCTCGTGCGCGACGGCATCACCTGCATCAATCCCATCGACGCGCTGCGCGCCATCAAGGACGGCTTCGAGCAGCACACCGGCATCAACCCCGAGCAGCGCGAACGTTACCTGAATCTCATCTCGTCGGCACGCAAGGAGTACGACGAGCTGGCGAAGGTCGAGGTGCAGCGCGCCTTCGTCTACTCGTTCGAGGAGATGGCGCGCACGATCTGTAATAATTATTTGGACAACGTCGAGGCGTACTGCAACAAGGAGAAGATCAAAGACCCCATCACCGAAGAGGAGATGGAGCCCGACGAGCAGCTCATGCGCTCCATCGAGGAGCAGATCGGCATCAGCGAGAACGCCAAGAACACCTTCCGCCAAGAGATACTCATCCGCATCTCTTCTTACGCGCGCAAAGGAAGACAGTTCGAGTACTCTTCGCACGAGCGCCTGAAGGAGGCGATTGAGAAGAAAATCTTTGCCGACCTCAAGGACGTGGTGAAGATCACGACCTCCGCCAAGACGCCCGACCCCGACCAGCTCCGCCGCATCAACGAGGTCGTAGACCGGCTCGTGCGCGACGGCGGCTACTGCCCCGTCTGCGCCAACGAGCTGCTGACCTACGTCGGCACGCTGCTTTCGCGCTGACGCGGGCGACCGAAGAGCGGCAGTACGAGTCGCCCGCGCTTCTGATGGAGGCGCGGGCGGTTTCCTTAACGGCCGAATGAAGTGAGACTGATGACGAACGACTCGCAAATCTCGGGGACGATTCAGCGCAACGACTGGTCTTTGCAGCGCAAGGGCATCATCGATCAGGAGCGGCATAAGGAGCGCGTGAAGGAGGCTGTGCGCAAGAACCTCGGCTCCATCGTCTCGAACGAGGCCATCATCCTCTCGGACGGCAAGCGCACGGTGAAGGTGCCTATCCGCTCGCTCGACGAGTACAAGTTCCGCTTCGACCACCGGAAGAAGAAGCACGTCGGCACGGGCGACGGCAAGACGCGCGTCGGCGATGTCATCGCGCGCGAGGGGCAGCAGGGTCAAGGGGCGGGACGCGGCGCAGGGCCCGCGGGACAGGACGCAGGCGCCGAGTACTACGAGGCCGAGGTGGACATCGACGAGCTGGCCGCGCTCATCTTTGAAGACCTGCAACTCCCTTTCCTCGAAGACAAGGCGAAGAAGGCCGTCCCCGCGAAGACAACCCGCTTCAACGAGATTCGCCGCACCGGCGTCTTCTCGAACCTCGACAAGCGCCGGATGATTTTAGAGAACATCAAGCGCAACGCCCGCGAGTCGAACGAGCCACGCTTCGGCGGCGTCCGCAAAGAAGACCTTCGCTTTAAGACTTGGGAGGAGGACAAGCGCTACGAGTCCAACGCCGTCGTGCTCGCGTTGATGGACGTGTCGGGCTCGATGGGCGAGTTCAAGAAGTACATCGCGCGCTCCTTCTTCTTCTGGATGGTGCGGTTCCTGCGGACGAAGTATGACAACGTCGAGATCGTCTTCGTGTCGCACCACACGGAGGCGAAGGAGGTTTCGGAGGAGCAGTTCTTCACGCAGGGCGAGTCGGGCGGGACGGTCGTCTCAAGCGCCTATCAGCTCGCGCTCGACATCATCGCGGCGCGCTACCGGCCTTCGGACTGGAACATCTACCCGTTCCACTTCTCCGACGGCGACAACTACTACTCAGACAACGAGGAGGCCGTCCGTCTCGCCGACGAACTCATCAAGACGTGCAACCTCTTCGGCTACGGCGAGATCGGCGAAGAGGGCGGCGGGGGTTACCGGCGCCCTTCGGGCGCGCTGCTCTCCATCTTCAACGACCGCCTGCGCCAGAAGGAGCGCTTCATCGGCGTCCGCATCGACGACAAAGAGGATGTCTACCCGGCCCTCAAACAGTTCTTCGGCCGCCGCGGCGTCGAAGCCTGAAGAAGAGAATCATGTCCCCGTCTAAAATGCTGTGGGTCTTCGGCGCCCTGCTCCTCCTGCTGACCGCGCCGCGCGCCTTCTCACAGACGGGCAGCCAAGCGGCGAGCGACTCACAAACAAGCAAACAGGTAACGGCTGCGCGCCGGCCGTCGTTCGTCGGCACCTGGATTCCCAAGGGCGAGAAGGACAAGATGCCGCAGGCCGGCCCGGACGGCTGGACGAAAGTCAACATCGAGCAGCAAGACTCCGCCCTGAAGTTCAGTGTCGTCCACGCGGTCGGCTCCAAGTCGAAGAATTATGAGTTGACCTACTACACCGACGGGCGCGGCGAGACTAACAGCGGCATGGTCTACTACTTCATCGTCGCGAACAGCAAGCTGGCCGGCGCCGAGGTCAAGTCCAAGTCGGCGTGGGATGGCGACGCGCTGGTCGTCGTCCATCGCGTCTCGATGCCCGACCAACCGATTAAGGGCGGCGTGGTCTACACGAGTCTCGATGTGACGATGCGCTGGGAGGTCTCGCCCGACGGGAAGGTTTTGACCCGGGCGATTAAACAGTCGAACTTCTCAGCATTCTTCCGGCAGTATCTTGCGGGCGAGTTCAAAGACACGGAGCTGCCCATCAACCAGCCGCAGAACCTCGATAGTCAAGACACCTACGTCCTGCTCGAAGCGAAGCCCTGAACTCCCCACATCCTCCCGTGCCGAACCCCGCCTCGACCTTCGCGCGCCCCGCCGTTACAAAAAAATGGATGACATCCAAATAAATTCATTTACAATGGCGCCCCAGCAGTAACAGTTCGCTGAAGCGGCCCGGCCGCCCCGCGGCGCCGCAAGGCAGTCTTCCAAGCATTCTTCGAACAAGCGGTCAACAGGATGGCTCGTGCCTCTGCGGGCTGTCCCCTCTTTGCCTTCTACCAAAGAATCTAAATCCCTTTCAGGTCGGAGAAGGAGCACATCATGAGAATCTCAGGACGAAGCTTTTCGAAGTATCTGTTGAAGCGCCTCGGCGCAGGCGCGCTTCCGGCGTGTCTGCTGCTGCTCTGCTTGTGCGCGCCCACGCCCGCGCAGGTGACGGCGAGCGCCTCGGTCGAGGGCACCGTCAAGGACATCAAGGAGGCCGTCGTCCCCGGCGCCTCCGTCACCGTCATCAACGTCGCGACGGGGCTCGCGCGCACGGCCGCGACGGGCGAGGAAGGGACTTACAGAATCGACCTGCTGCCCGCGGGCCTCTACGACGTGAAGGTCAACGCCACCGGCTTCGGCGACGTGACCGCCAACAAGGTCGAGCTGCTCGTGGGCAAGACGACCACGCTCGACTTCACTCTCTCGCCGGGCACACGCTCTGAGATGGTGACGGTGACGAGCGAGGCGCCGCTGCTCGACCAGCAGAAGACCGACATCAGCGTCAACATCACCCCGCGCGAGGTGCAGGACTTGCCCTTGAACGGGCGCGACCTCGGCAACCTCGCCTACCTCGCCCCCGGCGCCAAGCCCGTCGATTCTTACGACCCGACGAAGCGCCGCATCGCCATCTTCGGCGTCAACGGCTCGTCGGGGCGCAACGTCAACGTCACGGTCAACGGCATCGACAACAAGGACAACACGGTGGGCGGCCCCGTCATGCAGTTCCCGCTCGAAGCCATTCAGGAGTTCGTCATCAGCACGCAGCGCTTCTCGGCCGTCAACGGGCGCTCGGAGGGCGCGGCCGTCAACGTCGTGACCAAGTCGGGCGGGAACCGTTTCCACGGCTCGATGTTCTACCAACTGCGCGACAAGAAGCTGAACGCGATTGAAGTTGACCCGACGACGCGGCAGAAGCTCACGACGAAGCCGCCGTTCAATCGCAAGATTTGGGGCGGCTCCATCGGCGGCCCCGTCCGCTTCCCGCACTTCGGCGAGGGCGGCCCCGTCACGTACGGCGACGACCGCACCTTCTTCTTCTTCGCCCTCGAACGGCAGAACGAGGCGACCTCGATTCCCGTCACCGCCACGGCCTTCCGCGAGCTGAGCCTCGTCACGAATCTCGGCGCGCAGCCCGCGACGGTGCTGCCCACGCCCTACAAAGACTGGCGCGTCAACGCGCGCATCGACCACACCTTCAACAATCGACACACCGCCTTCGTCAGCTACAACGACCAGAGCAACCGCGGCCTCAACGACCAGTCGGGCAACAACAACGACCTGACCGCGGGGAACTTCACGACGAACAGGCTGCAACTGGGCAACGTCACGCTCAACTCCGCGCTCTCGAACACGGTGGTGAATGCGGCGACGGTCGGCTTCCAGTATTGGCACAACCTGATTGATTCGGACTTGCGGGTGCCCTACTTCCTCTTCCCCCAGAGCATCAGCTTCGGCACCAACATCAACGTGCCGCAGGAGTCCTATCAGCAGAAGTACCAGTTCAAGGACGACCTCTCCGTCGTCAAGGGCAACCACACGTTCAAGACCGGCTTCGACTATCTGTGGGAGCCGAAGCTCGGCGGGTTCTTCGAGTTCAATCCGACGCTGGAGATAGACTGGTCGCTGCTGCCGAGCGCCATCCGTGCGCTGCCCGCGGGCTTCGCGACCCCGGGCATCGCCTCCGGCATGACGGCCACGGCCGGCAACCCTTACTTCAACCTGCCGGGCGGCGCGAAGATGTTCGGTGCCTACTTTCAGGACGACTGGAAGGCGACCCGCCGCCTGACGCTCAACCTCGGCCTGCGCTGGGACAAGGACTTCAACCTCATCGGCGGCACCGCGCAGGACAAGAACCGCACCTACCTCGCGCTGAAGGCCATCAACCACCCGGCCGCGCGCTCGCTGCCGGAGGACGACAACCGCGACTTCAGCCCGCGCGTCGGCTTCGCTTGGGACATGGCGGGCAACGGCCATCACGTCCTGCGCGGCGGCTACGGCCTCTACTACGGGCAGACCTTTCTCAACATCCCGCTGTTCATGATTCAGCAGTCCAACCCCACGATCTTCTCCAGCGTCTTCAGCATCGCCAGCGGCGACCTGGTGCCGGGGACGAACATCCTGCTCTCGAACTGGCGGTTCGGCATCGACCCGCTGCCGACCATCCCCGCGCCGCAGACCAAGCTCGCGGCGGCGAACACCGGGCGCATCATGGATCCCGACTACCAGAACCCATACACGCAGCAGTGGAACGTGGGCTATGCGTGGCAGTTCAACCAGTACTCTGTGCTTGAGGTGGACTACGTGCACGTGCTCGGCCTGCACGAGTCGAAGACGGTCAACATCAACCCGACGCGGGCGATCTTCCTTGCGAGCAACGGCGCCGAGATCACCTCGCGCACGCTGACCGCCGCGCTGACCGCCGCCGGGCAGCCCGCGCTCGGGCGCATCGACCTTGAGGCGTCGGTCGGGCGCTCGCGCTACGACGGCATGAACGTCAACTACCGTCGCCGGCTGCACCAGAGCTTCACCGTCAATGCGACCTACACGCTCGCGCGCGCGCTCGCCTACAACGGCAACTCCGCGGCCTTCCGCAACCGCGCGTGGGATCCGTTCAACTTATTCGCCTCGTATGAACTCGGCCCCACGCCGACCGACACGCGCCACCGCTTCTCTTTGAGCGGCGTCGTCAACCTGCCCGGCGGGTTCCAGCTCGCCCCCATCGTGCAGGCCGAATCGGCCCGTCCCTACACGGCCGGCTACGGCACCGGCGTGGACATACTCGGCGTCGGGGCGGGGCGCGGCACTTCGCACGTCGTCGTCTTCACGAACAACCCGAACGACCTGCGGGCCACCTTCACCGCGTTCGGCGACCCGGCCGCATCGAACGCCAACCGCGTCCTCTATCGCAACTGTCTGAGGTCGGGCAGTTGCACGTTCGCCCCGTTCGACAACGTGCGCGGGCAGCCCTTCTTCAACGTAGACCTGCGCGTCAGCAAGAACTTCCGTTTCAAGGAGAGTCTTGACCTGACGACCTTCTTCCAGATGTTCGACCTGACCAACCGCGCGAACTTCGGCAACAACTACGTCTCGGACGTGCGCCTTTCGACGTTCGGCACGCCGAACGCGTTCATCACCCCGAGCGGCAACATCCTCCCGCACAGCTTCGCGGGCGAGTTCGGCGTGCGCTTCGCGTTCTGACCGTAGTCTCTTCAACAATCCAAAGGGTGGCGGGCACGTTCCGCCACCCTTTCTCTTATTATGCTTGCAGCGGCGGCGCGGGCGGGGGAGAATACGTGCATGGAAGACCGCGAGATCAAGGGGCTGGAGGCTGCGCTCGAACGCATCTGGGAGGTGGCGCGCGGCTTCGGGCTCGACCCGTACCCCGTCCGCTTCGAGGTGGTACCGGCGACGGTCATGTACGAGATCGGCTCCTACGCTCTGCCGGGGCGTTACTCACACTGGACGTTCGGCAAGGCGTACCACCGCATGAAGACGATGTACGACTTCGGCCTCTCGAAGATTTACGAGGTCGTCATCAACACCAACCCCGCCTACGGCTTTCTGCTTGAGACGAACGGCCCCGTCCAGAACAAGCTCGTCATGGCGCACGTCCTCGGCCACGTGGACTTCTTCAAGCACAACGCCTACTTCTCGAAGACCAACCGCCGCATGGTCGAGACCGTCTCGGCGCACGCGGGGCGCATGGGCGAGTACGAGTTCAAGTACGGCCGCAAGACCGTCGAGCGCCTCCTCGACGCCGTGCTCTCCATCGAAGAGCACATCGACCCCAACTTCTTCATCCGCCGCGAGGAGCGCGAGCCCAAGCCCGGCACCAAGAAGGCGCCGAAGCCCCCCGGCCGCTACGACGACCTCTGGAACCTCGGCCGCGCGCCCGAGCCCCAAGAGGCTGCGGACGACGACGACCGCCCGCGCGGCGACCGCCTCCCCGAGAAAGACCTGCTCTACTACATCATGCGCAACTCGCCCGCCCTCAAGGACTGGCAGCGCGATGTCATCGCCATGATGCACGAAGAGATGGAGTACTTCGTCCCGCAGATGCAGACGAAGATCATGAATGAAGGTTGGGCCTCGTACTGGCACTCGCGAATCATGCGCGAGCTGGACTTGCCGGACATGGAGCTGTTGGAGTTCGCGGAGCTGCACTCGGGGGTCGTGTCGCCGCACAAGGGGCAGCTCAACCCGTATTATTTGGGCTATAAAATTTTGGAGAACATCGAGCAGCGTTGGGACAGTCCGTCTGCGGAGGAGCGCGAGCGGTTAGGCCGCGAGCCCGGGGGCGGACGCGCGAAGCTCTTCGAGGTGCGCGAGGTCGAGAACGACGTTTCGTTCCTGCGCAACTATCTGACCGAGGAGCTGTGTGAGGAGCTTGACCTGTTCGTCTACGAGCTGGTGGACGATGAGGAGTGGACGGTGTCGGAGAAGCGTTGGGAGCGTGTGCGCGACCAGCTCGTCTCGAACATGACCAACTTCGGCTTCCCCTACATCGTCGTCGCCGACGGCGACTACAACAACAACCGCGAGCTTTATCTCAAACACCAGTTCGAGGGTGCTGAGCTGGACATCAACTACGCCCGCCGTGTCCTCGAACACGTCCACACACTCTGGGGCCGCCCCGTCCACCTCGAAACCGTCATCGACGACGAGCCCGCCCGACTCCACTACAACGGCGAAGAGCACGACGAAGACTGAGCCCTCTCGGCCGGAGAAAGAGTCTGCATGATCATGCCGCAAGACCCGCAGCAGGAGGAGCAGAGGCGCGCCGCCCTCGAACACTTCTGGGGGCAGTACAGGGTTTGGGACGAGACGGCCTTGAAGCACCAGAAGGCTCTTTCCGCGTGGCGGCTCCGCGTGCTGCTGCTCGGGATGGCGGCGGCCGTCCTCGGAGCGATCAGCGACCCGCGCGCACTCCCTTGGCCGGAGGGCTGGCCGACGTGGAACGTCGTGCCGCGCTCGGCGTTCAGCGTCGCGGGCGGCGTCCTGCTGGGGCTGGCCGCCTTCCTCACGAGAGAGCTGCTCGGCCCCGAACGTGAGGGGAGCTGGCTGCGCGCGCGCGCCGCGGCCGAAGCCTTCAAGCGCGAAGGCTACCTGCTGGCCGCGGGCGCTCCGCCGTACGAAGGGCCGGTTACGCGCGCCCTGCTCGAACGCGCACGCGGGATTCTCGCGGGCGTCGGCGACTTGCAGGAGGAGACGGTCGCGGAGGAGCGGCGGCTTGAGAGGATGCCGCCCTGCCCGCTCTCGACGGACGAGTATGTCGCGCAACGGCTCGACGACCAGTTGAGGTACTACCGCCGCACGGCGGGCGAGCATCGCGTCGTCGTCGGGCGTGTCAGGAGCCTGACCCTCGTGCTCGGCGTGGCGGCCTTCATCCTCGGCGCGCTCGGAGGCGGCGGGGCCGGGGTCTGGCTCATCGTCATCACCACCGCCACCGCCTCGCTGGCCTCATACCTCTACGCCAATCGCCTACAGTATCTCATCGGCAGCTACACGGCCGCGGCGCGCAACCTCGACGCGCTGCGCGTCGGCTGGCAGACCTTCGGCACAGAGGCCGACGACGCCGAGCGCAACCGCTTCATCCTCGACTGCGAGGCGGTGCTGTCGGCGGAGAATCAGTCGTGGATTGCCGAGTGGGCGCGCAAGGACGGCGGGCAGAAGCAGGCGCCGTCTTTGGGTTGAGTGGAGCGATGCCGTCGCCGCTCAGATGGTCGGGTTCCAAGAGTTCATCCAGAGGGTGCTGGTGGAGTCGCGGCGGCCGACCTTGTAGACGTTGAGGCTGGTGAGTGGCGGCGCGTAGAGGTGTAGCGTGACGAGGTCTTGGCCGCTCACGTCCGGGTTGCCGAGCTGATGTATGTCGGGCACGTCGGCGCCTGTGACTTGACCGGGCATCCACTCGCAAGAGGATTTATAGACGAGCCCCGCGTCGCCTTCCATCTCGAAGAGTGTCTCCCACATCACACCGCGCAGCACGCGCACCGCGCCGTAAGAGCCTGCGTGGTCATGGATGGGCGTCCGCTGCCCCGGCCGCCAGCAGAGCACGAGCAGTTCCGCGTGGGAGCCTAAGTGCACGCGGTGGCGCGCGTACGTGCTCTCCTTGAACGAGACGTAGGGGCGCAGCTCTTCGGCATTGACCTCGACGCCCCCGAGCAATGCGCTCAGCTCCTCGAACGCGGGCGGGCCGTCCATGCGCTTGAGCCGCTCGACAATGGCGGCGAGGCCGTGGACAGAAGCGTTGCCGGCCGCGTCAAGGGTTGTGGTCGAAGATATCTGCTCTCTACTCATCGTCGTAGCCTCGTAAAAAGTTTTCAACCGCGCGGCTCTCAACCGTCCTGCGTCAGTCGAGCTGGCGGACGAACTCTGAGAGGTCTTTGAAGCACTCGGCGTGCAGCTCAGCGGGGAAGCGCGCGCGGACGGCCCCCTCGCGGAAGCCCTCGCCGCCGAGCACGATGCGCGCGTTGCATGTGCGCGCCGCCGTCGAGAGCTGCGCGTAGTCGCGCGCGTTGTGTTCCAGCTCGCGCTGCAAGGTCGCAGAGACGCAGACGAGCGACGGCCGCTGCTGCTCGACGTACTCGGCCAAGGCGAAGAAGGGCGTGTGCCCGCCGAGGTTGCGCACGTCCCAGCCCGCGCCTTCCAGCAACGCCTGCGCGCAGAGCACGGGCAGCGTGTGCATCTCCTCTTCGGCGGCGCAGCAGACGGCCGCGCCCGCCTTCGCGCCCGCGCGCCGGGTCGAGGCCGCCAGAGACTCGACGGCGCGCGTCGCCGTGCTCGTCGCCAGATGCTCCTCCGCCACGGACATCTCTTCGCCGTACCAGAGGTCGCCCACGCGCCGGAGCGAAGGGGCGACGACCGCGTCGAAGATTAAGTCCAGCTCGACGCCAAGCATGTGTGCTTCGAGCAGGAGCGCCGTGGCCTCTCCGGCGTGGCCGCGCTTGATGGCCTGAAAGAACTGCTCGGCCGCCTGTTCGGCGTCGAACTCTGCGGCCGGGGCGTTGGCGGTCGCGGTCGCGACCGAGGCGCCGTGGGTCGTCGCGCCGAGACCCCGCTCGGTCTGGAAACGCATCACCTCCGCGAGCGGAAAGCGGCGGTGGCCGCCC
Source organism: Pyrinomonadaceae bacterium (assembly GCA_045807845.1). GTDB lineage: Bacteria > Acidobacteriota > Blastocatellia > Pyrinomonadales > Pyrinomonadaceae > QHXN01. The sequence goes on along the minus strand of JBJMGQ010000174.1, from coordinate 9,328 downwards.
ACGGTGCGGCTCGACTTGAGCTGCCCCGTGTCGGCCCAGCGCTTAATCGTCGCCTCGCTGACGAGCCAGACGCGCGAGAGCTGGCGCGTGGTCAGGAATTTTGTCGGAGAATAGTTCATGAGCGATTCAAGCGTTTACAGGATACGTCGTTTCCGCGACCCGTCCAAGTGGAAACCGCGAATTTGACGACAACTAAAATGGATTCACTTTGTTAATAATTTGTGTTGCACGATTTGAGCGTTTCGTGTACTATGTGCGAGTTCTCAAGTCGCTCATGTTTGGAGGCGGGGCCGCCTCTCCGGCGGCTCAAGGGCCGGACGCACGCGGGTCGTTACGGCTCCGAGTCAGGCGGCCCCGCATTTTTGAGTCATGATCTTTTCGAAGCAGAGCGTCATTCGCGCATCCCCCGAACGCGTCTTCGGCTTTCACGAGCGGCCGGACGCGCTCAAGCGCCTGACGCCGCCCTGGGAGCCGACGCGTGTGGTCAGCGCGGCCGCCGACCTGCGCGTCGGCTCCTCGGCTTTGATTGAAACACGCATGTTCGGCCTGCTCAAAGTGCTTTGGCTGGCGCGGCACACGGCCTACGACCCGCCGCGCATGTTCGAGGACGTGCAGGTCGAGGGGCCTTTCAAGAGTTGGCGGCACCGGCATTTTGTCGAGCCGCACGAAAAGGGTGCGGTGCTTCGTGACGAAGTCGAATACGAGACGCCGCTGGGCGTGCTCGGCCGTCTGGCCGCGCCGCTCTTGGTCGAGCCGCGCCTGCGTCGCCTCTTCGAGTACCGCCATCGAGTCACGCGCGCGTGGTGTGAGGACGCGGCACAGTAGTAGCAACAGACTCAAGGCATGTCAGACGTTACGAACCGAAACGGGACGAAGGGCAGGCGCGGCCTGTTCATCGCCGGACTCTCGCTCTTCTTACTCTTCGGGGTGGCATTTCTTAAAGGGCGAGCCGACTCGGGCGGGGAACTCGACTGACCAACTTACAACGAACGAACAGAGGGGGAATGTAGATGGCAACAGCAGCATCGAAGATGGCGGAGGATACACCTACTTTTAGCGGCAATCAAAGCATGACGGCGGGCACGGACGTGGTCGAATCGACGCTCCGCACGATGGACGAGTCAACGAAGGGCGCGGCGGGCGTGAGCCTGTTCCACATCCTGACTCTGGCCTCCATCGGCGGCTCGCTCGCACTCTTCTTCGCGGGCAAGAAGTCGGCGGCGATCTTCGTCGGCCTCTGGCCGCCCACCTTCCAGGCGCTCAAGGCCGTGGCCGATACGAACAAAGAGAACCGGAAGTAGTCGGCCGGCGAAAAGAACAAGGGGAAAGGGAAGGCCGCGTGGGATTCGTCCCCGCGGCCTTCTCGTCTTGTTAAGTCAAGAGCGTTAGTCCGAGGCTCACTCCATCCTGAGCGCCTTGCCGACCGAGGGGTCGCGGCGCACGCGCCAGATCTTAGAGTCGAGGTAGTAGTGCAGCAGCGCATAGCCCCAGAGGAAGCCCGAGGCGAGCTGCGTCAAGAAGGCGCCGGAGTCGGCGGCGTGGTTGATGTACTGGCGCGGCACCTGATACCAGATGCCGAAGAGGACGCCGAGCGCAACGTAGTGCACGAGCCTGCGGCTGATGAACTCGGCCGCGCCGTGTCGCTCTCTGCACTCGCCGTCGCGCGTGTACTTGCGATTGTGAAACCAGATGAGACGGTGATACTGAAGGTTGTGATAGATGGTCAGCATCGCCACGATGGCGATGGGCTTGTGCGGCATCGGCGTCAGCAGCACGACCCAGTGCATCGGGATCGCGGCCACCAGCAGAAGATACTTCGGCACGTCGAGCGGCAGACCTAAGATGACGCGCTGCACCTGTCTTCCAACCCAAACGACCGCGGCCGCAACGGTCAGCGCGAGCAGCGCCGACTCCAACATCCCGAGCCCCCCGTGCAGCCCCAACGGCACGCGCCGCAGAGCCTCTTCGTCGTGGGCGGCGAACCAGACGAAAGGATACGTGAAGGCTAAGAGAAGAAACGCGCGGTCGAGGAAGTTGTCCGCCGCGTCGAGGTCTGCGTTCTTCTTCTTATAGAGCACCATGAAGCCGTAGTGCTGTTTGACGAGGTGGTAGTAGGCCCACAGCGCCGCGAGGAAGAAGAAGACGAAGCCGAGGCCGGCGACGACGGCCAGAGGGCCCACCGCGAAGAAGAGAAGCGACCACCAGAGCAGACGCCCACGCGCGCGCCGCTCCTCGCGGTCGAAGTAGGTGCGCGAGAAGGTTGCGAAGACGTGCGGCGCGTCAACGAGGACGGCCCACGCCGCCATCATCGGCACGAGCGGCATCCAGCCCCACACGTAGAGCACGAACAGCGCGTAGCTCGACGCGACCGATCCGATGAACCACACGAGGTCTTCGCGCGCGCTGATGAGCCAGCGCATCGAGAGCGGGCGCGCGGGCGCGGCCTCCTTCAGCGTCGTCGTTGTCGTCGTCGTGGCGGACATGAAATTTAAGGATGACCTTCGGGCTTAAAACTTCCACAGCGCGTGGACAGGTCAGACCCGGCGCGCACATAATTTGCGAAACAGCGGCGGCCGGGGCGAGCGAGATTTTAGCACGATGCAAGCAGCTTAAGGGAAGAGGTCTAAGAGAATGGACGAAGACGAGAAGAGGCTCGAACGACTGTTGGGGCTGATGTTTCAGGCGCATCCGTGGCACGGCATCCCGCCGGGTGAGGAGGCGCCGGAGGTCGTCAACGTCTACGTCGAGATTGTGCCGACCGACGCCGTCAAGTATGAGTTGGACAAGCCTTCGGGGCACCTGCGCGTGGACAGGCCGCAGCGCTTCTCTTCGTTCCCGCCGACGCTCTACGGCTTCATCCCGCAGACCTTCTGCGGCGACCGCGTGGGCGAGTTGTGCCGCGAGACTCTGGGGCGCGCGGGAGCCATCCGCGGCGACGGCGACCCGATGGACATCTGCGTGCTGACGGAGCGGCCGGCCGCGCACGCCAACTTCCTCGTGCGCGCCGTGCCCATCGGCGGGCTGCGCATGGTGGACGGCGACGAGGCCGACGACAAGATCATTGCCGTGCTTGAAAACGACGTGGCCTACGGCCACATCGACGACCTCAGTAAGGCGCCGAAGGGGCTGGTTGACAGGCTCCAGCACTACTTCCTCACCTACAAGCAACTGCCGCAGGAGTCGCCCCGCCGCGTCGAGATCGCGGACGTGTACGACCGCGGGGCCGCGCTCGAAACCATCCGCCGCAGCATCGAAGACTACCGCGCACGCTACGGCGCGCCCGACGAGCGCGTGAGCGAGCTGAAGCGACTACTGTCGAATTGAGCGGACGCTCTCTTCGGCGCCGCAATGTGTGCAGCGGAGCCGCGTGCGCGCGTCGTCGGCCCAACGCGCGTGCGCGTGCGATGAGAGGCGCGGGGCGCCGCTCTCGGCCTCGCCCTCGCGGAAGAAGCGGCCCGGCCCTTCGTCGAGCGCGGCCTTTGTATCCGGCGACGCGCGGCAGCGCTTACACTCCCAGCCGGTGCCGTCGTTAACGAAGTGCTCTGTCTCAGTCACAACGAAAGTATAGCAAGCGGGAGTTCAACGCAGAGACACGGCTGGCTGAGATATAAACTCAACCAGCCGTGTCTCTGTGTTTGACTCTCTTTCGGTAGAGGCTACTCGCGCCGCGTGGTGCCGCGCTGGGGCCGTTCGGGGAGGAGGCGGACGGGGACGGTGACGCGTTGGCCGTTGCCGCGCACGAGTTCGACCTGCACGACATCATTGAACTGGTGACGGTCGAGAATCTTGTAGAGGTCGTTCTGGCTCTCGACCTTCTCGCCGTCGATGCTGGTGATGATGTCGCCGACGACGAGGTCGCCCTGAGCCGTCTCAGAGAGTCCGTGCAGACCCGCCGCGGCGGCCGAGCCGTTGGGGTCGAGCTGAAGCACGAGCAGCCCCTCGCCCACAGGCAGGCGTATGCCGCGCAGGTCGGTGACGGCGCGCGAGTAGACGCCGAGCTTCGGGCGCACGACGCGACCCTCGCGGATGAGCTGCGGCAGGATGCGCCGCGCGATGTTGACGGGGATGGCGAAGCCGACGCCGACCGAGCCCGCGCCGTCGGGCGAGAGTATCTGTGAGTTGATGCCGATCATGCGCCCCTGCGAGTCGAGCAGGGGCCCGCCGGAGTTGCCCGGGTTAATCGACGCGTCGGTCTGGATGGCGCCCTCGATAATGCGGCCGTTGCGCGCCTCGATGGGTCGCTGCAATCCGGAGATGACGCCGGTCGTGAGCGTCCTATCGAGCCCGAAGGGGTTGCCGATGGCTAAGACCTTCTGGCCGACCGAGAGGCGGTCGCTGTCGCCCATCGGGACGACCCGGAGAGTCTCGCGCACGTCCTGAACCTGTAGGACGGCGAGGTCTGTGTCCGGGTCGCGGCCGATGACGCGCGCCGGGTAGGTCTTGTCGCCGCCGAGGCTGACGGTGACCTGATCTGCATCCTCGATGACGTGGAAGTTGGTCAGAATGTGCCCCTGCTCGTCGACGATGGAGCCGGTGCCGCCGCCGCGCTGTCCGGCGTCGAAGAAGCTGCGCGGCTGGCGCGTCGTGCTGATGGAGACGACGCCGGGTGAGATGGCGCGGAAGACTTCGATGTTGTTCTGCTCGTCGGTGGCGACCGAAGGGTCTGCCACGCCTGCGATGCTGGCGGTCGCGGCCGCGTCTTCGTTGAAGGCCGAGGTCGTCTGGTGGAAACGGCCGCCCCAGCGGTCGAAGCACGCGACGCCCGCCGCCGCCATGAAGGCCGACAGAAGTGCGATGGAGAGGATTTGACGTGCCGAGATGTTATACATGGCTCTGTTCCTTGAATGTCTCATAAATCACCTGCCCAACTGTTATCGCAACTAAGATGCCGCCGCGCGCGGGCGGCGTTGCGCCCCCTTTGCGTCCGAGCCTGCTTTGCGCGGGAGACAATTTTACTACGAAGCGGCGCGCGCGGCAGTTCACAAGCGCGCACGCCCGTCTTAGTTCAGACGGCGTGGCGAAAAAGTTCCAGTGTGGCGAAAAAGTAAATCAGTAGGCAGTGGACAGACGGCAGTAGGCAGTTAAGAGAGGAGAACGGCCCCAATGAATTCGGAGGCGGCGAGCTTATCGACTCGCCGCCTCCGATTATTTCGCGATGCTTTGTCTTTTAACTGCCTACTGGCGTCCGCCCACTGCCTACTTCCTTACGAGAGGAGCGCGTAGACCTTCGAGGAGAGATGGAAGACGGCGGCGAGCGCCTCGGGCGGATGCCAGCCGAGGGCGGAGGCGCCCGTGGCGACGTGGACGAGCATCAACGCGAGATAGAGGCCAAGCGTGAGCCGCAGGCCGCGCCGTGCGAGCGCGACGTGCGAGAAACGATAGAGCGTGTAGGCGACGAGCCCGCCGACCATGAGCTTAGCGCAGAGGAAGGGCACGTTGCCGAGGTCGAGCAGGTAGGCCATCAGGCCGTTCCCCTCGGTCGCGACGCCGCCGCGCACCCACAGGATGGTGAGCTGCGCGTCGAGCCAGTTCAAAAGGAAAAGCAGAAGGCTTTTCGAGAAGGCGCTCATCGAGGATTGCTCCCTTCCACCGGCCAACCTCGTTTAACTTTCCGCCCCTGAAACGACCGAACCCCCAGTCCGGCAGGACTTGGGGGTTACGGCTCGCACCAACGGAGGAATGGAAAACTTCTCTGACTTACGCTCTCAAGATACTCCTAATGCCCGCCCGATTCCAAGAGAGCGGTTGGCGTTTAGCGGTTAGCTTTTCGCCTTCTGTTTTAGCTGACGGCCAACCGCGCTCAATTGCCCGTGCGACGGTAGGAGGTCTGGTTGTTGCGATTGTTGGTCTGGACGGTGCGTATGCCGTCGCCGTCACGCTGAATGTTGAAGGTGCCCCAGTCGAAGCGGAGCACGCCGTTCGAGTAGGTGCCCTGAAAACTCTGATTCTTCGCGAGCGAGCGGGCGGTCGCGGTGCCGTCGGCGCGGATGACGAGTTCGCTCTCGCCGCTGTCGGTCGTGCCGCGGAAAGTCCCCAGCGCCCAGCGCGGGACGCGCCCGTTGTCGTCCTCCGTATTGTCGTAGCCGTCGCCCGCGCCGCTTCTGAAAACTTCGGAGCGCGTGCCGGCGGCGGCGCGCATCCCCTCATCAATGCGGCTCACGTCCCACTCGGTCGAGTTGTTAAAGCGTATCTGCCCGTTGTCGTACCGGCCCTCGTCGCGCGAGCCGTTGTCGTAGACTGCCGAGGCGGCCCCGTCGCTCCCGACCGTCAGCGAGACGCGGCGGCGGTTCGAGGGGCTCCGGCCATTCCAAGAGCCGACGAGCCAGCGCGGCACGCGACGGTCGTCGCGCCCCCCGCCCCCGCCGCCGCGACCCCACTCGTAGGTGACCTGCTCGATGCTTCCGTTGCGATGGTTGACGGTCGCCTCGTAGGTGAAGGAGCGCCCGTTCGAGCCACCGGGTGGGTGTGTGCCGCCGCCGCGCACGCCCGTCAGCTTGTCCGAGATGCGCCACGTCTGCGTGCGCGTCTGGTCGAAGGTCACGTCGCTCCAAGTGCCGCCGCGTTCCTGTATGATCTTCCCGCTCACGCCGATCTGCGCGCGCTCGATGGCATAGCGCGTCTGCTTGTCCTGCTGCGCCTGCGACGGCGCGACCGCCGCGAACAGCAGCAGCGCCAGCAGCCCCGCGCTGCTCAAGAATCTCCGACGACTCCGAACGTTGTGCATTTGAATCTCCTCCTCGGTCAGGTCAAGTCCGCAGATGTTTGCGGGGAACTGCCTCGGCGGCGCGAAGGAGCATGCGCCGCGTTGCGTCTACGATGAGGGCCGCCCCGTCGCGGGATGGCCGTTTAAAAACTCAAGGTTCGTTCAGGAGGCGGCGGCCTCTTCGGCGGTGATGATGCGGAGCTTGGGCGAGTCCTGGAGGACGCGTGTGCCGGGGCGGACGGAGTGCGTGAGCCAGACGTTGCCGCCGATGACGGAGCCGCGGCCGATGACGGTGTCGCCGCCGAGAATGGTGGCGCCGGCGTAGATGACTACGTCGTCTTCGATGGTCGGGTGGCGCTTGGTGTGGCGGATGAGCTGGCCGTCGGCGTCCTTGTCGAAAGAGAAGGCGCCGAGCGTGACGCCTTGATAGAGCTTGACGCCCGAGCCGATGACGGCCGTGCCGCCGACGACGACGCCCGTGCCGTGGTCGATGAAGAAGGCGGGGCCGACGCGCGTGCCCGGATGAATGTCGATGCCTGTGCGGCTGTGCGCGTGCTCGGTCATGATGCGCGGGATGAGCGGCACGTCCAAAGCATGTAGCTCATGCGCGAGGCGGTACGTCATGATGGCGTAGAGGCCGGGGTAGCTGAAGATGATCTCGTCGTAGCAGCGCGCGGCCGGGTCGCCTTCGTAGGCGGCGCGCACGTCCGTGGCGAGGACTTCGCGCACGGCGGGCAGGCGCGCGATGAACTCCTCGGCGCACTCGGTCGCCTGCCGCTCGGTGACGGGGCACGCGTCTTCGAGCAGATGGCCGTGGTTGACGGCGCGCGCAATCTGCTCGGTCAAAGTCTCGTAGAGCCAAGCCACGCGCGACTCGACGTGCAGGCGCAGCCCCGCGCCGGTCAACCCTTGCGCGCCGGTGTAACCCGGAAAGAGCAGCTCCTGCAACGCGTCGAGCATGCACACGGCCGCGTCGCGCGAAGGCAAGGGCCTTCGGTCGAGATGGTGAATCTTCACGCCGCCATGCTCGTACGACTCGACGAGCACGGCGGCGGCGCGGCTGACCTTGTCGTTCATAAGAAATAGTAAGCAGTAGGCAGATGGCAGTAGGCAGCCGCTCCGCTTTAAGACAGTTGAAGGTTTAAATCAGAAGCCCCGATGATGGGCTCTGAACTGCCTACTGCCATCTGCCTACCGCCTACTCGATTTCAATGCCCCGCTCCTGCGCGATGCCGCGGGCCTTCATGATGATGTCGTCGTCGGGGGGCTCGGTGCCCTCCATCCATGCCGCGACCTCTTCCACGGGGCGGCCGAGGACGACGGCGAACTTCTCGTCGTCCGATTCAAAGCCGTTGTCGCGCAGGCGGCGCAGCAGCGCGAGCCCCCCGGCGGCGTCCGTGCCGCGGTCGTCCACCGGGTTGTCGTTCGTCTGCTCCAACTTGTTCTCTGCTTCAGCCATTGTTCGTCGCCCCCTGTTGTTGGTCGCCCTCGGTCGCGTTGTAACCGATGTCCTGTAGCTTCTTAATCAGCGTCTTCTGCTGCACGACGTTCTCGTCGAAGTTGACGACCGCGGTCTTGCCGCCGAAGTTGACATCGGCGCCGTAGACGCCGGCCGTGTCTTCGAGCGTGTCCTTGATGAGCGCGGCGCAAGAGTCGCCGCGCATGCCCTGTATGTGTAGCTCAGCTTTCACCTCTCCACTCCCTCCTTGAATCCGCCGCCGCGCCTCCGCATGGGGAAGCACGGCGGGCGGAGGTCTTTTTTGTCTTGCCTCGGTTGCCGCGTATTATAGCCCAGCCCGCGGTGCACAGGCCACGCGCGGGCGTTTGAGAGTGTTGCTGACTGAAATGAGAGAAGGTCTTGAAGGGACGTTGACGATTGCGGAGGCGCTGCGCGAGGCTTCGACCGCGTTGCGCGTCGCGGGTCTACAGGAGCCGCGACGCGAGGCGGGCACGCTCTTGTCGCACGCGCTCGGGCGCGACCAGGCATTCATCATCACGCACGCGGACGAGGCTCTGACCGAGGCGCAGCTCGCGGGCTTCCGCGCGTGCGTCGAACGCAGGGGCGCGGGCGAGCCTTTCCAGTACATCGCGGGGCGGCAGGAGTTCTACGGGCTTGAGTTCGAGGTCGGCCCCGCGGTGCTCATCCCGCGCCCTGAGACGGAGCTGCTCGTCGAAGAGGCGCTTGCGCTTCTGAAGGGGACAGACGCGCCGCTCCTGTGCGATGTGGGCACGGGCTCGGGCTGCATCGCCGTCACGCTGCTGCACGAGCGCAGGGACGCACGGGGCTTCGCGCTCGACGTGTCGCCGGCGGCGCTCGCCGTCGCCGCACGCAACGCCGTGCGCCACGGCGTCGAGGAACGTTTGCAATTACTCGTCTCCGACTGCTTCGAGGCTTTGCGCGACGAAGAGCATCGAGAGCTGCTGTTCGACCTCGTCGCGTCGAACCCGCCTTACATCGCCGAGTCAGACCTCGACAATCTACAAAAGGAGGTGCGCGAGCACGAGCCGCGCGTCGCGCTCACCCCCGGCGGCGACGGCCTCCGCATCATCCGGCGACTCGTCTCGGAGGCGCCCGAGTTCCTGAAGCGCGGCGGCCACCTGCTCATCGAGATAGGCTTCGATCAG
>JBJMGQ010000173.1:0-14710 GCA_045807845.1 Pyrinomonadaceae bacterium | reverse complement strand
GCTGCTCGTTAACGAACAGTGTGTCGCGGGTTTCGCCGTCTCGTCCCAACCATCCGTCCATTCGCACCAAGGTTCCCGCAGGTCGTCACATTCCTCGAACGCGCGCGCAGGCGTCGCCGTAAAGCGCGTGTGACTGCGGCGATCAGGGCTCCCCTCCTTGAAGCGTCGCGCTTTGAGCCTCGAACACAAGGAAAGGATTCCCTGCAATGAAAAAGATGACGACCCGCATCGCCACAGTGCTCCTCCTCGGCGTGCTCTGCGCCGCCCCTGCCTTCGCCAAAGCCAAGAGCCGCCTGCTAACCGTCGGGCAGGACTTCGTCGTCGGCGCGACGACTGTTAAGGCCGGCACCTACCTCTTCAGCGTCGATGACACAACCAACGAGCTTTCCGTCATCGACCGGAAGTCGAAAGAGATCGTTGCCCGCGCCGAGACGCACACACAGGCGCGCACCAAAGGCCCCTTCAAGCTCGACTTCCAGCTCGTGGACAACAACGGCGCGAAGACGCTCGCCAGCATCGCCTTCGACGGCGAGAGGCAGTTCTATACCATCGCCGGCGCCACGGCCGCCCGCTAAATAAAAAGATTCCCAACACCGCAGAGACAGAGGCACGGCTGGTTGACTTCAATCCTCAACCAGCCGTGCCTCTGTCTCTGCGTGTTTAATTTACAAACGCGCCACTCTCAAGCGACCCGACAGAGTATGCGAGTGCCCCTTCGGCTCAGGCGCGACGCCGTTTCGAGCGGCAGTTGTCTGCGCCGCAGTGGCAGACCTCCGGGTGATCCGGGTCGCGGTAGTCGATGGTCAACTCCTCGCCCGGTTGGATGTCGCGCCGCGCGAAGATGGCGACCTTCAGCCCCGGCACGATTCGGATGAAGGCGTTGGGGTCGCAGGAGTGGTTGATGTAGGCCGTCTCGTTGCCGCCGACGGCGCCGTCGATGGCGGTCTCTTCGTCGAGGGTGATGATTTTGATGGCGGACTCGGCCTGCTGCCGGATGCGCGCCTGAATCTTGCGGCTCCCTTTGACGAGTTCGCCTGCATAGTTTTCGATCTTCTTGCGCGCCGGAAAGTGCGTGAGCGCGAAGCAGCCCTTCCCGTAGATGTTGCTCTTCTTCACCCTGAGACGACCAGACACTAAGCGACCCTCCCTCGAACTCCTGACATGCTTTAGAGCTTCCCGAGTGCGCCATTATAAACGTCAGCCGCCGTTCGCGCTTCTATTAATGCACGTACGAAGTACGGTGGGCTGTAATCAGATGTTAGCAAGCAGTAAAGACGTGAAGACTTTTTGACCAATCGGCTTGAGTGAAGCGGCGTTGTCGTACCACTGAAGCCGGCGGAAGGGCAGCTCGCCGTTTGAAAACGAGTCGGTGAGCGGAATTTTCAAAATAATTTTAAGGGGTCGCTGGACGCGCCGAGGAGTTTGGTGTATTGTGTCTTCAACCGGGCGGTTGGTGAAACCTTCCGCTCAGTGGTTTGCTGGGGTGAGGACAGTGAGCCACATAGAACAGGCGCGAGGCCCCCAAGGCTGACGCGCCTGTTCGCTTTTCGGGACAGTAATTCTGAGCAACGAAGGTCTCGGGCGCTCCGGCCGATTGGTGCAGGGCCTCGCGCGGGTCGAATGGACAGGAAAGACCAGAAGGCCATCGCGTCACTCTGGAGGCTCGGCGGGCTGTCATGGCGCGAGCTGGGGCGGCGCGTGTGGCTGGAACTCTCGGAGGGCGACCTCTTCACGCGCGCCGCTGCGCTCTCCTACTACTTCCTGCTGGCCTTGTTTCCGCTGCTCATCTTCATGACCTCGTTGCTCGGCTACTTCGCGGAGGCAGGGACGGAGCTGCGCGCGAGCCTGCTCCATTACCTCGGGAGCGTCGCCCCGCGCTCGGCCTCGCAGCTCGTCCGCACGACCGTCGAAGAGATAACCGAAGGCGCGACGGGCGGCAAGCTCTCCTTCGGGCTGCTGGCGGCGCTCTGGTTCGCTTCGTTCGGAATGGGAGCCATCGGCGACACGCTGAACGCGGCGTACGGCGTGCGCGAGTCGCGCCCGCTCTGGAAGCTGCGGCTCATCTCGCTGGGGCTGACGACGGCGCTGGCGGCGCTGACAATCACGGCGCTCGCGCTCGTCCTCTACGGCGGCCAGATCGGCGAGGTGCTGGCGACACGTTACGACCTCGGCGATGCCTTCAAGGCGGTTTGGAACGTCCTGCAATGGCCCATTGTGCTTGGTTTCGTTCTACTGGCCTTCGCGCTCATCTATTACTATGCGCCCGACCTGAAGCATCAGAAGTGGTACTGGATAACTCCGGGGTCGCTCGCCGGTGTCGCGCTCTGGCTCTTCGTCTCCTTCTGCTTTCGTCTCTATCTGAACTTTTACAACCGCTACAGCTTGACGTACGGCTCGCTCGGCGCGGTCATCATCCTTCTGTTGTGGTTCTATCTGACGGGCGCGTCCATCCTCGTCGGGGGCAAAGTCAACGCCGAGATAGAGCATGCGGCAGCCAAGTCGGGCACGCCCGAAGCGAAGCTCCCCGGCGAGAAGAGTCCTTCATGAACAAGTGAGTGCGAGTGTCGCAAGTATCTGCTATACTCCGCCCGCTCAACGATGAGCTTGAGTAGGAGTTCCTACAAAGCCTCGCGGTGTCAGTTTCGTTTATTTCCCCCAAGATTACGTTAAAATCGGTACATTTAGTACTGGGAAGACGGCAGGAAGAAGGCCACCTTGAAGATATTACTCTACAACCCTGACAACGGCGTGACGCGCAATTTTATGCCGCACCTCTGGATGTTTCTCCTTCAGGCGCTCACGCCCCCCGGCCATGAGGTGATTCTGGTGGACGGAAATGCACGCGCGATGAACGACGACGAGATAGTTGAGTTCGCGCGTGAGCAGGGTGTGGGCCTCATCGGCATCGGGGCCATGACGCGCATGATCGCCAAGGCTTACCGCGTGGCGGACGCTCTGCGCGCCGCGGGCTTCAAGGTGGTGATGGGCGGCCCGCACGTCACGGAATGCCCGGACGAAGCGCTCGGGCGCGACGGCGGCCCGCGCCACGCCGATGCGGTCGCACTGGGCGAGGCTGATGAGACGTGGCCGCTCATGGTTGAGGACGCCGCGCGCGGCGAGCTGAAAGAGGTCTACGAACCGGAGCGTGACGCGAAGGGCAACGACCGTAAGCCGAGCCTTCAGCCTTACCCGCGCATCCCTTGGGAGACGCTCGAACTCGAACAGTTCAACCTCGTACCCGGATTGGCGCAGCCGCTTTTGAAGAGGCTTGGTGGAGGCTGGGGGCAGTTCCACGTCGTGCCTTTAGAGACGGGGCGCGGCTGCCCCTACGGTTGCGAGTTCTGCACGGTCACGGGCTTCTTCGGCGACTCGATTCGCTTCCGCACCAACGAGTCGGTGGTGGAAGAGCTCCTCCGCTTGAAAGAGCGCGCGAAAAGGGAGCGCGGGCAGGTGGCCGTCTTCTTCATCGACGACAATCTCGCCATCAACCTGAAGCGCACAAAGTCTCTGCTCCGCGACATCATCGAGGCCGAGGCGCAGGTGCCTTGGGTCGCGCAGATAAGCGCGAACCTCCTGCGCGACGAAGAGCTGGTTGACCTCATCGCCGCTTCGGGCGGCAAGTGGGTCTTCATCGGGATGGAGTCCATCGACCCCGCCAACATGGCCGACGTGAACAAGAACTTCAGCAAGCCTTCGGAGTACGGGGCGGTGCTGGAACGACTTGCACGTCGCAACATCTTCGCCATTACCTCCTTCATCTTCGGGATGGACAACGACACGGTGGGGGTGGCCGAGCGCACCGTGGCGGAGATCGAATCATGGCCGCCCGGACTGCCTGTCTTCGGTCAGCTCACGCCGTTCCCGGCCACGCCTCTCTACGAACGTTTGGAGAAGGCCGGGCGGTTGGCACGACCGAAACACTGGCTCGACTTTGCCCCGTTCGTGATGGCGCACGCGCCTTTGAAGATGACCATCGAAGAGGCGCGGCAGGAGACGCGGAGCGCTTGGGAAGCTTCCTACAGCCCCGAGAGGAATGCCGAAGCCGTCGCCGCCATCAGCGGGCACGACCTTCAATATCGCCTCAGCATGTTAGTCTCGCGTCTCTTCTTCCGCGGCATCTATTTCCCGCAGATGACCCGGCGCGCATGGATGAAGCTGCTCTTCGAGAACCGCAAGACAATCTCGGCGCTTGCGCGAGAGGGGTTCTCGAAGTGGCGCGCGTCGCGCAGGCGCGCGGATGAGGTCTCCTCCGGCGTCACGGCGCACGCGGCGGGCGGCGACTAAAAGTTTTCCTGAACGAGCCCCGGGTCGAGCTTCCCCCGAAGTCGGATAAAGTGGTGCGCCTTTTCACCGAAGGTGCCTTCACCAGAGGAGGACGCGAGATGAAGGTTCTACTTATCTACCCGGAATTCCCCGAAACGTACTGGAGCTTCCGGCACGCGCTGAAGTTCGAGGGCAAAAGCTCGCCCTTTCCACCGCTCGGGTTGCTGACCGTCTCGGCCATGCTGCCCGAGACTTGGGAGCGGCGCTTGGTGGACATGAATGTCCGGAGGCTTCGCGACTCCGACATCGAATGGGCCGACATTGTCTTCGCCAGCGCGATGATCGTGCAGAAGGCTTCGCTCGATGAGGTCATCGAAAAGAGCAGGGCGCGCGGCAAACGCATCGTCCTCGGCGGCCCTTACGTCTCCACGACCGAGCACCTGCCCGAGGCCGACCACATCTTCATCGGCGAAGCCGAAGCGACGCTGCCCGAGTTCTTGAAAGATTTAGAGAACGGCGAGCCCAAGCACGTCTACCGGGCCGCGGAGCGTCCAGCACTCACTTCAACCCCCGTCCCACACTTCCAACTCGCGGAGCTTGAACGTTACAGCGCGATGAGCGTCCAGTATTCGCGCGGCTGCCCATTCAACTGCGAGTTCTGCGACATCATCGAGATATACGGGCGCGTCCCGCGCACGAAGACGAACGAGCAGATGCTCGCCGAGCTCGACGCGCTGCGCGAAGTCGGGTGGCGCGGCCTCGTCTTCATCGTGGATGATAACTTCATCGGCAACAAGCGCAACGTGCGTCAGTTTATGCCCGATCTCATCAAGTGGTCGGAGCAGCACGGCCGCCCCTTCTCCTTCATCACAGAGGCGAGCGTTAACCTCGCGGAGGACGAGCATCTGCTGGAGATGATGCGGAGTGCAAACTTCCGCCGCGTCTTCCTCGGCATCGAGACGCCCGTCGAAGAGAGCTTGAAGGAGGCGCAGAAGGGGCAGAACACGCGGCGCGACCTGCTTGAGTCGGTGCACAGGATTCAGTCGTACGGGATGGAGGTGATGGCCGGCTTCATCGTCGGCTTCGACTCAGACCCCGAAGACATCTTCGACCGGCAGATAAACTTCATACGCGAGAGCGCCATCCCGCTCGCGATGGTGGGCTTGCTTCAGGCTTTGCCCGACACGCAGCTCTGGCGCCGGCTCGAACGCGAAGGGCGGCTGCTGCGCGAGAGTTCGGGGAACAACACGGAGGGCTCGCTCAACTTCATCCCGCGCATGGACAAGGCGCGGCTCGTCGATGGCTACAAGCGAATTCTCTCGACCATCTACAGCCCGGCCGAGTACTACCAGCGCGCGCTCGACTGTCTCTCGCACCTGACGCAAGGCCCCGAGCCGCGCAAGACACGCCTGACGAGCGACCTCGCCGCCTTCGCGCACGTTGCCGTTGTGCTGGGTGTGCTCGACGGTGCGCGCATGGAGTTCTGGCGTTACATGAAGCGCTCGCTCACCTTGCACCGGCGCAACTTCGCACACGCCGTCACACTCGCCGCGATGGGCTACCACTTCCGCAAGTTGACGGAGTCTTACGTCGAATAGATAACATCGGCTCAAACATTTCACCCCAGCAAAGACACAGCTAAGAACACAGCTTTAAGTTTTTAGCTGTGTCTCTGTGTCTTTGTGTTGAATGAACCCGGCGGTGGTAGGATAGTCGTCAAAGAAACAGACTTAGAACGAGGGGGATAGTGAATGGCGGAAGAGTCAGAGAAGTTGAGCGAGGCGGAGATGCGCGAGCGCGTGATACAGCTCGCATTCGGCGGCGACGAGTCGCGTTTCCGTGAGTTCTGCGAGGTCGTGCAGCGTGCGATACCGGAGGAGACCTCGGTCGTGCTGCGCGGGAGCGCGGTGACGGGCAAGCGCTGGAAGGACGGCACGCCGTTCGACGGCGACGGCCCTGGCACGAGCGACCTCGACCTCACTCTCGTCGGCACCGAGATACTCGGCGAGTACATCCTCGACGGCTTCTACGTCCCCGGCATCCATACCAAGCCGCTCTCGGACAAAGACCCGGACATCGCCCCGAACCTTGTCCCGCTACGCGAGAAGCTGGTCGAGATGGTCAAGCGGCCGGTCAACATACAGGCCACGCGCGACATCGTCATGCGACTGCGCGGCGACTGGATGGGTCAACCCTACCTGACCTTGATTGGGAAGATCGGCGAGTCGTGACCTTCAAACTGCTCAGCTACAACGTGCGCTTCGGCGGGGCGGGGCGCGAGTCACAGCTCGCGGCAGTCATCAACGATGCCGGCGCCGACTTCGTCGTCCTGCAAGAGGCGACCGACCCGCGCGTCGTCGAGCGTCTGTCCGAGCTGACGGGGTTGAAAATCTGGGCGGCGCATAAGGGGCGCTCGATTGCTTACCTGAGTCGCGTCGCGGTCGCGCGCCACGAGTGGCACAGGCCCCGCGGCTCGCGCCGTCACTTCATGGAGATAGAGCTTGAAGGCTCGAAGCTCATCCTCTTCGGTATACACCTGAGCGCCGTCCACGCTTTCTGGACGGAGCGACGACGCATGCGCGAGCTGCGTTCACTGCTCGCTTGGGTCGAGGCGCGGGGTTCTGGCTTCCACCTCATGGTCGGCGACTTCAACACGCTTGCACCGGGCGAGCTGCTCGACGCACAGAAGCTCCCGCCGCGCCTGCGCGCGCTCGTCTGGCTGAGCGGTGGCCGCGTGCGCTATCAGACGATTCAAATCCTGCTCGCCGCCGGCTACACAGACTCTTTCCGCCGCCTGCATCCCGAAGAACTCGGCTACACCTTTCCCACATGGGATCCACACGTCCGCCTCGACTTCGCCTTTCTCCCGCAGCAACACGAGGCACGAGTCACAGGCTGTCGCGTGCTGTCGGAGAATCCGAGCGTCAAAGAGGCGTCCGACCACTTCCCGTTGCTCGTCAGCCTTGAGAGCGCATAGGTTGAACTTAAAACGACTAACGACGGCGCTCAACGAAACCAATTTTTGATAAAGTAGGCGGCATGAAATTCAGCAGCGGAGCATTGACGGCGTGGCTGACCCTTACGCTCATGCTCTCGCTCTGCGTCCCCGCATCGTTTGCACAAAAGAGGTCGCGTTCGTCGGCGCGCGTGAAGAAGGGAACTGCGGCGCCAGCCAAGACGGAGCCTCAGCCTGTGAGCGAGCTAGCGCGGCTGCGCGCAGATTTGGTTGAGAAGACGAAGGAGTACAAGTCGAGCCTCGAACAACTCGTCACGCACTACGAGGCCGAGGTGAAGCGCGCGGACGAGCGCGTCGTCAAGTCGCGCGAACTGTACAACGCGGGGCTCGTCTCGAAGCATGCGCTTGCCGAAGACGAGCTGGCGGCCGAGACCGCCCGCGCCAAGGTCGCGCGCGTCGAGGGGCAGTTGAAGAGCGCAGACGTGCAGATTGCCGAGACGCTGGTCGAAGCCGAGGCCGAAGAGGACGCCGCGAAGGCGCTCGCGAAAGCGAAGTTGGCGCCGCGCGCTGTGGGCGGGATAATAACGACGACCGCCTACATACGTTACGGCGGCGCGCGCGCTTGGTCGCTCAACGAGGCGAGCGCCGTCATGCAGTTCTACTCGCAGCGCCTCGGTCGCCAGCTCCCCGTCAGCTCGTTCGGTCAGTCTGCGGTACACGACCGCTGGGGCTACGATCATCACAACGCGATGGACGTTGGCGTCAGCCCCGACAGCGCCGAAGGGCGCGCGCTGATGGAGTACCTGCGCTCGTCCGGCATCCCCTTCACGGCCTTCCGCTTCGCCATCCCCGGCACGGCCACCGGCCCGCACATACACATCGGCCGGCCTTCACACAAGATCACGCCGCGTTGAACGGCAGTCGAAGCTCGACGACAAAGCCGCCGCCCTTTACATTTTCAGCCTTCACAGTTCCGCCGTGGAGCCGCACGGCGCGCTCCGTGATGGCGAGGCCGAGCCCGGTGCCGCCCGTCTCGCGCGTGCGCGAATCGTCCATGCGGTAGAAGGGACGGAAGATGTCTTTCAGAGACTCTTCCGGCACGCCCACGCCTTCGTCTTTGACTGTGATGACCGCTTCGCCCGAGTCGCCTTCGCGCCGGCAGCGCAGCGAAATCTTCACCGCTGTCCCTTCAGGCGTGTAGCGCACGGCGTTGCGCACAACGTTCTCGACGGCGCTTCGCAAGAGTTGAGGCGTGCCCCTCGTCTCGCACACGTCGCACTCTTCAAAGACCACAGAGGAGTTCCGTCCCTGCGCCTCGAAGTCCGCGTCGGCCGCCACCTCGCGCACGAGCGCGGCGAGGTCAAAGGCCGTCGCGCGCATCCCGTTGCCGTCGCTCTCCCATCGGCTTAGGGCAAGCAGTTGGCCTATCATCTCGTTGAGGCGCTTGGCCTCGCGCTCGATGCGGTCGAGGTCGCCTGCGGCGGCTGAGCCTGCGCGCTTGCGCGCGAGGTCGAGCGCAACCGAGAGACGCGCGAGCGGCGAACGCAGCTCGTGCGAGATGTCGCGCAGCAGACGCGTCTGTGCGCCGACAAGCGTCTCGATGCGCGCGGCCATCTCGTCGAAGTCGTGCCCCATCGCCGCCAGCTCGTCGCGCCGCCCGCCGAGGCGCGGCCCCACGCGCGCCGAGAGGTCGCCCTCCGTCACCTGCCGCGTCACCTCGCGCAGCTTCACGACCGGCGTGACGATGTAGCGCGCCAGCAGATAGCAGAGCACGCCCGCCGCCGTCACCACCGCGAGCACGCGCACGAGCAGGAGCCACGCCGTCTCTGAAAGAATCCAGAAGGCGATGTGATGCTCGACCGGTGGCCGCCCCATCGGCATGTAGGTCACGAAGGCGTAGCGCCCGCCGTCGCGCGCCGCGACCGGGCGCACTTCGAGCATCCCGCCGCCGATATCCCTGAAGAAGGGCGTGCCCGTCCGCGCGACCTGCGCCGCCACCTCACGCACAGGTTGTGGCGCGTCGGCGCCGGTCAACTCCGCGCCGCTCGCGTCGAACAACTGATTGCGCGCGCCCGTCTCCTCCTTCGCATTGCTCAGATACACTTCGAGCCCGGCCGCGCCGTCGCGCTCGTAGGCGGCGGCGGCGTGGCGCGCGTAGCCCGACAGGACGGCCTCGACGAACTGCGGCGGGTGGAACATCTCCTGCGTGCGCGTGAGGTGAGTGGTGACGGCGAACGTGGTGATGACGACCACCATCGCCAGCCAGAACCAGAGAAAGACTTTTAGAAAGAGACTGCGCAACACCCGCCTCCGGACACGAACACTCTCAACTTCAAACTCCGCGACCGTCCGCCGCGGGACGCGCGTAGACGTAGCCGACGCCGCGCACGGTCTTGATTCTCTCGGCTTGACCCGCGCGGTGACCGAGCTTCTTGCGCAGGTGGCTGATGTGCATGTCGATGCTGCGGTCAAAGACTGACAGCTCGCGCCCGAGCACCGTGCGCACGAGGTCTTCGCGCTTGACGACGAGCCCGGCGGCGCTCAAGAGCTGGACGAGAATCTCGTACTCGACATTCGTCAGCTCCATCGTCTCGCCGCCGCGCCAGACCTGACGCGTACCTGTGTCCAACTCGACATCGCCGACGCCGATACGCGCGGGCGTGCTCGGCTCTGACGAGTGCGCCGCCGCCTCGACGCGCGCGGGGCGTGCGCGGCGGAGGATGGCCTGGATGCGCGCGATCAGCTCGCGCGGGTTGAAGGGCTTCGGTAGGTAATCGTCGGCGCCGATCTCAAGCCCGACGATGCGATCAACGTCGTCGCCGCGCGCCGTCAGCATCATGACGTGCACGCCCGAGCCCTCGGCGCGTAGTCGGCGCAGCACCTCGAAGCCGTTCATGCCCGGCATCATCACATCGAGCACGACGAGCGCGTGCTCGCCCGACAGCGCGCGTTCGAGCCCCGCGTCGCTGCGGTTCGCGTACTCGACGGCGAAGCCCTCTTCGCCGAGCAGTTCGGCGACCAGCTCGCACAGCTCTCGGTCGTCGTCGATAATTAGAATCTGTTCCATCAACGCACCCTCAACCCGTCACACCCGACTGCACATTCTATCCGAAGCCGCCGTTGGCGTCCGTAAAGAAGTGTCCACCCGCGTTGACAAAACTTTACGCGGAGTTGACCGACTCTTTACGGACGACTTCCCGCGTTTAGAGTAGATGTGTATGCAGACGCCGAGTGAGTGCGGAAGGCTTTTCGTGGTTGACTGCTCGGGCGCTACTTGCGTGAGACAACTTTGGCGAAAGGATATGAAGATGAGATTGACGAGGAAGAGAATCATCGGTGGCGCATTGGCGTTCGCCGCAGCGTTCACGTTGTCGGTGGCCGCGTTCGCGCAGCACGGGCCGGGCGGCCCCGGCGGTCACCACGGCCCCGGTGGGCCCGACGGCCCCGGCGGCCCGGGGGGCAGCCTGCTCGGCCACTTCTCGCAGGTGCTGAACCTGACCGACGCGCAGAAGACGCAGATCAAGCAGCTTGAGGACAATTTCAAGGAGAGCACACAGGGCCTCCGCGAGCAGCTCGAAAAGGCCGGCCCGGGCGGCCCCTTCGACGCGCTGAAGGACGGTGCGTTCGACGAGGCGTCTGTCCGCGCGGCGGCGCAGGCGCGTGCCAACCTCCACGTCGAGCTTGAGGTCGCGCACGCCAAGTTCTTCTCGCAGGTCTATGCCGTCTTGACGGCCGAGCAGAGGGCGAAGCTCGCCGAACTCCACAAGCAGATGGAGGAGCACCACAGGCAGGGGCCGCCTCCGCCCCCACCCGGCGCCGAGGACGGCGGCAGGTAACTCGTCAAGTTTATCTCCGGGGCGCCGCATTCATTCTGGGCCTTTGCGGCGCCCCGGTCACGGGAGGCCGCACGCGGGTCGGCCTCCCTTTTCTTTATCCAAACGCCCCCCTTTACAAAACTTTACAAGAGGGTGACCAACTCTTTACGCAGCCAAATGTCTCCGGGGCATCGAAAAAGTTAAATGAGTTGACGTTTGCCGAGTCCGTTCGTTGCGGACACTCCGGCGACAACAGGCAAAGAAGTTCACACTCGGAGGCGGCCACGGTGATGACGCGTTCAATCTTATCCGGCATTCTCGCTTTAACAATTCTGGCGGTGGGCGGCACCTCGAACGTGCGCGCGCAGTCGCCGCAGCAAACGTCAAAGGACGGAGCGGGCGCGGTCGATGTTAACCGCATCGTGCGTGCCTTCACGGCGAAGGAGACAGAGTTCCGCCGCGCGCTCAACAACTACACCTTCACGCGCGACGCGATTGTCCAGACCATCGGCTGGGGCGGGCAGATTACGGGCGAGTACAACCGCACCTCGCAGTTCGTCTTTAACGACGCGGGCGAGCGCTTCGAGCGCATCACGCGCTTCCCCGTCCCGACCCTGACCGAAATCAGCTTCACACAGGAAGACCTCGAAGACCTCGGCGGCGTCCAGCCCTTCGCACTCGAAGCCTCGAAGATCGACCTCTACAACTTTACCTACGTCGGCCGTGAGAAGCTTGACGAACTGAACACCTACGTCTTCGACGTGGCGCCGAAAGTGATGCCGAAGAAGGTGAGCGAGCGTTTCTTTCAGGGTCGCGTCTGGGTCGAAGCGGACGACTTGCAGATCGTCAAGGTGAAGGGCAAGGGCGTGCCCGAAGGCAAGCAGCGCTTTCCCGTGTTCGAGACCTACCGCGAGCAGATAGACGGCAAATACTGGTTCCCGACCTACACCTATGCCGACGACGACCTCGTCTTCCCCGGCGGCCAGACGATACATCTCCGCATGAAGGTCAAGTACACCGACTTCAAACCCTTCCGCGGTCGCGTCCGCGTCATCGAAGAGGGCGAGCCCGGCGTCACGCCATAACGGACTTCATAAACGAGATGTCAGCAGAAGCGATTTTCAACGCGACCCCCGCCGCGCCGCGCGAGGCCGGCCCCGCGCGTGCCTCGGACTTTGCGCTGGCGCAGAGAGCTGCGCAGGGCGATGTGCAGGCGTTTGAAGAGTTGTTCCGTCTCCACCGTCGGCTCGTCTACGGGCTGTGCCTGCGTATGACGCAGGACGTGGCGGAGGCGGAGGACGTGACGCAGGAGGTCTTCGTCCTGCTCTTCCGCAAGATCGGCGGCTTTCGCGGCGAGGCCAACTTCACCACCTGGCTGCACCGGCTCACGGTCAATCAAGTGCTGATGCGCTTTCGCAAGAACAAGTCGCGGAGGGAGGACGCGCTCGAAGACGAAGACCTACAACCGCACGAGTCCGCCCGCACGTCTTCGCCGAAGGCTTCGCAGTTGATCGACCGCATCACGCTTGAGAGCGCCATCGCGAAACTCCCGCCGGGTTACCGCGCGGCCTTCATCCTCCACGACGTGGAAGGCTACGAGCACGAGGAGGTCGCGCGCATCCTCGGGTGCGCCGTCGGCACCTCCAAATCGCAACTTCACAAGGCACGCACCAAGCTCCGCAAGATACTCGCCGCCCGCTAAAAATTCAGGTCAGAACCACCCGTTACCGCGAGTGGTTCTGACCGCCATTTCGTAAGAAGTCCATTTAAACATTCGGTTGACGGGTCGTATGCTACACAGTAACATATGGCTATGTCATATATCGGCTCAGACATTCTCGCGCGCGAGCTGAAGAAGGGGAGCGCCGAGCTACTCATCCTCTCGCTCGTCGAAGACCAGCCGCGCCACGGTTACGACATCGGCAACCTGATCGAGCAGCGCTCGGGCGGCGTGCTGCGCTTCAACGTCGCGTCGCTCTACCCGTTGCTCTATCGCTTGGAGAGTCGCGGCTGGATACAGGGGCGCTGGGTCGAGCAGGCCGGGCAGCGCCGTCGCCGCTACTACAAACTGACGGCCGCGGGGAAGAAAGTCCTCGCCGCGCAGCGTGACACGTGGCGCGAGTTCGTCGAGGCCATCAGCCGGATTACGGGAATCGAACATGCCTGACTGGAATACGGAGGTCAGACGACGGCTCGCGGGTCTGAGACTGAAGCCCACCCGTGAGACGGAGATTGTGGAGGAGCTTTCGCAGCACCTCGAAGACCGCCACGAGCAGGCTTTGCGCGGCGGCGCGACCGAAGAGGAGGCGTACCGCGCCGCCTTGCAGGAGTTGACCGAGAGCGATCTGCTCGCACAAGGACTGCGCCGCGTCGAGCGCCCCGTGCGGCCTGAGCCGGTTGTGCCGGGCACGCCGAGGAGATTTGGGATGTTGGGAGATTTCGGGCACGACCTTCGATACGGCGTGCGGATGCTTTGGAAGAACAAGAGCTTCACGGCCGTCGCAGTCGTCGCGCTGGCCTTAGGCATCGGCGCGAACAGCGCCATCTTCAGCGTCGTCAACACGGTGCTGCTGCGCCCTCTGCCCTACAAGGAGCCCGAGCGGCTCGTGATGGTTTGGGAGGATGACACGAAGCATGGTTATCCGAACGACACGCCCGCCGCGGCAAACTACATGGACTGGCGCGAACAGAATCAGGTCTTCGAAGGCATGGCGGCGTTGGCCGACCAGAGCTTCAACCTGACGGGCGCGGGCGACCCTGAGCGCATCGACGGCAAGCGCGTCAATGCGAACCTCTTCGAGCTGCTCGGCGCCGCGCCGCTCCACGGCCGCACGTTCACCGCAGAGGAGGACAGACCCGGCGCGAACAAGGTCGTCATCCTCAGTCACGCACTCTGGCAGCGTCGTTTCGGCTCGGACGAAGGGATTGTCGGCCGCACGCTCACGCTCAACGGCGAGGGGCACACGGTCGTCGGCGTGATGCCGCAGAGCTTCCAGTTTCCAGACCGTCAGGCAGAGCTGTATGTGCCCATCGCCTTCACGCCGCGGGAGGCGACCAACCGCGGCCGACATTATCTACAGGTCGTCGCGCGTCTGAAGCCGGGTGTCACGCTCGAACGTGCGCGCGCGGAGATGAGCACCGTCGCCGCGCGCTTGCAGCAGCAGTATCCGGAGCAGAACACAGACCTCGGCGCATCGGTCGAGCCTCTGCACGAGCATCTCGTGGGAGACATCAGACCGGCGCTGCTCGTGCTGTTGGGTGCGGTCGGGTTTGTGCTGCTCGTCGCGTGTGCGAACGTCGCCAACCTTCTGCTGGCACGCGCCGCGGTTAGGCAGAAAGAGATCGCTTTGCGCACCGCGCTCGGCGCGAGCCGCCTGCGTCTCTTGAGACAATTCCTGACCGAGAGCGTCCTGCTGGCCGCGCTCGGCGGTCTGGTCGGTCTGCTGCTGTCGGTGTGGGGCGTGACGCTTCTGAAGAGTTTCATCCCCGAGAACATCTCGCAGGTCAAAGCCATCGCCGTTGACGCGCGCGTGCTCGGATTTACGATTCTGGTGACGCTGTTGACGGGGCTCGTCTTCGGGCTGGCGCCGGCCACACAGGCTTCAAAGTTCAACCTCAACGAGACGTTGAAGGAGGGCGGGCGCGACGCCGTCGCGGCGCGTGGGAGCAACCGCAT
>JBJMGQ010000172.1:0-28421 GCA_045807845.1 Pyrinomonadaceae bacterium | reverse complement strand
GTTTTCGGCGCGCGCCGTCAGCGTGAAAGGAAAATCGAGCGTGCGCGCCGCCTCCGCGGCGGCATGTACGCGCTCGACCGCGAGACTGAACTCGTAGATGGAGTTCGACGAATCGCCGCCGTAGTCTTCAATCGAGCCGCCGACCACGCCGGCGCGCGCCGCAAGCAGGATGGTTGCGGCGGCCTCGGCCGGGTCGTCCGCGAAGCAGTTCTCCAAGTCCGCGCTGACCGGCAGGTCGGTCGCCACAGAGAGGCTGCGGCAATGTTCAATCACTTCATCCCGCGAGACCTGCCCGTCGAGCCGCCCCAGAGAGTTTGCGAAGCCCGCACTCGTCGTCGCCAGCGCTTCAAAACCTAAACCGGCCAGCAACAGCGCCGAGCCTGCGTCCGAAGGGTTCGGGATGACGAAAGCGCCCTCACGCTCATGCAGTGCCCTGAACCGCTCCGCCTTCTCTCTTTGAGTTACCATCGCGTCCCTCGATTCACGTCCAACGCTCTTTTTACGCGCAACAGAGGATTAGACCTTTTCAAACACTATTCTTTGGTGGTCGATAATCTCGCGCTCAAAACACTCTTGCTGGTAGCTCTTCCAAAAAACTTCCAGCCGGTAGAGAAAATCGCGGTCGGTAAAAAAGTTGGCGACCATCTTGCACGCCGCGAGCAGCCGAGGAAGACTAAAATTCCAGACGCGGTTCCACTGCTTCATGGTCTCGATATAATCCAGGCGCCCGTTGTTCAGAGAGATGACCTTGAAGTAAGGACTGGCGCACCTGATGATGTGCTCCTCGCCGAAGCTGAGCCGGAGGATTTCGTCCAGATAGTTGTAGGTCTCGCCGATCTGCCGTTGAGACGCCATGTTCGCCTCCCATCAAAAAGATTACAAGCACCCTTCGGGTTGAATGGACGTGTGAGTCTCCGAGGGGGCCGTCTAGACCTCGACGGGGTTATGGGCAGGTGAAGTCGTCGAGGCGGGCGCGTGAGCATTCGCGGCGACGGGCTCCGTCACGAGCTGCTTGTGATAGAGGGGCAACAGACTCCAATGAAGATTCGGCTTGAGGTGGTGCGCGACGTGGTAGCCCAGATTGAAACTGAGCACCGTGCCGAAGAACGAGTGCGAGTCGTTCGACGAGTCGAACGGGTTGGTCATCTTGCAGCCGGTGTGCTGTTCGTAGTTGCTGTTCCCGATGCCGACGATCATCAACACCCACACCACCACAAAGAATTTCACGAAGCCTGCCGGGTTCAGCCACACGAGATACGCGCTCAACGCCCCGACCAGCAACACCGAGACGAGGAAGCCCCGCGTCAGCCTCGAAGATGGCGAGCGAAGGAACCAGAGCAGACTCTCGCCGTGCGCGATGAAGGGGAACGACGCCAAATAGTAAGCCCTGCTTACGGGTCGGTCAGGGTAGCGCTTGCCTTGAAACCCGAAGAGGCTCGACCAATCTCTCTGCTCCCCGTCGAAGCGGTTGTTATAGCGATGGTGGTTGACGACGTGGTGGACTCGGTACGTGTAGAGCGGCACGCCGTTGGAGAGATGACACATCCACCCGAGCAGCTCGTTGAGAAAGCCGCTCCGAAAGACCATCAGATGGACGTGATTGTGCTGGACGAGACTCACCCCACGGGCGAGAAAAATCATCGGAAGCGCCGCGTACCACGGCCAGTCGAGCACGAGGGCCGTTATCTGTAGCGCAAGGGTGCCGGCGACCGTCAGGACGGAGATCACATCCACGGGATAGCGAATGAGGCGTGTGACTTTCATAAAGCGCACCTGTCAGAAACTCGTCCGCCTTACTTCGGTTGACATCGTGAAAGCCCCCCCGAGGACTTGCACCTCGTTCATCTCTCTGGAAGAGAGTCGCATCACTGTCAATGCTTTGGGGGCGCGCTTCTTTGTCCGTGAACCCGTGAGGGCGGACAGTCTATCATCATGCCCGCGCCGTGTGGCAAGAAAATTAGTCCGCCTCTTGTCGGGCAACGGCCCGGTCACCCTCCCCTCGAACACGACCGCGACGGCGCGCGAAAATTTTATTGGCATTGTCACTCGATTTATATTATTCTCTGCGCCTCAACCCAGGGTGCACGTTTCACCACACGTCGTAGATTGACAGCGGCATTCCTCCCGCAGATTTCATTCAAGGTGGCAGCTCTTTTCTTTCGGTGGCGAAGTGTCCTCGTCGGACAGCAGCTCATTTCTCGTCGCAGCTTTGGACGCACTCAACGCCCCGTCCAGACAACAAGTCGAGTGAGTGAGAGAAGCGGCGCGTGCGACGCGCCCGAGCGTTAATGTTTCTGCCCCTGCCTCGACGAATTCAAGAACCTCAGCCGTCGTTAGTCGAATTTCACGGGTGATTGAGAACAGCCGGACTTTCAGGCGCCGGGGCTTGAAAGTCAGTTTCGGCCCGACAAGTCGCTTCACGCCGTCGTCGCTCTTCTTAAAGGTGTCAATTTGAGCAAGGCCACTCACGAAGCCCCCTCATTCGCCTCTCTCGTGGAGGCGCTGCGCGCACGCGCCGCCGAGCGGCCCGAGCGCATGGCCTACACCTTCCTCGCCGACGGAGAGCAGGAGGCCGGAAGTCTGACCTTTGCGCAGTTGGACGCGCGTGCGCGCTCAATCGGCGCCTACTTGCAGGAGATCGACGCCCGAGGCGAGCGCGTCCTGCTTCTCTGCCCTGCCGGGCTCGACTACATCTCCGCCTTCTACGGCTGTCTCTATGCCGGTGCGTTGGCCGTGCCCGCCTACCCGCTCAAGCTCAACCGAAATCTCGACCGGCTGCTGACCATCATCAAAGACTCCCGGCCGCTCGTCGTCCTCACGGTTACGAGTGCCTTCGAGCGCATCCGCAAACAGTTTGACCAAGTGCCGTTGCTGCGCACGCTCCGTTGGGTCTGCGTCGATGAGATTGGAGACGACGGCGACCGCTGGCGCGACGCGGGGGTGGGGCGCGAGACGGTGGCCTTCTTGCAGTACACGTCGGGCTCGACCTCTTCGGCGCGGGGCGTGATGGTGAGCCACGGCAATCTCGTGCATAACGAGATGATGATGCGCGAGGCGTTCGGCCACGACGACGAGACGGTCATGGCCTCGTGGCTGCCGCTCTATCACGACATGGGGCTCATCGGCATCGTGCTCGCCTCGGTCTATAACGGCGTGCCCTGCTACTTCATGTCGCCGGCCGACTTCCTCAAAAAGCCTCTGCGCTGGCTCAGCGCGATGTCTCGCTACAGGGCGACGTTCACCGGCGCTCCCAATTTCGCATACGACCTTTGCGTCCAGAAGATTGACGCGCGGCAACGTAAAGAGCTTGACCTCAGCGCTTGGAAGATTGCGGGTAACGGCTCAGAGCCGGTGCGGGCCGAAACCTTAAGGCGATTCGCGGAGACGTTCGCGCCCTACGGCTTTCGACCCGAGGCGCTCTATCCGTGCTACGGGCTGGCCGAGGCCACGCTCTTCGTCAGCGGCGGGTGCAGGCTAAGTCCGCCCGTCAGCGCGTCGTTCGACAAGGCGCGGCTGGCGAAACATCGCGCCGTCATCTGCGCAGACTCCGAAGCGGGCGCGCAGACGCTCGTCAGTTGCGGCCAGACGTGGCTCGACGAGGGCGTCGTCGTCGCCTCCCCTTCGACGCTTAAGCCGTGCGCGGAGGGGCGCGTCGGGGAGATTCTGATTTCAGGTGGGACGGTCGCCGCCGGTTATTGGTCGCGGCCCGAAGAGACGCGTGAGACTTTCCGTGTCCGCCTCGCGGGGACTAACGAAGGGACGTACCTGCGCACGGGCGACCTCGGCTTCTTTCATCAAGGCGAGCTGTACGTGACGGGCCGTCGCAAGGATTTAATCATCCTGCGCGGGCGCAACCTCTATCCCCAAGACCTTGAGCTGACGGCCGAGGAGAGTCATCCGGCGCTGGCGAGCGGCTGCACGGCGGCCTTCTCCGTCGAGCACGAGGGCGTCGAGCGACTTGTCATCGTGGCCGAGCTGACGCGCACGGGCCGGAACAATCTTAAAGTTGAAGAGGTAGCCGAACGCCTGCGCATGTCGCTCGGCGCGGAGCACGACGTTGAGCTGTTCTCACTCGCGCTGATACCACCCGGCACGCTCCCCAAAACTTCGAGCGGCAAGATACGACGCGGCGCGTGTCGCAAAGCGTTTGTCGCGGGCACGCTGCCGGCACAGCACGTCTGGAGCATGCAAAACCTCGTCGCGCCAAGCCCCGGCCACAACGGCTTCAAACTCCCGCCGCGCACGGCCGAGGGCATCGAGCATTGGTTCTTGACGCAGCTCGCCGCGCTGTTGAAGGTCGAGGCGAACAGCATCGACGTGCGGAAGCCCGCGGCCGTCTACGTGGTTGACTCGCTGCAAGCGGTGGAGCTGAGCCTGAGCATCGAGGAGACGTTCGGAATCAAGTTCCACGCCGACAGCCTCTTTAACGAAAGCCCGACCGTCGCCCAACTCGCCGCGCGTCTCTACGAACAGACGCGACCGGCGCCGCCCGTCACCGTCTCAAGCTCAAACGGCGCGAATGGGCGAGCCGCTAACGTCGCGCTCAACGTCAACGTCAAGCCCTCTGTCGAGAGTTGCGCGCCGACTATCGAATCGCCGGCGGTCGGCCGCGCGCGGCGAACGAGTCACGCGTGGCAAGGCAACGGTAGCGGCAATGGCAACGGGCATAAATCCGTCGGCGTTGAGCATCCGTTCCCGCGCTACGTCAATCCTTATCTCGGGCGGCTGCTCGCGCAGCTCAAGATGGATAAGAGCTTCGTGCGCGGCGAGGGCTGCTATCTCTACGACCGCGAGGGCCGTGCGTATCTCGATTTCCTCGCGCAGTACGGGGCGCTGCCGTTCGGCTTCAATCATCCGCGCATCTGGCGCGCCGTCGAGCAGATGCGCGAACGCATGGAGCCGAGCTTTGTGCAACCTTCATATCTCGACGCTGCGGGCGAGTTGGCCGAAAGACTTATCGCGCTGGCACCGGCCGGGCTGCGCCACGTCACCTTCGCCAACAGCGGGGCCGAAGCGGTGGAGGCCGCGATTAAGCTATGCAAGTCGAGCACGGGGCGCTCATGCATACTCGCGGCCCGCAACGGCTTTCACGGCAAGACGCTGGCCGCGCTGTCGGCGACCGACCGCAAGAAGTATCAAGAGCATTTCGGCGCGCCCGTCGAGGGCTATCATTACGTCGGGTTCGGCGATCTCGACGCGCTTGAACGCGCGCTCGCCGAACGGAGTTACGCGGCCTTCATCGTCGAGCCGATTCAGGGCGAGGGTGGGATTATCGAAGCCCCGCGCGGTTATCTCGCGCAGGCGCTGAGCCTCTGCAAAGCGTCGGGCACGCTGCTTGTGCTCGACGAGATTCAGACGGGCTTGGGTCGCACCGGCGACATGTTCGCGTGCGAGGCCGAAGGGGTGACGCCGGACGTTTTGACACTGGCGAAGGCGCTCGGCGGCGGACTCGTTCCCGTCGGGGCCTGTCTCTGCACCGAGGAGGTCTATAACGAAGACTTCGCTCTCCGACATACCTCGACCTTTGCAGGCAACGCGCTCGCGTGCAGGGTGGGCTTGGCGACGCTGGAGTTGTTGGAAGAGGACGACGGCGCCCTGCTTCGTCAGGTGACGGAGAACGGCGAGCGGTTGAAGCGCGCGCTACTCGAACTACAGCGCAAGTACCCGGCCCTCGTGGGCGAAGTCCGCGGCCGCGGTTACATGCTCGGGCTTCGTTTCGGCATCGACCGGCACACTTGGGGCGCGGGTCTGTTGGGTCTCCTCGGCGAGACGGAGGCGATGGCCGCGCTCGTCGCAAGCCACATGCTCAATCGCGAAGGCGTGCGGCTCGGCTGCACGCTGAACGACGGCGGCGTGCTCAGAATCGAGCCGCCTTTGATTGCGACGTGGGCGGAGTGTGAGGTTTTTCTCGCGGCCCTCGAAAGAACGCTCGACAAGCTCGGCGCGCGCAACACGGCACACTTCACCGCGCACCTCACGGGCTACGAGCCGAACGGCACGCCCGCCGTCACGTTCCCCTCGACGCCGACGAAGCGACTGCCCGTGGGCGAGCGCGACGGGCGCTTCGCGTTCCTCGTCCACCCGCTCACAGAGCGCAGCTACGTTGACGTTGATCGAAGTCTCGGCGTGCTCTCGAAGGCTCAAATCAGGACGCTCTCGCACTGCATGGCCGACAACTTCGACCCGTTCGTCGTCGGCGAAGCGCGCATCGTCTCCGACACGGGACAGAGCGCCTACGGCGAGTTCATCATCGTACCTCGCACGGCCGAGGAGCTAATGCAACTGCCGCGCGAGCAGGCGCTCGCCGAGATCGAGGCGTCGGCGCGCGTCGCGCGTGACCGTGGCGCGCAGATTATCGGGCTCGGCGCGTTCACCTCCGTCGTCTCCGGCGGCGGGCTGTCGCTGTTGAATAAGAGCCTGCCCGCGCTCACCACCGGCAACACCCTCACGGCCGTCACCGGCCGGCAGGCCATCGACGCGGCGCTCGGGCTGTTGGGACGTGAGTTGTCGGAATCATGTGTGGCCGTCGTCGGGGCCTCCGGCTCAATCGGGAGAGTCCTCTCGCTGATGCTCGCCCCGCGCGTCGGCAAGCTAATACTGCTCGGCAACCCGTTGCACCCGGCGGCGAGCGCGCACCGCCTGACGGAAGTGACGGCGCACATCCTCCGCCAACTCCGGCAGCTCTGCTCGCATGGAGAAGCGTTCGCACAGGGCTCGCTCGGGCAGCGTCTTTGCACGCAGTCGCGCCACTTGCGACCGGGCGATACGGACGAAGAGTACATGAGAGTGGCGGCGCAACTCGTCAACCACTCCGATGATCTCGTCGTGAGCTGCGACACCCGCCGCTGGCTGCCCGAGGCCGACGTGGTGGTCATCGTGTCGAGCGCCACCAATGAGGTCATTCGTCCCGCCGACTTGAAGACGGGCGCGGTGGTGTGCGACATCTCGCGCCCTGCCGCCCTGCCGCCGTCGCTGCGCGAGAGTCGGCCCGACCTGTTCCTGATTGATGGCGGGGTCGTGAGCCTCCCCGTCCAGTCTACGCTCAGGCTCAGCACAGACCTCGACGCTGGTCTCGTCTACGCCTGCATGGCCGAGACGATGATCCTCGCGCTCGAACATCAGTATCAGGACACGGGACTGGGGTCTGACTTGAGCGTCGCGCGGGCGCTTGAGTTCGAGCAGCAGGCCGCGCGACACGGCTTCAAGTTATCGCTCTCCCGAAGCTCATCCGAATCACAACCGCCCGACGACAAACGGCGGTTACGGACTCTTACACAGACGGCAACCGAGAAAGAACCGACCATCATGAACTTCCTTCAAAAAGAGCGCAGCACGTTGGAGACTTTTCTGCCGGGGTTGGACGAGAAGTTGAGTGCGATTGAGTTGGCGGAACTGGAGCGCCCCGGGAACGCCGGCATCTCCATCTACCGCGAGGCGGGCGGCCCCGCGCTGCTCATCCCGGTCGAGCACGGCGGGCTCGGAGCGAACCCTCTGCAAGCCGCGCGCATACACCGCGCGCTCGGCAGCCGTTCGCCCTCGCTGGCCGTCGCCGTCACGATGCACAACTTCTCCGTCGGCACTCTCGTC
Source organism: Pyrinomonadaceae bacterium (assembly GCA_045807845.1). Classification (GTDB taxonomy): domain Bacteria; phylum Acidobacteriota; class Blastocatellia; order Pyrinomonadales; family Pyrinomonadaceae; genus QHXN01. The sequence continues at coordinate 20,834 of JBJMGQ010000172.1, read as the reverse complement.
GAGTACAGCTTCTACGGCGACTACAGCAACGACTTCCTCAAGGCCATCAGCGCCGACCAGCTCCTCATCGCCTCGGGCTTCGCCGAAGGGCGCACCGGCACGAGCATCATGGAGCCGACGATGAAGGCCGAAGCCGTGGAGGGCGGCTACAAAGTGCAAGGCAGCAAGAAGCCGTGCAGCCTGACGAACTCGATGCACCTTCTGACGGCGAGCGTCGCGGTGCGCAACGGCACGGAGGCCGGCTTCAAGCGCGCGGTCGCCATCATCCCGGCCGATGCCGAGGGCATTGAGCGAAAGCCTTTCTGGCAGAACTCGGTCTTGGCCGGGGCCGAGAGTGACGAGCTTTCTTTGAAGGACGTGTTCGTGCCCGCCGAGTACCTGTTCTTCCCGGAGTCGCAGGAAGACCTGGACGCCGTCGAGACGGGCGGCTTCCTATGGTTCGAGATTCTCATCGCTTCGTCTTACCTCGGCATGGCGAGCGCGCTCGCCGAGCGCGTGCTGGCGAGCGGTAAAGGAAACCCTTCCGAGCGTGTGCAGCTCGCCATCGACCTCGAAGGAGCGATGGCGGCCATCGAGGGGATCGCGCACACGATGATGAGCCGCGAGCGCAACGACTCGACCCTCGCCCAATGCCTGCTCGCGCGCTTCTCGGTGCAGCAGGCGATAGAGCGCGCCGCGGCTCGGAGCGCCGAAATCCTCGGCGGCATGGCGTTCGTGCAATCGACGGACGTGAGCTATCTGCTGGCCGCCTCGCGCGCGTTGGCCTTTCACCCGCCTTCGCGCATCAGCGTCTCCGAAGCCCTCGCCGACCACCTCGCGGGTCAGCCGTTCCGAATGCTTTAAGGAGGTCACAGGCCATCATGGATCCTCAGAATCTTTTTCTGACGCGCCCGACTTACAATCTCCTGCGGCTTGACCACTTTGTCGTCCTGCTGTGCGCGGTGGCGCTGTTCGCCTTTCACTTGAACGAAGTGAATTGGTGGCGCTTCGCGGCTGCCTTCGCGTGGCCCGACCTCGTCGGGTATCTGCCGGGGCTGTTCTACTACCACAGCGCGCAGCGGCGCGGTGCGCACCGGAGCATCCCGCCGATTTTCTACGCGCTCTACAACGTCACGCACAGCTTAACCGTCAACGTCGCCGTCATCGCCGTCTGGTATCTCACCATCGGCCACTGGGAATGGGCCATGCTCTCACTGCCGATTCACCTGCTCGGCGACCGCTCGCTCTTTGGGAACATCTACAAGACGCCCGGGCTATCGTTCGAGCCCGTCCCGCATCCGGGCTTCGCGCGCTTCATCGAAGAGTACGAGCACGGCGAGCGTTGGTAACGCGCCGCAGACTTGCGAGGAGGAAGAGTGAGAGCGATGAACGCACCCGTGCCGACGGAGACCGACCCCGCAGCGGCCCCGCGCCTGCTCGACGGGGCGGCAAATCTGACGCTCACGCCGGAGCACTGCAACGCCGAGTACTGGCTCAACGCCGTGGCGCACGGCACCTGGCTCGGCCTCAAGAACGGGCACGCGCCCGACCTGACCGCGCCCCCGCACATGCTCGCGGAGGGGCCGCTGCGCACGGCCGTCATCGACGAGTTCGCGCTCAGCTTCCTCGGCGAGGTGATGGCCGCGCGCGCCATCAGTTACCTCGTCGCCTCCGCTCCGGCGCTCCCGCTCATGGAGTTCTACGCCACCCAGCTCATCGACGAAGTGCGCCACGCCTTGACGTTTCGCACGCACCTCGTTGAGCTTGGCGTCGCCCCCGCCGAGCTGCTCGACACCGTCGAGCGCAGAGTCGGGCGCAAGCGCGACGCGATCTTGAAACCGCTTGAGCAGTTCGGCCTAAAGGTTCTGCGCGATGAAGGCGACTTCATCGGCGGGGTCATCGTGCTGACCGTTCTGGTGGAGGGCGTGATGGCCTCCTCCGAGGAGTTGAACGAGCGCGAGTGGCGACGGCTCGACCCGGCGGCGGCCGGCATCCTGCGCGTCAACAGCATCGACGAGATACGCCACCTCACCGTCGGCTGTTCAATCGTGCGCCAACACCTCGTCGAACACCCCGAAGACAAGGCGCGCATCCTGTCGCTCATCGGGCGCGGTTGGCAGCTCTGGCAGACGCTCCCCGTTCAGGAGTTGGCCTACGAAAGAGAGACGCTCATCCAGCAGGGCATCGAGACGCACCGCGACCTGCTCGGCGATTACGAGCTGACGGAAGGCCGGCCGATGGCAGACACGACCGCCGAGGAGCGGCTGATGTTGGCGGCCGAATGGTCGGGGCAGCTTCAGCGCCGACGCCTGACACAGATGGGACTTGAGGAGGCCCTTCCATAGGTGCTGCGCTCCGCCGTCTACGACACGATTGAGCAGCTCGCGCCCGCGCAAGTCGCGGCGTTGGAAGGCTCGTCGCTGGACTTCTCTTTCGGCCTCCTGCGCGCCGTCGAACGCTCGCTGTGGGGCCGTCTCTTCGTCAAGTACGTGGCCGTCGAAGAAGAGGGCGCGCTCGTCGCGCTCGCGCCCGTCTACGTCGGTACGAATCTGAATTTCAACGCGCTGATGCCGCAACTGATTCAAAGGCTCTACGCGCGCATGCTCGACCTGCTCGGCGAAAGCGCGGGCTACACGGTGGCTATCGTCGGCAGTCTCATCTCCGACCGCGGCTGGATTCCGATGCGCGCGGGCTGCGACCGCCGCGCGGCCCTCCGCCTGATGTTGAAGGAGATCGACACGGTCGCGCGCGCGGGCGGCGCGCACTTCTGCATCATCAAGGACATTCATCAAGAGTTTCCCGACGCCGCGCTTTTCGTCGCCGACGGCTACACGCGCACGTTCTCTTTGCCGACCGTCCGCGCCGACGTGGCGTTCGATTCTTTCGAGGACTACCTGCAACACCTCTCCAAGAACGGGCGCCATCACGCGCGCAAGAATATGCGCAAGGCCGAGAAGAGAGCGCTGCGCCTCAGGTTTGTTGACGATTACGCCCCGCTGGTGCGCGTGGCCTTTCCCCTCTTCCGCCGCACGTACCTGAAAGCGCCTTACAAGTTCGAGGAGTTGTCGCCGCGCTTCTTCGAGGAGATGTCACGCACCGAGCAGCCCCGTTCGCGCATGCTGCTCTGCGAGCAAGAGGGTCGCGTCGTCGGCGTCGCGCTGCTCCTCTTCGACGCGCAGGCGCAGCAGATTAAGCGCATCGGCATCGACTACGAACAGGACGACACAGGCTTGGTCTACAACATGCTCATGTATCAGAGCCTCGCCCACGCCATCGAGCACAAGGTGAGCAGCTTCTACATGGGACAAAGCTCCTTCACGCCGAAAGTCAGAATGGGCGGGCGGCTGGAGGATCAGTTCCTCTTCCTCAAAGGTTACTCTCTGTCGCTGCGCGCGAGCTTTCAGGCGCAGAAATTCTGGCTCAATCGCTACAGCGTCGAACGCGTGACGGCCTCTCTCGCGGAGGGCGGTTAAGAAGCATGCGAAACGTTCTCATGACCGGCGGCGATGGGCTCGTCGGCGCGCATCTGCTGGCGTCGCTCTTGCGCCGCGCCGATGTCCAGCGCGTCTTCGTGCTGTCGCGCGATGCGCAAGCGCCTGAAGCCGACGCGCGCAGGCGCCTGATGGATTTCGTCGGCGCGGAGGGAGAGCGAATCAGTCTCCTGTCGGGCGACGTGCAGCGCGCGCGGTTCGGTCTGGAAGAGGAAGCGTGGCGAGAAGTCGGCGCGACGGTGGATGAGGCGTTTCATTGCGCGGAGACACAAAGTCTCGCTCCCGGCGAGACGACGGCGGCCGGCAACTGGATCGAATTTCTCAAACAACACGAGCATGTGCGGCTCGGCTACCTTTCGAGCGCCTTCGTCGCGGGGCGGCGGCGCGGGCTCTTCACCGAGTTCGACCTCGACTGCGGCCAGAGCTTCCGCAACGCTTCGGAACGTGCGTGCTTCGAGGCGGAGCGCGAGCTGCGAGCCTCGCCCGTCAGCTCGCGCGTGAACGTCTTTCGGCCGAGCCATATCGTCGGCGACTCGACGAGCGGGCGCGCCTTCGCGTTCACGGGCTTCTACAACGTGCTGAGCCGTCTGCGCCGCAAAGGGCTCAAGCTGCTCGCCGCCGACAGCGCGGCGCGTCTCGATGTGGTGCCGGTTGATTACGTTGCGGGCGCGATGCTCTCGCTCAGCGACGAGCCGTCGTCGGCCGGGTCGAACTTTCATCTCGTCGCGGGGTGGGAAAAATCGACGCCGTTGCGTGACTTCGTGAAGATGGTGACGGCGTATGGGCGGCCAAAGTCGGCGCGGGTGCGTTTCCTACCGCCCGTCTTGGCAGGACTCGGGCGCGGCGCGGAAAAGAGGAACGGCAACAGTCAAGGCTCAAAGAGTCGTTCGACGTTTGACGAATATCTGACGCCCTGCACGGTCTTCGATAACTATCTCGCGGCCGGCGAACTTGAGGGACGAGGAATCATCTGCCCGCCGTTCGACTCTTACGTGGGGCCGGTGCTTGAGTATGCAGAGGCGCACGGTTGGGCGCCGCCGCCTCTGCGCCCGACGCAAGTCGGCGCCGCGGACGCACTGTAGCACGCCTTCTAGACGCCCGTGGCCTGTGCGAATTGGGCCGTGTCGGTGTACTGCTCAAACTTCACGACCTTCCCGTCGCGCAGCGTCCAGATATGTGCGAACTGAGCGCGGACGGGCTTGCCGGTCTTTCGATAAGTCCCGCTGTAGTAGCCGAGCGCCACGACCCTCTCCCCCGCGTCGAGCAGCTCGTCCGCCACCGTCGTGAAGCCCTCCCACTCTGCGGCGAAGCGGCTGAAGAGTCCTTCCAGCATCGCGGTGGGGCCGACGTATGGGCTCCGATCCGCATAGATGAAATTCTCGGCCTGATGCCATTCCACGCGCGGGTCGAGCGATTGAAGGGCGGCGGCCAAGTCGCCTCTGGAATATGCCTCATACGTGCCACGGACGATGTCTACGTTCTCCTGCGACATGCTTCTCTCCTGTCAAGTTAAGTTCCCTCTATCCTTCGCAGCTCGTCGAGGAGGTTGCCCACCTGTTCAGACAGGCGTTCGAGCTGCGCCTGATAGATGGCCTCCGCCTCGGCGGGCGTGCAGTCTTCGTTGACCGCGACGCTCGGCAGAGGCTCGCCGAACTTCACACACACACGGCTCAAGCTTTGGATGCCCCTCCCGCGCGGCCAGACTTTATAGGCCCCGTCGAGTGCGACCGGCACGACGTGCGCGCGCGTGTGCGCCGAAAGGATCGCCACGCCCTTGCGGAATGGTCGCAGCTCGCCGTCCACCGAGCGCTCCCCCTCTGGAAAAATGACCAGCACCTTGCCGGCGTCGAGGCCCTCGGCGCAGAGCTGTAGACCCTCGCGGATGTTCACGTCCGTATCAACGAGCACGATGCGGAACGTCCGCGCCACCCAACGACTCCACGGCGTGTTGAAGTAACCCAGCTCTCCCACGAAAAAGAGCCGGCGGAAGAGCCGGAAGGGCAGAACGCCGACGACGAACAGCGCGTCGAGATAGCTTTGATGATTAGGACAGAGCATGGCCGGCGCTTCCGGCATGTGCTCCCTTCCCGAGACGCGGAAGCGGAGCAGAACTCTGAACGAGAGCGTCACCAGCCGGGTCAGAACGAACAGGAGACAGGCCAGCGGCAGCGACGGCTCTTTGAGCTGCTCTCGGTGCGAGTCGCCGTCGCGTCCTTGCTTGAAGACTTGCGACCAAAGCCAGCCGGCCTCGGCGGGCTTTGCATCTCCACCCTCGCCCGCCGACGCCGACACGACCGCATCGACAAGCTCGCGGACGGTGTGTAGGGTTTGGAGCGAGCCTTCGGGAAGCGCGACGCCGAAGGCTTGTTCCAGCTTGACGGCCAGCTCGACGCGGCCCAGAGAGTCCAAGCCTAAGTCGAGGTCGAGGTGATCCAGCGGATGAATGTTTCGCGCGTTCACGCCCCGCGCCTCACCCTGCAACGCGTCGCCGATCAGCTCAAGCGCCCGCGCGTTCGCTGGACGTGCCCGCCACTCGCTCTCGTCCTCCGTCCAACTGCGCGTGCGCGAGGTGGGGCCGGCGGCCACGAGCTGCTGCACTTCGCCCCGCTTCAGCTTGCGCGTGGTGGTGCGCGGCAGTTCGCCGAAGTGGAGCTGGAAACTCAACACGCGTTGATGCGGAGGCAGCTCGGCGGCGCGGCTCTCAAGCTCGTAGCGGACTCTTTCGTGCACGCTGACGAACCCGCGTTCGCGCATCACATCCATGTTCGGAACGACCACCGCGTGCAACTGCTCGGCGAGCGCCTGCCCCTGATACGTGGCCTTTGCGACGATGCACATCTCTTTGAGTAGAGGCGAACGCAGGTAGCTCGCCTCGACCTCTTCGGGATAGACGTTCTTGCCGGAGCTGAGCACGATGACCTCTTTGCTGCGCCCGGTGATGTATAGGTGCCCGTGCGGGCCAAACCGCCCGAGGTCGCCCGTGTGCAGCCAGCCCTCGTGCAGCGCCTCGCCCGTCGCGCCCGGGCGCCCGTGATAACCGTTCATCACGTTCGGGCCGCGCACGAGCACTTCTCCAACGCTCCCCACGCGCCCGTCCCCTTGGAGGATTTTTATCTCGACGCCCGCGAGCGGGCGACCTACCGAGCCGATTGGATTATCGTCGAGACGCGTGACGGTGGCGACGCCGCTGCACTCCGTGAGCCCGTAGCCTTGCAGGATTTGGAAACCGAGACGATGCAGGTCGTGCCCGATGGCCGGGTCGAAGCGCGCGCTGCCGGTGACGAGCAGGCGCATGCGCGTCCCTAAAACCTCGTGAGCCTTGCGGAACAATTTCGGGCCGAGGTTGATTCCCAGACGATTGCGCGCGAGCCCGTTAGCCGCCAGCAGCAGACGGAAAGTCTGCTGCTTGAGTCGTCCCCACGACGCGACCTCCTCCATCAACTTCTGGTGTATGAGGTAGAAGAATTGCGGGACGCAGCAGAAGGCGCTGATGCCGCGCTCGCGAAATGCGCGCATGACCTCGGGCGTGCTGGTCTCGGCGAGCATCACGACCGTCGCTCCCGCCGTGAGCGGAATCAGCAGGCCGGTCAACTGCGGTAGGACGTGGAAGAGCGGCAGGATGGACAGGATGTTGTCCTGCTCGCTCATCGGCAAGGCTTCCATCACGCCGTCCAACACCGCGAGCAGATTGCCGTGCGTCAACTCGACCCCTTTCGGGTCGCTCGTCGTCCCCGAAGTGTAAAGCAGGACGGCGACATCGTCTGCGCCGGACGGGCACGGTGGCAATGCGCTCTCCGCCTGGACGCTCAACGGAAAAGGCAGCACGCCTTCAAGCTCGCACTCGTCCCCAAGCAGAACTATTTTCAGCTCGACGGCTTGAGCGACCGCGCGTGCCTTCTCCGTCTGCGTGCGCGACGTGAACAAGACGCGGCTCCCGCTGTCACACAGCATCTCGGCGAGCGCCCCGGCACTCTGGTTCACGTCGAGCGGCACAACCACCGCTCCGCAGAGGAGAATCCCGAGATACGCGGCGCACCAACGCGGATGATTCTCGGCGAGGATGGCGCAGCGCTCTCCCGGCCGGATGCCTTCACGCGCCAGCCAAGCCCCGACCCTTTCGGCCTCGCTCCGCAACTCCCCGAACGTGGAGACCTCGACCGACTCTCGCTTCTGGAGCATGACCGCCGTGCGCTCACGACAGACGACCTCGGCTCGCCGGAAACGCGCATACACGTTCGCCCCCTCGCTCCGGCTTTGAGTGGTTTCATCGAGCCACGGCGAATAGTTTTTACTGCTTGGGGGAGTGACGGTTATGCTCATCGGCCCGCTGCTTAAGCTTCGAGGGCAATGTGCGAACGCCCGGACGGGAAGTCCGCGTGGCAGATACCTCAGTTCTCGAAACCGCTTCCTTGTCAGCTAGCTTGTAGAATTACCGTGAGAGATACAAACGGTGGAAACGCGAACTCGGCACGGGGGATATACACTTCTTAACTTTAAAAGTCAATGAAGACATTCACTGACTATTTTCTACCGCTCTTACTTCTTCGACGAAGCGGCGCATGAGTTGTGGGCTCTTGCGGCCGGGGGCGGTCTCGACGCCGCTACACACGTCAACGGCATAGGGGCGGACGGCGGCGACGGCCGTCGCAACGTTGTCGGGGTTGAGGCCACCGGCGAGGAAGAGTCGGGAGACGAGCTTACACGTGAGGGTCGCGAGCGTCCAGTCGAAGGTGTGCCCCGTCCCGCCGCGCTCGCCCGCGACGTATGCGTCGAGTAGGACGGCGCCGGTCTGATAGGCCGCGGCCGTCTCGACGTTGAAGCCGGCTCCGACGCGCAGCGCCTTGATCGTCGTCAGGCCGTGCAGGCTTTGACAGAACTCGGGCGTCTCGTCGCCGTGGAGTTGAACCGCGCCGAGGCCCGCCTCGCGCGCGATGCGCTCGACATCGGCGGGCGCCGACTCGTTGACGAAGACGCCGACGGAGGCGACGCTGCCGGGGAGTTGCTCAATTATCTTTCGGGCTTCAGCGGGCGTGATGAAGCGCGGGCTCCGCGTGTAGAAGTTGAAGCCGAGCAGGTCGGCGCCCGCTTCGAGCGCCGCGAGCGCGTCCTCAAGGTTCGTGATGCCGCAGACCTTTATGCGTGTCATCTGCTGTCTCAGTTCGCCGGAGCCGCCTCGCCCCGCCCGCCCGCGCCCGCGAGATACCGCAGCGCGACCTCCGGGTCTTCGGCGCGCATCAGCGTCTCGCCGACGAGAAAGGCGCGGAAGCCGCAGGCACGCAGGCGGTCAACGTCGCCCGCACCGCGCAGGCCGCTCTCGCTCACGAGCAGCGTTTCTTCGGGCGCGAGCCTCGCCAGCTCGATTGAAGTTTCGAGCGAGACTTCGAACGTGCGCAGGTCGCGGTTGTTGACTCCGACGATGCGAGCACCGACCGCGGCGGCTCTCTCAAGCTCCGCGGTCGTGTGGACTTCGACGAGCGCGTCCATCCCTAACTCTTCCTCGGTCAGTCGTAGCAGTCGTGCGAGCGCTTCGTCGTCGAGCGCGGCCACGATGAGTAACAGCGCGTCGGCGCCGGCCGCGGCCGACTCAAAGACTTGATACTCGTCAAAGATAAAATCCTTGCGCAGCACGGGCAGCCGCGTGCTTGCCTTCGCTTCATGAAGGTCGTGCAGAGAGCCTCGGAAATAGTCCTCCTCCGTCAACACAGATACGGCCGCCGCCCCGCCACGCTCGTACGCGCGCACGGTCTCGGCGACAGAGGCGCCCGCGCTTATCTCGCCCTTCGACGGCGAGGCACGTTTGAACTCGGCGATGACGTTCACGCGCCCCGCGTCCGCGAGTGCTTCACGCAGAGCATTCGGCCGCGCGCCCGTGCGAGCCGCGACGGCTTCGCGCCGCACATCTTCAAACGGTCGCGCCGTCTTCGACTCGGCCAGCCGCGCGCCCTTGCGCTCAATTATCTTCGATAAGAAATCGCTCGACATTCAGTCTCAGCCCTTTGAAGCGCGGACGAGTCCCTCAAGTTTTTCGAGCGCGGCACCGCCGTCGATGCTCTGCTCGGCGAGCCGCGCGGCCTCCTTCAAATCAAAGGCCGCGCCGCCGACGTAGAGCGCCGCGGCGGCGTTCACGCAGACGAGTGCGCGCCCCGCGTCGCGCCTCTCGCCGGAAAGAATCGAGCGGATAATGGCGGCGTTCGCCTCCGCGTCGCCGCCGCGCAGACCTTCGAGCGGCGCAGACTCAAAGCCGAACTCCTCCGGCGCGACTTCAAAGACGCGCACCGCGCCGTCCGCGACCTCCGCAACCTTCGTGCTCCCGTCGAGCGTCACCTCGTCCAACCCGTCGAGCCCGTGCATAACCCACGCGCGCTCCGACCCGAGCGCGAGCAGCGTGTTCGCGAGCGGCTCGACCAAAGCCTCGTGCCAGACGCCGATGAGCTGCCGCGGCGCGCCCGCCGGGTTCGTCAAAGGCCCGAGTAGATTGAAGGTCGTATGCACACCCAGCTCGCGCCTGACACCAGCGACGCGCGCGGTCGCGCCGTGATAGAGCGGCGCGAACATGAAGCAGATGCCCAGCTCATTCAGGCAACTCTCGGAGAGTTCGGGCGGGGCAGAGACGTTGACGCCGAGCGCCGTAAGCACGTCGGCAGAGCCCGAACGGCTCGTCGCGGCGCGGCTCCCGTGCTTGGCGACGGGGAGCCCCGCGCCCGCGATGACGAAGGCCGCCGCGGTCGAGACGTTGAAGGTCTTCGCCGCGCTCGAACCCGTGCCGGCAGTGTCGATGAAACACTCGTGCTGCGAGCGTATGCGCACCGCGCGCCCGCGCATCGAAGAGGCGAGCCCCGCCAACTCTTCAACGGTCTCGCCCTTCACGGCCAGCGCGACCAACGCCGCGCCAATCTGCGCGTCGGTCGCCTCGCCGTCGAGCAACGCGTCGAGCAGCGACGCTGCCTCTTCTCGCCTCAAGTCTTCGCCACGCATCAAACGCAACGTGAACTCGCGCAGAGGCGGCCCCGCGCGCTCGTCCCTCCGCGCGGGCGTCGGCAGCAGCCACGACGGCAACGTCTTTTGTCTGCGAGGTTCTTCGGGCATTGAGTTACAGCTTCAGGAAATTGGCGAGCAGCCTCTTGCCTTCGGTCGTCAGGATTGATTCGGGATGGAACTGCACGCCCTCGACCTTGAGGCGGCGGTGGCGCAGACCCATGATGATGCCGTCGGGCGTGGTCGCAGAGACTTCGAGACAGTCGGGCAGATGCTCGCGCTCGACGACGAGCGAGTGGTAGCGCGCGGCCGGGAAGCGGTATTCGAGTCCCTCGAAGATCGTCCGGCCGTCGTGGCAAATCTCGGCCGGCTTGCCATGAACGGGCTCGGGGCCGCGCACGACGCGCCCGCCGAAAATCTGCCCGATGGCCTGATGCCCGAGGCACACGCCGAGCACGGGCACATGCCCCGAGATGGCACCTATCAGCTCAAGCGTCACGCCCGCCTCGTTCGGCGTCCCCGGCCCGGGCGAGACGACAACGCGGTCAGGCCGTATCTCATCCTCCACCTCACGCACCGTCACCTCGTCGTTGCGCCGCACCTCGACCTCCGCCCCAAGCTCGCCGAGGTACTGCACGAGGTTGTACGTGAACGAGTCGTAGTTATCTATCAGCAGAACCTTCTCGCCCATCGCGACACACGCCCCTAACTGTTCAAGCCTTCCGCTTCGCCGCTTCAGCCTCGCGCAGAGCCTTCTGCACTTCCGGATGGCGCGCGTCCGCGGCGTGGCCGGCCGCGGTCTTGCCCGTCTTGTCCTTCGCCGAAGGGTCTGCGCCGCGTTCGAGCAGAAGCCGCACGAGGCGCTCGCGGCCCCTGATCGCCGCGGTCATCAAGGGCGTACCGCCGCCCGCGTTGGCGATGTTCGGGTCGGCGCCGCGTTCAAGCAGACGCGCCACCAACTCTTCAAGGTCGTAGTAGACCGCCCACGTCAGAGCCGTCCCGACCTGCTCGTCCAACTGATTCACGTCTGCGCCCGCGTCGAGCAGAAGCTCGACGACTTCGGGCCGATTCTTCGATACCGCGTACATGAGCGCGGTCGAGCCGCGCGAATCGGGATCGGTCGTCTGCGCGCCGAGGTCGGGCTTGAATTCGAGAATCGTCTTCACGGTCTCGTCCGAGCCGTTGAGCACAGCGCGCATGAGCGGCGTGAAGCCGCGGCGGTCGCGACCGTTTACGTCCGCGCCCCGTTCGAGGAGCGCACGCGCGGCCTTCGCGTGGTCGGAGCGCGCCGCCAGCAGCAGAGGCGTCTCGCCCTCCTCATTCCGAACCTCCGGGCTCATCCCCGCGATGAGGAACAGCTTGACGCCGACCTCGCGCCCCTCCTTCGCCGCGTTCAGAAAGTCGGGCTCCTTGTACGCGTACCCGCGCAGGAACAGCTCGCGCCGCGCCGTGTCCGGCCCGATGTCGCGGTCTTGACTCCCGCCACCGCAGGCGAAAGCAGAAGGCAGAAGGCATAGGATGAAAATTAAAAGTGCTAAGCGACTGACATTCATATTCGAGTTGACTTCTAAAGCTACTATAACCCTCGCTCGGCCATCTCGATGGCGTTGAGCACGGCGCGCGCCTTGTTGACCGTCTCTTCGAACTCGCGCTCGGGGACGGAGTCGGCGACGATGCCGGCGCCGGCCTGCACGTGCGCTATCCGGTCGCGCACGACGACCGTGCGAATCGAGATGCACGAGTCGAGGTTGTCGGCGTAATCCACATAGAGCACGGCGCCCGCGTAGACGCCGCGCGGCGTGGGTTCGAGCCCGCCGATGATCTGCATGGCGCGCACCTTCGGCGCGCCGGTGACGGTGCCCGCAGGGAAGCATGCGGCCAGCGCGTCGAATCGGTCGCGGTCGTCGCGCAGGCGCGAGCGCAGAGAGGTGACGAGGTGCATGACGTGCGAGTAACGCTCGATTGTCATCAACTCGCCCACTTCGACCGAGCCGTAGTCGGAGACGCGGCCGAGGTCGTTGCGGCCGAGGTCAACGAGCATCGTGTGCTCGGCCACCTCCTTCTCGTCCGCGCTCAGCTCTTCACCCAGCAGCCAGTCTTCCGTTTCGGTCGCGCCCCTTTTGCGTGTGCCCGCGATGGGTCGATAGTCGAGGCGCTGGCCGCGGCAACGCACGAGCATCTCGGGCGAAGCACCGACGACCGTCTCGCGCCCCATCCGCAGGAAGTACATGTACGGCGAAGGGTTCGTCGCGCGCAGCGCGCGATAGATTTGAACCGGGTCAACGTCGCACTCCTTCGAGAAGCGTTGCGAGAGCACGGCCTGATAACAGTCGCCGGCCGCGATGTGCTCTTTGATTTTAACAACCGCCGACTCGAACTCTGCGCGCGACCAGTTCGCTTGGAAACGCCCGCGCACATTTTCGTCAGCAACATTCTCAACCACACTCGACGGCGCGGCTGCGCCCGCCGACAGAAGCAGTTCGACGCGCTCGGTCTCCGCCACCGCCGCCTCGTACAGCTCACGCAGACGCGCGCGGCTCTCGGCGGCCTCCTCGGTCATGACGCATGACGTAATCTCTATCTGCTGGCGCACGCGGTCGAAGGCGAGCACGGTGCGGAAGAGCATGAAGACCGCGTCGTCCACGCCCTCGGCGGGACGCAGGTCTTTCGTCAGCACCGGCTCGAACCAACGCGCCGCGTCGTAGGCCAGATAGCCGACGGCCCCGCCCGCCATCGGCGCGAGCCCCGCGCGCCGCGCGAGCCTGCGCGCGTGGAAGTAGTCGCGCAGGAAATCCGTCGCGCGCACGCCCCGCAGCTCGTCCACCTCGCCGCCGCGCTCGACGTAGGTCGTCTCGCCACGCCCGCGAACAATCAACTCGGGGTCGGCGCCGATGAAGGAGTAGCGCGCGATGCGCTCGCCGCCCTCGACCGATTCGAGTAGAAAGGCGTGACTCGCCCCACCCGCCACGCGCAGGAACGCGCCCACCGGTGTCTGCAAGTCCGCGAGCACGCTCCGCACCACCGGCACGACGTTGCCGCGCGTGGCCTCCTGCTCAAACTCCTCGAATGTCGCCGGCTGAAGGGAAATCATAAGCAACTATGAACTAGGAACGCGGGACGCGGAACTGAAAGCCTCGTGCCTTCAGTTCCGCGTCCCGCGTTCCTAGTTCAGCATTCGATTGCTGCCGAGCCAGTGGCCGCCGTCCACGACGATGACGGCGCCGTTGATGTAAGCGGCGGCGTCGGAGCAGAGGAAGACGGCGCACTGCTCTATGTCGCGGATGCGTCCAAAGCGGCCGAGGGGAATCTGGCGACGCAGTCGCTCTTTTATCGGCTCGGGGACGAGGCGACTCATGCCTTCGGTGTCCTCGATGGGGCCGGGGGCGACGGCGTTGACGCGTATCCCGTGGCGGCCCCACTCGACGGCGAGGTTGCGCGTTAAGGCGTCAACGCCCGCCTTCGCCGCCGAGACGTGGAGCTGCATCGGCGTGCCCAGGTAATGAAGCGTCGCGCTGATGTTGAGAATCTGGCCCCGGCGTTTCTTAAGCTCATCGAACGCGGCGCGGCAGACGTTGAAGGTGCCCTTGAGGTCGATGTCAACGACCGTCCCGAAGCCGTTAGGCGAAAGCTCTTCGGCCTTACAGAGGAAGTTACCGGCCGCACCGTTGACGGCGATGTCTATCTGGCCGAAGCGCTCGACGGTCGCCGCCAACGCGCGCTCGACCGCCTCGTAGTCGCGCACGTCCGCCGCCACGGCCAGCGCCTCGCCGCCCGCCTCGTTAATCTTCGCCGCTGCCGGCTCAAGGTGTTCGAGCTTACGACTGACGAGCGCGACACGCGCACCCGCTTCCGCCAGAGCACGCGCGACGCCGCCCGTGATGCCCGTGCCGCCGCCCGTCACGAACGCGACGCGCCCCTTGAGAATCCCGTCCGCGAAGATGTTTCGCGCCTCTTCTGTCATTCGGCCTTCAGAGCCTCCTTCAAAGTGAAACGCCCCTCGTAGAGCGCCTTGCCGACGATGACGCTATCGACGCCGCAACTCGCGATGGTCTTCAAACTCTTCAAGTCTTCGAGCGAAGAGACGCCGCCCGACGCCGTCACCCTCAACCCCGACTCGCGCGCGATGGCGCACGTCTGTTCGAGGTTCGGCCCCGCGAGCATCCCGTCGCGCGAAACGTCCGTGTAGACGATGCGGTCAACGCCCGCGTCGGCCACGCGGCGCGCGAGCGCGCCGGCCGTCATGCGCCCCGCGCGCTCCCAACCGTGCGTGAGCACCCACCCTTCGCGCGCGTCGATGCCGACGCAGATGCGCAGGCCGAAGAGTTGAACGAACATCTCCAAAGTCTCCGGCGACTCGGCGGCGAGCGTGCCGACGACGACCTGCGCCGCGCCGTACTCGATCAACTGCTGCACGTCCCCGACGCTGCGCAGGCCGCCGCCGAACTGCACGGGAATGCCGACGGCACGAATGATGCGGCGCACGACCTTCCGGTTCAACGCGTTCTTGTCGGCGAACGCGCCGTCCAGATCGACGACGTGCAGCATCCGCGCGCCCGACTCCTCGAACCCCTTCGCTATCTCGACCGCCTCGCCGTCGTAGACCTTCACCTCCGCGCGCCGCCCCTGCGTCAGGCGCACGCACTTTCCTTCCCTCAGGTCGATTGCCGGAATGATGAGCATGAGTGGTGAATGGTAAATGGTGAATGGTAAATGGTGAAGCGCGTCGCGTAACGCGCAACTACTATTCACTATTTACCATTCACCATTTGCGGCTTCTTAGGCGTCGGCGTCGGCTTTCCCTCTTCGTCGGCAACGCCGGGGGTGATGGGGAGCGGGGCCGGGGCGCCGTTCTCGTCCTCCTGCTGGTCGCCGCCGAGCTGCTGGTCAACGGCGGCGGCGCCGGCCTGCGCGTCGTCGTTGTCGGGGTCGTGGCGCAGTGCGCTCTGATAGTCTACGAGCGCCTCCTGAAACTGGCCGCCGGCCTGCTCAGCCTTTGCACGCTTCACGTAAGTGCGCGCCAGCTCGTCCTGCGTGTCCTCGTCGGCCGGGTTCCGCTCGGCCTGCTTCTCAAGGCGTTCTATCTCACCGTTGAGCTGCGAGATATCCGTGGAGGGCGCTGCGCCGTCCTCCTTCGCCGCAGCCGCCTTGCCCGCGTTGGCGTTGGCGTTACCTTGCGCGCCGCGACGGCAGCCCGCCTGAAGCGAGACGAGGGCGACGAGCACAGTGAGTATGAGTGCGACCGCCGCGCCTCTTTGGCGTGAGCATCTGTTCATACGAGACTAGCTCCCCTGCACGAACGGGCGCGACTGCACGATGAAAATCTGCCCGTGCATGTAGACCCACTCGATATCCTGCTCGCGCCCGCCGAAGACGCCCTTGATTTGCGATGCGGCGCGCGCGAGCTTGCGCACGACCTCGTCGGTCAAGACCGCGCGCTCGCCCGAGATGGGTATCTCCTTCACGCCGCCCGCCTCGTCGAAGGTCAAGAGGCTCTCCTCTTCTGAGCGCGTCAGGACTTTGACCGAGTTGGCGCGCGGAAGATAGAGAATCTGCTCGGGGATGCGTTTGCCTTCGACCACCTTGATGCCCAGTCCCCGCTTGGCGCTGATGTAGATGGCGCCGCGGTTGTCTGAGTCGAACGGGTCGGTCGTGATCATCACGCCCGCGCTGTCGGCGTTGACGCCCTCCTGCACGAGCACGCCCATGAACGCCTTCGAGTGGTCGATGTTGGCGCGCTCGCGCGCCTCGTACGCCTCGAAGTTCCAGAGCGAAGCCCAGACGGTCTTGACGGCCTCTAACAGCTTCTCGTCCTCCTTCACATTCGGCACCGTGTCGTAGAGCCCCGCGCCGTTGAAGTTCGGCAGGTCTTCCACGTTCGAAGAGCTGCGCACGAACAGCCCCTTGCCCGCGAACTCCGCGCGCGCCTTCTTCAAGAGCGCCGCGCGCAGCTCGTCACTCACCTTCCCTTGTTTGAAGCGCTCACGCATGGCCGTCAGACGCTCGCGCCTGTACGCAGGGTCGTGGACGAACTTCTGATCGTTCATCATCTCGTAGAGGCCATCTTCGAGATTGTTCTCCTTGAGGAACTGGTTGTAGTAGTAGATCGGAATGCCGAAGCCTGCGGGGACGGTGACACCGGCGAGTCGCGAGCGCGCCACCTCGCCGAGGTTGGCCGACTTCGAGCCGTAGGCGTCGCTCATCCGCGCGCGCTGTAGCCCGAGGTCGAGCAGGCGCCGCTCTTCGAGGTTGTAGCGCGGCGTCATCACCTTCTTGATTTCGGCGAGTCGCTTCTGATACTCGTCGAGCTGTTTGAGATCGGCGCGCTTGATGCTGTACTTGTCGGGCGTCGTCTCGAACGAGACCCACCAGCCGTCGTACTGCTTCAGAAGCTCCTGCGCGTTCTTGATGTAGGCGTTCGGCACGCCCCAGCCCTTCACGAGCAGGTTGATGTGCGAGAGCGGCGTCGAGGGCTTCGAGATGATGACGCCCGCGACGGGCGGAAGGCTCATCGGCACCTCGTTCAAGACGAGTATCTCGTTGAAGCCGATCTCGACGTGCTCGTCCAGCTTCTCGATGACGTGGATGCGCCCCAGACCTTTCGCGACGTTGAGCGCCTGATACTCCTGCTCGCGCGCGATGTCGCTCTGCGTGACGCGTTCGAGCCCCGGAACTCCGGCCGACTCCTGCTCCTGACGCAGAGAGTTCGGCTTGTAGGCAACCGCGTCGAAGAAGGTCTTTTTGATGGTGTCGGCCGTAAGCCGTATCAGCTCGGCCGTGATGAGGTCGCCCTCCCAGAACTCGAAGGTGTAGCGCTTGACGGGCGCCTGCCACGCGAGCGTGCCGAGGATGAAGCGGCGGTTGGCCCTCAGATAATTGTTCTTGAAGAAGTCCTCGCCGCGTTCGAGCGAGAGGTAGGTGCCGTTGACGAAGTCCTTGTGGAAGCGGAAGCGCTGCGAGTTGACGTAGTAGATTTTGTCGTTGTCTTTGCGGTCGATGACGAAGAGGACGTGCGGCAGCGCGTACGGCTGGTCTGTGTAGACGCGCGCCAGCCGGTCGAAGTCGGCGCGCGAGGCCAGACGTTCGAGCCAGCGCTCGGACGTTGTGGCCGCGGGCTTCGCAGTCTTGCGCGGCGCCTGTGCGCGCGCCGCCGTGGGTGCGAGCGCAAGCAGCAGACAGGCGAGACAGAGCAATGCGGGGCGCGTATCTTTCAACTTCATGAGACCGTCCCTTCCTTCGTCAACTTCGCACCTTCGTGCACGAGCAATTCTACCAGATAGTCGATGTGGCGGCGTTCGGTGAGGAAGCTGTTGACGTTGATGCGCAGCGCACGCCGGCCGTGCAGCACGGTCGTCGCCAGCCACGCTCCGCCCGAACGCTCGACGCGTTGCTGTAAGGCTCGCTGCAACTCGTCCTGCTCGTCGGGCGTCAACGCGCGCGCCCATGCGGGCAGGAAGCGCGCGCAGCAGAGCGCGGTCTCGACTTCGCCCACGCGCTCGAACTCTTCCAGCTCGTCGAAACGCGCGGCGAGGTAGCCCACCAGCTCGATCTGCCTGTCCAACACCTCCGCGTAGCCGCGCACGCCGAGCGACTTCAGCGCCGCCCAAACTTTCAGCGCCATCCCGCGGCGCGTCCCCAACTGGCCGTAACGGAAGAAGTCGTATTCGACATCGGCGCCGCCGCGCTCTTCGCTCAGATACTCGGGCGTGATGTCGAAGGCATCGCGCAGCACGCGGTGGCCTTCGCGCACGAGCAGCGCGCCGCACTCGAAGGGGACGAACATCCACTTGTGCGGGTCGAACGCGACCGAGTCGGCGCGCTCCAGCCCGCGCAGACGCCACTTATGTTTTTCGGAGAACGCGAGCGCGCCGCCGTAGGCCGCGTCCACGTGAAACCACAGTCCGAACTCGCGCGCGATGTCGGCCAACTCGTCCAGAGGATCAACGACGCCGGTCGAGGTCGCGCCCGCCGCGCCCGCGACGCAGACGGGCGTGTGTCCATCCTGAATGTCGCGCGTGATGGCCTCGCGCAAGAGGTCGGTGCGGATGTGGAAGCGCTCGTCCGTATCTATCTTGCACAGGTTCTCGCGGCCGAGGCCGAGGATGTCAACGCTCTTGATGAAGGAGTAGTGGCACTGCTCCGAGGCGTAGACGACGAGCCGACCCGCAGAGCCCTTCGTGCGCAGGCCGCGGTCGCGTGCGCCTTCGACGGCGCGGTCGCGCGCGCACTTGAGGCCGACGAGGTTCGCCTCCGACCCGCCGCTCGTCAGCGTCCCGAAAGACTCGGGGCCGTAGCCGACGAGCTCGCAGAGCCAACGCAGCACGCGCGCTTCGACGACGCTCAGAGAGGGCGAGTTGCGCCACGCGGCGCCGTTCTGGTTGATGGCCGAGGCGATGGCGTCGGCCCAGACCGCGACGGGCAGCGGCGTCGGGTTAAAGAGGCCGAAGTAGCGCGGGCTCGGGATGTTCATCGCGTGCGGGATGAGGTCGCGCCCTATCTGCTCAAAAATTTCCGCGAAGGCGACGCCCTCCAAAGGGAGCGGCTCGTCGAAGAGTTCGACCAGCTCGGCGGGCGTCGCCTTCGAACAGACGGGCGCGGCGTCGAGCGCGCGCGCATAGTCTGAGATGAGACGGACGGCGGCGCGCCCCATGCGCTCATGCTCTTCGGCGAGCGTGCGCGTGTCGGGGACTTGGCTGTTGTTTGCTTCTGACATCCGCTAAGCTTCTGACTGAATTTGGGGAGATGGCCGAACGAAAACTAACACCACGCGACGAGTTTGACAAAGCGCTGGCGCAGCGCGCCGGGACGTTCGGCGTTGTGCTGGACGAAGCGGCACGCGCGCGGCTCGGCGACTACTTCGAGCTGGTCGCGGCGTGGAACCCGCGCCTGCATCTCGTCGCGCCGTGCGCGCCCGCGGAGTTCGCCGCGCGCCACGTGCTCGAATCGCTGACGGCGCTCGACTTTATAGAGGAGGGCTCGACGCTGCTCGACGTAGGCTCGGGCGCGGGGCTGCCCGCAATCCCCTGCCTCGTCCTGCGTCAAGGCTTGAAGGCCGTGCTGTTTGAAGCCTCGCAGAAGAAGTCTGTCTTCCTGCGCGAGGCGCTATCGAAACTCGGTCTCTCGGAGCGCGCACGCGTCGTCGCCGAGAGGTTCGAGAAGATTGAGCCGCCCCACGCCGACCGTCTGACCTGTCGCGCCATCGAGCGCTTCACCGAAATCCTGCCCGCGCTCGTCGAGTGGGCTTCACACGTGCCGACGCTGTTGCTGTTCGGCGGCGAGAGTTTGCGTGAGCGACTTGAGCTTGAAGGGATACCTTATCAAGCAGTTCATCTGCCGGAGTCAGAGCGGCGGTTTCTCTTCGTCGTGCGGCGAGCGTGAATAGAAGAGAGGCGGGACTTTGATAAGTCCCGCCTCTCTTCTTTAACTTCAAAAACTCTCTAGCGAATCACGGTGATCCCGATGAGCTGTTGGCCGTTGACGACGTACTCGGCGGGCGGCAGCTCCTGCTCGCCGAGGGGCGAGAGCACGGTCGGCGTGTAGCCGCCCGAGGCGCGGTCGCTGTTGAGCGTGGCGACGAAGGAGGGCGGCAGGTTCGGCATCTCGTCGGTGCCGATGACGGCGCCCGTCGTGATGCGGAAGAGCTTGACGTAGAGGCGGTCGTTCTTCTTCATCTTGTTGATGGCGCCGACGAGCTGCCCCAAGTCCTGCGGGACGAAGCTCTGCGAGGCCGAAGCCTGTTGCAGCGTGCCGCCGTCGCCGACGAAGAGGACGAGCTGCCCCGGAGGCACGTCGGCCGGAATCTGGACGGGGATGCGCTGGACGAACTGCTTGCCCGACTCGGTGCGGACGTAAGCCTGCACCTCGACGGTCTCGCCGCTGCGCACCTCGCTGCGGTCGAGCGCGATGCGGTCGAGCGTCGCGATGCGGCGCACGTCGGTCGCCGCGATGTCGAGCGTGATGGGGCCCAGCTCAACATTCTCGAAGCCGCTCGACAGGAGCGCCTGCACCGGCGCGGCCACCGACCCGGCGGCCGAGATGCCCGCGCCCTGCATCGAGAAGCGGCGTTCAAGGATGATGGGCTCCTGCCCCTTGACTTCAATCTTGCCGCGGACGCTGACGGTCGAGTCGCCCAAAGAGCGCTCGCTCGAAGTGAGCGTGCTGTAGATGGTCATGTTCAGCAGGAGCGGCGTCAGGAACTCGTCGTTGGCGACCTCGTAGTGGAAGGTCTCGACGTGGTCGCGGCTCGTGTGGAGGTTGATGGTAACGGGCACCATCTTCGGCGCGTGGCCGAGCTGACCGTAGATGCCGGTCGAGCGATCCTGCGAGATGGAGCCGACCATCTGCCCGGCGGACGCGAGCTTGAAGGAGTTGAGCGTGTTCGGGATGACCGTC
>JBJMGQ010000171.1:0-19660 GCA_045807845.1 Pyrinomonadaceae bacterium | reverse complement strand
GACGTTGGTGCCGGGGGAAGCTGCCCAGCCTGATGAGCGACGACTGGACTATCGACGAGGGGGACTTTGAGCGCCTCCTCGGATTCCTCGCCCCGGAGAGAGACGTGGCCGCCCAGAGGTTCGTGACGGTCTGGCGCGGCCTCGTCAAAATGTTCGCCAGCCGCCGCTGCTACGAAGCCGAAGACCTCGCCGACGAGACGATGTTCCGCGTCGCGCGCAAGACCCGCACGCTCAAAACTTTCGAAGGCGACTTCGCGCTCTACATCTATCGCGTCGGGCGTTTCATCTATCTTGAGTGGCTGCGCCGCACACTTCACCCACCGCCCGAGCCGCCGGCCCCGCCGCCCGAACCCGACGAAGACGCGCTCGCCTGTCTTGACGAGTGCCTCGCGCGCCTGCCGGATGACGACCGCGAAATCTCCGTCGAATATTACCGCCACGAAGGGCGCGAGAGAATCAATAACCGAAAGAGGCTGGCGGATAAGTTCGGGCTCAGCTCGAACGCGCTGCGCATCAGGGCGCTCAAACTGCGCGCGCAGCTCAAGCTGTGCGTCGAGGAGTGCGTGCGGCGTTTGACGGGGGGCTGAAAACGTCTTCGGCCGTCGTGCCATAACGTTGTGAGGGGACTGGGCAGTCGCCTGCTGAACCGGAGAGTGCCGGCGAGATGAACCAACAGATCGAGGAGAGCACGAAAAGGGAGTTCCTGCTGGGGCGGCTGCCGGACGAGAGCCCGGCGCGGCGCCAGATCGAGCAGCGCCTCATGCTCGACCCGGACTTCCACGCCGAGATGGACGCGGCCGAGGACGACCTCATCGACGACTACGTGCGAAAGGCACTCTCGGCGCGCGAGCGCGAGGACTTCGAGCGATATTTCCTCATCGCCCCCGGGAGCGGCGGGCCCACGGTCGCCGTGCGGCGCGGAAGCGTCAGCGCCGAGCGGCGTCAGAAGCTCGACTTCGCTTTGGGGTTCAACGCGCGCGTGTCCAGCGGGATACGGCCGCGCCCGCCCTCTTGGTGGTCGAGATTTCTCTCAAGCCTGAGCTGGCCGTCGATGCCCGTCTACGCGCGGGCGTTGGCGCTCGCCGTCGTCGTGCTGGCCGTCGGCCTCATCGCTTGGAGAGTCTTCCGCCCCTCGCCTACGGCTGAGGGGCTGGCCGCGTTGCACGCCGCTTACGAACGCGGGCGACCCGTCGAGTCGCGTGTGACGGGACTGGGTTACGCCGAGATGTCTGTGACGCGCGGCGCGGAGGAGGGGCAGGTTGACAGGCAGTCGCTCGACCTCGCTCGCTTGCTCCTCTTGCGTGCGCCGCGCGGCGAGGCCGACTCGCTGCACGCGCTCGGTCGCCTCTACCTCTACGAGCGCAAGTTCGACGAAGCGGTCGAGAAGCTCGAAGAGGCCGTGCGTGCAGACCCGGACAACGCACAGTTGCGGAACGACCTCGCCGCGGCGCTCTTCGAACGCAGTAAAGAGGAGACGCGACGCAATGAGCAGGGGAAGGCGGCCGAGGACTTCGGGCACGCTATCGAACACCTCGACCGCGCTCGCGCACTCGACCCGGCGCTCACCGACGCGCTCTTCAACCGCGCGCTCATGTACGACTCCATGCGGCTCGACTCGCAGGCCGAAGATGCTTGGAAGGAGTACCTCTCGAAGGACTCGACCTCGCCTTGGGCCGAAGAGGCGAGGCGTAGGCTTGCGGCTGTAGAGGAGCGGCGGCGCAGGGGCGCGCTCGAATACGAGGATCGTTTCAGAGAGTTCGTCGAAGCGTACCGCGCTGGCGACGCGGAGAGGGCGTGGGCGCCGCTGGGGCGGAGCCGCGGGCGCAGGGGCAACCTGATTGTCGAGAAGCTCCTCGACGCGCACCTCGGGCGCGGCGCGGCGAGCGGCGTCGAGCAAACGGAAGCACTCCGCGTGCTCGCCTTCGCGGGGCGCGTGGAGGCGCAGAAGTCGGGCGACCGCTTCACGTCCGACCTCGCGCGCTTCTACAGCGGCGCAAGCCCCGCGCAACTCAAGGCGGTCGCACGCGCACGCGCTTTGATGAGCGAGGCTTACGAGAGCTTCTACAAACGCTCGGAGCTGGATGAGGCTCTGGAACAGTACGGGCAGGCGCGGCGCGAGTTCGAGCAGGCCGGCGACCATTGCGAGCAGCTTCTCGCCGAACAGTGGGAGGGCGTCTGCTATCTCCGCATCCCCGATGCGACGAAGGGCACGGCGACTTTCAAGCGACTGTCAGAGACGGCGAAGGCTTCGGGCTACACGGCGTTGCTGGCGCAGTCGCTCATCGGCCTGTGCGACGCGAGCGGGAGCGCCGACGAGCCGACGCTGGCGCGTCTCTACGCCGACAGCGCCAACGACCTCTCGCAGAAGATCGGGCACGCCGAAAACCTCGTGCGGTGCGTGCAGTACTACGCCTCGATGTTCAGGCTGAACCGGAACTACAGGGAGTCGTTGGCGCAGGGTCTAAGGGGCCTCAGCATGGCTCTGGATGCATCGCCCGACCCGAAGGTCGCGTGGCCCTTCTACGCCGAGGTCGGCTCGAACTTCACCGACATGGGACTCTACGGCGCGGCGCTCGCCTTCCAGCAGGAGGCGCTCAGGCTGGCGCTGAAGTCGGAGTGGGGCTTCATCATCGAGCGCTCCTACACGCGCCTCGGCCAGCTCTACATGAGGATGCGCGACTTCGTGGAGGCCGTCCGCGTCGCCATGCTGGCGGTCGAGCAGGGGCAGAGCCTCGACCCCGGGCGGAGCCGCGATAACCTCGTGGCGAACGCGCTGCTGCGACTCGGCAACGTCTACCGCGAGGCCGGCGAACACGCGCGCGCCGTCGAGAGCTACGACCAGTCGCTTGAGCTTTACGCGGGGCTCGGGCTGAAGGTCTACGACGTTGAAGCGCATCGCGGGAAGCTGCTCTCATACGAGGCGCTGGGCGACGACGCGGCGGCCGAGAGCGAGCTTAACGTGCTGCTCGCGCGGCTCGAAGAGTATCGCGGGAAGATTCTCGAAGTCAGGAGCCGCGACAGCTTCTTCGACGCCGAACAGAGCGTCTATGACGCGGCGGCCGACTTCGCCTACACGCGCCGCAAAGACCCGCGCGCGGCCTTCGGCTTCGCCGAGCGCTCGCACGCGCGCACGCTGCTCGACCTGCTGCGCTCGAACGCCGAAGCGTTGGACGGGCTCGCCGGTCAAGACGTGAAGCTCGCGCTGACGACCGAGCCGCTCGAACTCGAAGAGATTCGGGGCCGCATGCCCGAGCGCGCGCAGATACTTCAGTACCACCTCCTCGAAGACAAGCTGCTCATCTGGCTCGTCTCGCGCAACGGCTTCGAGTCGCACGACGTTTCCATCAATCGCGGCGAGCTTGAGGGCAAGATTAAGGCGTACCTCAAACTCGTCAGCGAGGGCGGCAACGCCGATGCCACCAACGCCGCGGCGAAGGAACTGTACGGCCTCCTCGTCGCGCCGGTCGAGTCGGCGCTCGCCGCCGACGGGCAGCTCTGCATCGTGGCGGACAAGTCGCTCTACAACCTGCCCTTCGCGACACTCGTCTCCGGCTCCGGTCGCTACCTCTTCGAGGAGCACACGCTCATCCACGCGCCGAGCGCGAGCGTCTTCGTCGTCGTGAGCGAAGCGGCGCTCCGCAAGCCGCACGTTTCAGCCGAGACGATGTTGAGCGTCGGCGACCCGGCCTTCGACAGCGACAAGTACCGCGACCTCCCGGAGCTGCCCTCTGCGGAGCATGAGGCGAGGGAGGTCGCCGCGCTCTACGGCGCGCGCCCGCTCGTGGGCGCACACGCGGTCGAAGAGGTGGTCACGCGCGGCATGCACGACGCCGAAGTGATACAGCTCGCGTCTCATTACGTGATAGACGCGGGCACGCCCATGCGCTCGCGCCTGCTGCTCGCGCACGCGGGCGATGCGGCGGCGGGCGACGAAGCGAGCGACGGCGTGCTACAGGCTTTCGAGGTCTACAAGATGAAACTGCCGCGCGCGCGCCTCGTCGTGCTCTCGGCCTGCCAGACGGTCGGCGACCGCGTCTATCGCGGCGAGGGCGCGGTCGGCATCGCGCGCCCCTTCATCGCCGCGGGCGCGTCGCTCGTCGTCGCAAGCCTCTGGCCCGCAGAGTCCGGCCCCACGTCCGACCTCATGATCAGCTTTCACCGCCACCGCAAGCTCGACGGCCTCGCCACCGCCGAAGCCCTCCGCCGCGCCCAGCTCGACATGCTTTCAAGTCCCGACCCACGCAACCGCCTTCCCAAACACTGGGCTGCCTTCACCGTCACCGGCGGCTACGCCGACTTCTGAAACCCGAAGGAGAGAAAGCTGTGTCCAATGCCCCAAAGAAGTGGCCGAGGGATGACCTGAGCAACTTCAGGCTCATCCTTGATTTGGAGGGCGACTTCTATCCGGGCGTCGAGCTAAAAAAGATGAAAGACCTCTTCGGCCCCAGACTGCGGGTTGACCACGGGTTGTTCTACACGCTCTGCGCCAGCCAGACGAAGTTCTCGCGGGCGGAAGTCAACACTCCCGGCAACCTGACACCCCTCGGCAGCGTCGCGCGGATGGTGGGAGCCAACATCTATCTTCAGGAGAGCGGCAGTGTGACGCTCAAGATGAAGAATGCGCCCAGCGTGGTGATGAAGCCGGAGGACGGCAAATTCTTCGTGCTCGTCGATAACGGATGCATAGGCTGTAAAGACGCCAACGACTTTCATCTCTACTACAACACATTTGAGCAACCCAAGGGCGCTCCGCAGTTCGACGTGTTAAAAACGACCTCGGCCACTCCCGTTTTGGCTCCGGGCTCGCCCTGCGCACTCATCGAACGAACGGTGAAAGACAGGGGCACCGACGACACACCGTGCGGCTCGGCCGGGTTCGGTTCGAGCGGGGAGATTTGAGGGAGGGGAGGGCATTTGCCGCCCGGGAAATCTCCTCTTTTTAGCAGAAACTTTCGACACCGGGGCGCGCCGCAGCGCATCTAACTTCGAGCGTGCGGCGCGCCCTTCTCTTTTGTCGGCGCGGCGCGTTGACAGGGGTAGGGAAATACCGTATCTGTTTATGTTGATTCTCTCCCCGGGGAATCGGGTTTGAAGGGACTTATGGACTATACGACGAGAGAACTCTTAAAACGCTACGCGAAGCTGGCGCTCGGTCAGCCGTTCGCGCCGGTGCTCTTGAACATCCTTGTGACGAGCGTGTGCGACATGCGCTGCACGCACTGCTTCTTTACGGACGAGCTGGACGACCGGCCCCGCAAGAAGTTGCAGATGAAGACGCACGAGATCGAGCGCATCGCCGAGACGTTGGGCGGCAACCTCGGCGTGCTCATCCTCGCGGGCGGCGAGCCGTTCACGCGCAAAGACCTGCCCGAGATCGTCAGCTCCTTCTACCGGCACAACCGGCTCGAATCCGTCTACCTGATGTCGAACGGGCAGATTCAGAAGCGCATCATGCCGGACGTGACGCGCATACTCCAAGAGTGCCCCGACCTCAACGTCACGGTCGCGCTCGGCATCGACGGGCTGAAAGACCAGCACGAGAAGATTCGGCAGAAGCCCGGCTCGTGGGACATCGCCATCGACACCGCGCGGCAGCTTCAGAACATCAAGCGCGAGCACCCGCGGCTCGACATACAGACCTGCACCTGCTTCATGCACTCGAATCAGGAGACCATCTTCGACTGGTACGACTTTCTCAAGTACGAGCTGAAGCCCGACAAGGTCAACTTCAACTACATCCGCCCGCCTTCAGCCGATCCCATCGAATTGGACATCGACCACGAGCGCTACGCCAAGCTCGCGCGGATGATCGACGACGACTCGCGCCACGCCGTCTTGAAGAACAACTACGGCGGCGAGGCAGGCTTCTTCAAGGCCGCCATCGACATCTACATGCACGGCCTCATCGACCGCGCGCAGCGCGAGCAGAAGGCGCAGATGACCTGCTACGCGGGCACCGCGGGCGCCGTCATCTACGACGAGGGCACCGTCTCGTCCTGCGAGAACAAGGCGGCGGTCGGCAACCTCCGCGACCACGACTGGAACTTCCAATCGCTCTGGCGCACGGAGGCGATGAAGGCGCGGCGCAAAGAGGCGGCCGACGGCTGTTTCTGCACGCACGAGTCGAACAGCTACTATCCGAGCCTGCCCTTCAATCCGAAGCACCTCATCCAGATCAAGCGCCTTGAGCGCGAGATGAAGAAGGCCAGCCGGAAGCTCGCCCAGCAGGAAGAGAAGGCCGACGGCCTGACCGTCAAAGCGTAAATGTCCCAGACGCGCGTCCCCAAAATTCTGATCATCTCCTCCGACACCGGCGGCGGGCACAAGTCTGCCGCGGCGGCCATCGTCGCGGGCGTGCAGAAGTTCTGGGGCAGCGACTCCTTCGCCGTGCGCGTCGTGCGCGCCGTTGAGGACTCGCATCATCTCTCGGCGCGGATGGTCGGGTGCTACAACTGGGTGCTGCGCCACCGGCAGCACTGGATGAAGTACGTCTACTGGTTCGTCAATCGCTTCCGCCCAGAGGCGCGCGGGCCGCTCTACCGGCGCTCGCTTCGATACATCCACGACCTCTTCGAGCAGTGGTGCCCGCACGTCGTCGTCAGCGTCCATCCTTTAACGCAGCACGCCTTCGCGCGCGTGCTGAAGGAACTCGGCCTCGCAGGCAAGATTCCGCTCGTCACCGTCGTCACAGACCCCTGCTACGGTTTCTGGAAGGGCTGGGCGTGCGACGACGTGTCGCTCTACCTCGTCGCGAGCGATGAGGCGCGTCGCCAGCTCGTCGATTACGGCGTCCGCCCCGAGCGCATCAAGGTCTCGGGGATGCCCGTCCATCCGAAGTTCGAGCTGCCCGACGAGCGCTCGGCACAGGCCGCGCGGCGCGAGTTGGGGCTTGACCCGCAGAAGTTCACCGTCTTCGTCAACGCGGGCTGGGTCGGCGGCGGCAACATCCCGCAGATTTTTAGAGAGCTGGTGCGCGGCGAGCTGGACGTGCAGGCCATCTTCCTCGCCGGTCGCAACGAAGAACTGCGCAACGAAGCCGAGTCGATTGCCGCGAGCGCGAAGTTCCCCGTCAAGGTCATCGGCTACTCGGAGCAGGTCGAGCAGTTGATGCAGGCCGCGAACGTGATGGTGTCGAAGCTCGGCGGCCTGACCACCTTCGAGGCGCTCGCCTGCCGCGTGCCCATCATCGCCGACACGACGACGCCGCCGATGCCGCAGGAGTCGGGCGCGGCGTCGATGCTCGCCTTGGGCGGCGCCGGAGTCCTGCTCAAGCGCGCGGCCGACATCGTGCCCGAGGTGCGCCGCATGGTCGAGGACTCGCGCTACTACGCCAACCTGCGCGCCGCCACCGCCGCACTTGCATTCCCCGACGCGACCCGCCGCATCGTGGAAGAGATAACGGCGCTCATCCCCGCTCCGCTCACGCCCGAAGAGGAGCCCGCGCACTTCGAGACCGGCACCGCCTGACGGGGCGGCGAAGTTGACGCGCCCTCCGCCTTTAAGCTTTAATCGAATTCGTTCTACTCATCAGCAAAACGTGCACGCCGAGCCTTCGAGGGTTACGCGCGCGTGTGCGTCGAACGGGAGACGGTCGATTTGAGTCTTCTTCTTGAAGGGAAGCGTGCGTTTGTGACGGGCGGAACGCGGGGCCTCGGCGCCGCCATCTGCGAGGTCTTCGCGCGCGAAGGCGCCGACGTGGCCTTCAACTATCACTCGCGCGATGACCTCGCCGAAGAGACGAAGGCCAAAGTCGAGTCGCACGGCCGCCGCGCGCAAGCCTTCAAAATCTCCGTCACCGACCGCGTCGCCCTCAAGCACATGACGAGGGAGCTTGTGAAGGAGTGGGGCGGGCTCGACATCCTCGTCAACAACGCCGCCATCAACCGGGGCGACAACTTCGCCACCACCACCGACCGCGCTTGGGACTTGGTGATAGACACCAACGTCAACAGCCTCTTCGCCGTCACCAAGCCCATCTACAAACAGATGATACGGCAGCGCAAAGGCTCCATCCTCAACATCACCTCCATCGGCGCCATCCGCGCGCTCCCGACGGCCGTCCACTACGCGACCTCGAAGGCCGCCGTCATCGGCTTCACCAAATGTCTGTCGCGCGAGGCCGCGACCTTCGGCGTCACCGTCAACGCCATCGCCGCCGGCATCTTCGACACAGAGCTGGCGCACGAGCTGCCCGAACGCCTCATCCAGATGCACCAGTTCTGGGCCGCCGCCGGCCGCATGGGACGCCCCGCCGAGCTGGCCGAGATAGCCGCCTTCCTCGTCAGCGAACGCAACAGCTTCATGAACGGCGAGGTCATCATCGTTGACGGCGGCGCCGTGACGTAAAATCGGCCCATTCACGTACAATTCAGATCGGCGATGTGAATCCTTGAGGAGACGAAGATGGCGAATGAAGAGTTGATCGAAAATCTTAATCGCGCGCTCGGGCTAGAGCTGGCGGGCGTCATTCAGTATATGCAGCACAGCTTTCTCGTGACCGGGCCGGAGCGCGAAGTCTTCCGCGGCTTCTTCCGCGACCTGAGCGGGGAGGCGCGCGACCACGCCGAGACGCTGGGCGACAAGATCGTCGCGCTCGGCGGCGTGCCGACCGTGGAGCCGGGTGAGATTCGGCAGTCCACCGACCTCGGCGAGATGCTGCGTCAAGACCTTGAGCTTGAGCGCGCGGCGATGGATGCGTACATGGCTTCGTGGCGAGCCTGCTCTGACGCCGAACTCGCTACACGCTTTCTCCTCGAAGAGCGCATCGCGTCCGAGCAGAAGCACATCGAAGAGTTCGAGAAGCTAACCAGCGAGCGCAAGACCAACCTCACGCGCGAAAGGATAACGCTGCGGCAGGTCGGTTAGACAGAACGTGAGTTAAATGAGAAGGCGGCGGGCACGCTCAACAGAAGCGCGCTCGCCGCCTTTCACGTGCGGCCAAGAAAATTACGAGAGGGAAGGGAGTTGTATGACCTGTGCTGGCGCCGTTGACTCGCCAGCTTCGGCGCGCTGCCGCCGGTAACGGTGACGCGCGACCGTGACCGCGCGGTGCAACTCGTCGAGCTGCTCGCCGCCGACGCGGATGGTCTTCTGGCAACACCAGCCGAGACCCTCAGTCCAAGTCATGTACCTCAACGCGACGCACTCAACGCCGCCCTCCTGCTGCTCGAACGTGACCTCGACCTTCTGCCCTGTGCCCGCGGCTTCGAGGGGACGACCCGCCGCTGTGCTGCTGCCCGACATCATCACTGGAATAACTCCTCGGGGAATATATTGTGCGCTCTCCAATCTCACTCTATTGAAATTGGATTTCAATTTCTATTATGCGCAGGAGAGCTTTCCCTGTCAAGAATGGTGTAAGGGAATTTTCATTGACCTTGACAGGGAAGGAGGGGCGAAGGTGTGGACGAGCTCTTACGTTTCGGGCGGGCCCTTTTCGAGCGCCGCGAGCCGTGCTTCGAGTGTGCGGAGCGTGCGCTGCATGTCGCCGAGGCGCCGGAAGGCGGCGGTCGAGCGCAGCCACTCGCGGTTGTCGAAGGCGGGGATGCCAGAGATGACGCGGCCGGCGGGGACGTTGTGGCTCGTGGCGCTCTTGGCCGTCAGCACCACGTCGTCGCCGATTTCGAGGTGCCCGGCGACGCCCGCCTGACCGGCGAGGATGACGCGGCGGCCGATGCGCGAGCTGCCCGCGAGCCCAACCTGCGCGCACAGAAGCGAGTCTTCGCCGACCGTGCAGGAGTGACCAATCTGTACGAGGTTGTCGATCTTCGCGCCGCGCGCGATGCGCGTCTCGCCGACCGAGGCGCAGTCGATAGTCGTGCCCGCCCCTATCTCGACATCGTCTTCGACGACGACGCGTCCCGTCTGCGGAATCTTCAGCCAGCGCCCCTCCTCGTCCTTCGCATAGCCGAACCCGTCGGAGCCGATGACGGCGTTGTTGTGGACGGTCACGCGCGCGCCGATGACGGTGCCCTCGCGCAGAGCCACACCCGAGTGTATGACTGAGCCCTCGCCGATAGAGACGCCGTCGTAGACGGTCACGTTCGGGAAGATACGCACGCCGTCGCCGATGGTCACGTCGCGCCCCAGAACAGAGCACGCGCCCACGGCGACGCCCGCGCCGAGTCGCGCCGAAGGGTCTACGACCGCGGAAGGGTGGATGACGGGCTCGAACTCCGGTTCGGGATTGAAGAGGCGCAGCGCGCGCGTGTAGGCGAGATATGGGTCGCGTGCGTGAAGGACGGCGAGGTCTTCACGTGGGCCTTCAGACCCTTCGGCGAGGTAGACGGCCGAGGCGCGCGTCGTCTGCACGCGCGGCGTGTAGCGAGGGTTGGCGAGGAACGTAACGTGTCCCGCCTCTGCGTCGTCGAGTCCCGCGGCGCCGTTGATGTCGATGTCGTTAAACTTCTCTTCGACGCGTGCGCCGGTCAGGCGTGCAAGCTCGCTCAGTTTCATGCGCAGAGTTATCGCATAGGCGTAGTTGAAAGTTCAAAGAAGGCGTGGCCGGGCTCACATGAGGTTAACGGGGTCGATCTCGACGTTGATGGAGCCCACGTCGCAGCCGGGCGTGTTGGCCGCTTCGCCGAGCGCCATCTCGATGAGGGTGCGGAGGCGCGGGCGGTTGCGCGACTTGAGGAGGAGTTGGACGCGGTGCTCGCCGCGCAGGCGCGCGAGCGGGGCGGGTGCGGGGCCGAGGACGCGGCAGCCGCGCTCCGTGTTCGCGTGGTCGAGCGCTTCGCGCAAGACGGCGGCCGTCGCCTGCACGCGTGCGAGGTCTTCGCCGTGGACTAAGAGAGAAGCGAGCGCGACGAAGGGCGGATAGCTCAGGTTCCTTCGGTAGTTAATCTCCTCCTCGAAGAAGCCCGCGTAGTCCTGCGCGCAGGCGTGGCGCAGCGCGTAGTGGTGCGGGTGGAAGGTCTGTATGAGCACGCGCCCGGGCAACTCGCCGCGGCCGGCGCGACCCGCGACTTGAGTGATGAGTTGAAAGGCACGCTCGGCTGAGCGGAAGTCGGGCATCGCGAGTCCGGCGTCAACGGAGACGACGCCGACCAGCGTCACGTTGGGGAAGTCGTGACCCTTGGCGATCATCTGCGTCCCGACCAGCATGTCCAGCTCGCCCGCGCCGAAACGCAGGATGGCCTGCTCGTAGGTGGAGCGGCGCGCGGTCGTGTCGCGGTCGAGCCGCGCGATGCGGAGGGTAGGGAAGCGCTTCTGTAGAATCTCCTCGATCTGCTCGGTGCCCTCGCCGATGAAGTACATGAAGGGGCCGTGGCACGCGGGGCAAGCGTCGGGCGGACGCTCGCGCAGGTTGCAGTAGTGGCAGACGAGGCTGCGCTCGCTGCGATG
Source organism: Pyrinomonadaceae bacterium (assembly GCA_045807845.1). Taxonomy (GTDB): domain Bacteria; phylum Acidobacteriota; class Blastocatellia; order Pyrinomonadales; family Pyrinomonadaceae; genus QHXN01. The sequence goes on along the minus strand of JBJMGQ010000171.1, from coordinate 8,314 downwards.
GAAGGTGAGCGTCACGTCGCAGTTCTGACAGTTGATGCGCTCGCCGCACGAGCGGCAGAGCACGAAGCTCGAATAGCCGCGACGGTTGAGCAGCACGATGGACTGCTCGCCGCGCGTGTGCGTCTCTTCGATGGCTTCGAGCAGCTCGGGCGAGAAGACCACGGGCTTGCCCTTCGACTTGAACGCCACGCGCATATCAACTATCTCGGCGCGTGCCATCGCGCGACCGGCGATGCGGCTGGGCAACTGCAAGTATTGATACTTCCCCTGCCGCGCGTTCTGAAACGTCTCAAGCGATGGCGTGGCCGAGCCGAGGACGACGACGGCGCGCTCGCGGTGTGCGCGCATGACGGCCGTGTCGCGGCCGTTGTAGTAGGGCGACTCCTGTTGTCGATAAGAAGCCTCGTGCTCTTCGTCAACGACGATGACGCCGAGGTCGCGAACGGGCGCGAAGACGGCCGAGCGCGTGCCGATGACGACGCGCGCCTCGCCGCGCTTCAGGCGACCCCATTCGTCGAAGCGCTCGCCCGCCGTGAGCGACGAGTGGAAGATGGCGACGGCATCGCCGAAGTGCGCGCGCAGGCGGCGCGAGAAGACGGGCGTGAGCGCGATCTCAGGAACGAGCATCATCGCCGTGCGCCCACGCCGGAGCGCTTCACGCATGGCGCGGATGTAGATTTCGGTCTTGCCGCTGCCCGTGACGCCGTGCAGGAGGAAGGCCGCGAACGCGTCTGCGTTCTGCGCCTCGTTGATGGCTTGGAGTGAGCGTTCCTGTTCGCCGGTCAGACGCAGCTCGTCCGTCCCGGGCAGACGCGCGCCGGCCAAAGGGTCGCGCCTGACCTCGCGCACGAAGACTTCGAGCAGGCCGCGTCGCTCCAACGTCTGTATCGTCGAAGCACCGGCCGCGGCGGCTTCGAGCAGTTCGGCAAAGAGCATCTCGCCGCCCTCCGCGACGAGAGTCTGGACGACCTTCTGCTGTGCCGACGTTAATGCACGAGCGCCGTCAACATTACCGTTCTCGGAAGGCGGCAGGAGACGCACGGCCTTGCGCTTCTTGGCGCGTGTCTGCGCGCCGCGCTGCCTGTGCGCAACCGTGACCCAGCCCGTGCGCGTCAACTCACGCGCGGCCTTCGCGGCGCGCGCCTGTCCCAACTCACGCGCCGCCTCGCGCAGCGTCGTCGAGCCGTCGGCGGCGACGGCCAATTGCAACAGGCGCCCCTTCGCGGTCGCGGCCTTACGCTCGGGCAGACGTGCCAGCTCGTCGCGCCCCTCGGGCGTGATGGTGACGACCTGATCGACGCCCGCATTAAGACCCGCGGGCAGCGCGGCCTTCAACACCTCGCCCCACGGCGCCGCGTAGTAGTCGCTGATCCAACGCGTAATCTCCAACACCTCGGGCGTCAGCAGCGGCTCGGCGTCGAGCAACTCCTCCGCCTCTTTAATCTCCGTCTCGTCGAGGCCGAGCGCAGGGTCGAGCGCTTCGTGAAGCGCGACGACGTAACCGGTGGTCAACGTCCTTCCGAAGGGGACGAGCAGGCGCGCGCCGACGCGCGTCTCCTCGCGCAGCGCGAGAGGGAGGCTGTATGTAAAAGTCTGCGCGAGTCGCAGCGGCAGCGCGACCTCCGCGTAGAGCGCGACGGGCGCGGCGGTCTCTGGTTCTCTTCGTTCGTTCGTGGGCATTGGCGAGAAAACGGCGCGGCGTAACAGAGCGCGATTTACGTTAGCGTGAATCGTCGAAAAGTTGAAGCGCGAAAGTAGAAGCGTGGCGGCCGGTCAACTTGGTACCCTTTTAGATGTTGACCAGTTTGCCGAGACGGTATAAAGTCTCCGAGCCCAAAAAGTTTTCCATGCCCTCGTCCCGCGACGGAGAAGTTCTACCGCATTTTCACCTCTTCGCAGGTATCGTTTGCACCCACGTTGACCTAACCCCCCTCTGCTAGGCCCTGGCTCGTGAGGGGAACCCCTATCCACCAACCCCTGTAGGAGAAATCCATGAAACCGAAAGGATTAAGAATCGCTTTCCAGCGAAAATCTCGCCTCGGAACGTTTCTTTCACTTGCCCTAACCGCCTCGCTCCTGACGCCCCTCGTCCCCGGGGCCTTCAGCGCGGGTAGCTCCAACGCGCCACTCTCTGCCCCCCGTGCGGCCGTGCAGCCCGCGGCCTTCGCCGTCGCCCCTTTGATTACTGCCACCAAGAGCGACGCCTTCCCCGACCCCGACAACGATGGCAAGGCCGTCCCCGGCGACACCATCACTTACACCGTCCAGATTACCAACAGCGGCACGGACGCGACCGGCGTCGTCTTCAGCGACACGGTTGACGCCAACACGACCTCCAACGGCACTTTCACGACGACGCCCATCGCCGTTGACGACAGCTACTCGGCCCTCGGCAACGTCGATATCAACGTCCCGGCCGCGAGCGGCCTGACCGCCAACGACTCCGACCCTGACGGCGGCGCCGTGACGGCGGTGGCCGGCACTTCGACGAGCACCAACGGCGGCAACGTGTCGGTGAACGCCGACGGCAGTTTCACCTACAACCCGCCCCCGGGCTTTGAAGGCGCGGACACCTTCACCTACACCATCAATGGCGCGAGCGCCCCGAGCAACACGGCGACCGTCACGGTCAACGTCGCGGGCATGATCTGGTTCGTGAACGCCGCGGCCGGCTCAGGCGGCGACGGGCGTCTCTCGTCTCCCTTCAACTCGTTGACCGGCCCGGGCAGCTTCGACTCCGTCGCGGCCGACCAGCCGAACGACAACATCTTTCTCTACAGCGGTGCTTACCTGGGCGGACTTTCTCTGCTCTCAGGCCAGGCGCTCATCGGTGCAGGCTCGACGGCCTCTCTGGCGACCGTGACCGGCCTGACGCCCCCTTCGTATAGCTCACCGCTTCCGGCCACCGGCGGCTCGAACCCCATGATCGGCGGCGCGAGCGGCATCAGCATCGCCACCAACAACCTGATTCGCGGCGTCACCATCCAGAACACCGGCGGCACCGGCATCTCCGGCAGCGCCTTCGGCACGCTCGCCGTCGCCGACACGGCCGTTGACTCGACGACGGGCCCGGCGCTCAACCTCGACAACGGGCTGCTTCAGGCCAGCTTCCAGAGTCTCAGCTCGACCGGCAGCGCCGCGCCGGGTATCAGCCTGTCGAACATCGCCGTCGGCTCTCTCTTCTCGGGCGGGACGACGACCGTCAACAGCCGCGGCGCGACCGGCATCGAGCTTAACTTAGTTCAAGGCGTCATCGGCTTCGGCGCGACGACCATCCCGAACCCGAACGCCACGGGCGGCTACGGCATCCGCGTGCGCAACTCGGGCGCGGCCGTCACCTTCGACAGTGCGACCATCACCGACTCGCACCTGACCATCGCACAGTCCGACGCTAATAACGACCTCATCCCCGAAACGGACGGCGACGGCGACGCAATCTTCCTCTCTAATAACACCGGTAGCTTCGCCGTCAATGGCGGCGTGCTCTCGAACTGCGGCAACGACTGCGTTGACGCGCGCAGCTCCTCGAACGTTTCGCTCGCCAACGTCGGCATCAGCTTCCCCGGCGTTGACGTGACGAACGCGTCCGCGTCCGGCACGGGCGGCAGCGGCATACAGGGCATCAACCTCTCGGGCACGAACAGCCTGACGAGCGTCAACGTTCAGAACTTCAACAAGACGGGGCGCGACGGCATGCGCCTCATCAACAACGCCGCGGCCGCGATGACGATGACGGTCGGGCTGAGCCTCTTCGCCGACTCGACGGCGACGAACGGCAACGGCATCGTCATCTCCGGGCGCGACAACGCCAACATGGCGCTCGTCGTCCAGAACAACTCGACCTTCCAGAATCTCTTCGGCCCCGCCATCGCGCACAGGGCCGGCGACAACGCGAACTCGACGGCCACCGTCAACCTGACGGTGCAGAACTCGACCTTCCAGAACGCGCAGCCGCTCGGCCAGAACACCGTCCAAGCGAGCGTGACGCAGGCCGGCAAGGCGACCATCCTCGCCGACACCAACACCTTCAACAACGTGGCGCGCACGGCCGCCGACACGTCCGGTGTCATTGACATCAACGGCAACGGCACGCTCGCCGGCAACTCGCTCTCGTTCACGGCCACCAACAACACCATCACCAACATCGGCAGCAACACACCGGGTTCGTGCGGAGCGCTGCCGTGCACCAGCCGCCGCGGCATTGATGTCTTCCTTGCCGACAGCACCAGCGTCAGCGGCACCATCATCATCGACGGCAACCAGATCACTGATGTCAAGAGGTCGGGCATCGCCTTCGACATCAGCAACGTCTACACCGGCAGCAACGTGGCCGCGAAGATTACGAACAACACGGTCGGGACAAACGCCCTCCGCGTCGGCACCGGCACCGCCCTGAGCGCCGGTGGCGAGATCGGCGTGAACATTCAGAATCGTAACAACAGCGGGAAGAGCCTCAACCTGAACTTCTCAGGTAACACCGTACGCAACGGCAACGGCGGTGCGGGCAGCGCGCTCAACACGCCGGGCGTCTTCATCCGCGACCAGAACAGTTCGAGCCTCGACGCGACCCTCGGCGCTAACAACATCGAGACCAACACCTCGTCCGTCGTGGCCGAGTTGCGCGTGGACACGTCCAACGCGGGCAGCACCCTCTGCCTCGACGTGAACGGCAACACCCTCGCGGGCGGAGCCTCCGGCCTGATCGCAATTAACGAGACGGCCGGCGCGCTCAACGTCGAGCAGGCGAGCGCGGCGGCGGTGACGGCGGCCAACAACGGCGCCGCAGTCACGACCTCCGGCACGCCGCAGTTCAACGTCACCTGCGCCAACCCGCCGCTGGCGATGTTCCGCACGAACACTCGTACGGGCGACCTCGCGGCACTCGACGGCCCGGCGGCGAAGGCCGCGCAGGGCTTCGCGTTCATGCCGGGTGCGCGCTCGAACTTCCTCTCCGAGATGATGCCGGGTCTTGATACCCTGCGCTCGAACTGGAAGCAGGAGCTGGGCGCGCTCTCGTACCGCAACGCGGCGGAGAGCAGCTCGCTCAACTCGTACCTGAGCGACGCGGCCGTGCGCCCTGCGCGTGAGACGACCCCTGAGACTCTCGCGTACGCGCCTGCCGCTGCTGCCCCGATGCCCTTCTCGGGCGAGACCATCACGGTCAACATCGGGACTCTGCCCGCCGGGAAGTCGATCACGATTACTTTCCAGGCGACCATCAACAACTCGATCAACACGACGCAGGTGTCGAATCAGGGCACGGTCTCCGGCACCAATTTCGGCTCCGTCCAGACCGACGACCCGGACACGGGCGCGCTCGGCGATGCGACGGTGACGCCCGTCGGCTCGCCCGCGACCATCTCCTGCCCGGCCAACATCACTGCCAACACAGACCCCGGCCAGTACTCGGCCTCGGTCGCCTTCTCGGTCACTTCGGGCGGCTCGCCCGCCCCGACCGTTGACTGCAAGATCGGCGCGACCAGCATTACCTCGCCGCACACCTTCCCCGTCGGCACGACGACGGTGCAGTGCACGGCGACGAACGGCATCGGCTCGCCCGCCTCTTGCAGCTTTAACGTGACGGTCAACGACAACCAGACGCCCGCCATCTCCTGCCCGGCGGACATCACGGCGAACACCGCGCCCAACTCCTGCGACGCCACGGTCAGCGTCGGCACACCGACCGTCTCCGACAACGACCCGAACGTCACCGTGGGCGGCACGCGCAGCGACTCGCAGCCGCTGAACGCGCCCTACCCGAAGGGCACGACGACCATCACTTGGACGGCCACCGACACGGCGAATAACTCCGCCTCGTGCCAGCAGACCGTCACCGTCAACGACGCGACCGCGCCCGTGGTCACGCTCAACGGCGCGGCCAGTGTCACGGTCGAGTGCCACACCTCGTTCACAGACCCCGGCGCGACGGCCAACGACTCGTGCGACGGCACGCGGCCGGTTTCGACTTCGGGCTCGGTTAACGTGAACGCGGTTGGCAACTACACGCTGACCTACTCGGCGACGGACACGTCGGGCAACACCGGTTCGACGACGCGCGTCGTCCATGTGGTTGACACGACCGCGCCGGTCGTCACGCTCAACGGGTCTACCCCCGTTACGGTCGTGCAGGGCGGGGTCTTCGTTGACCCGGGTGCGACGGCCAACGACTCGTGCGGAGGCCCGCTGCCCGTCAGCGTCTCGGGCTCGGTGAACACCGCCGTGATCGGGACGTACATCCTGACCTACTCGGCGACAGACGCCTCGGGCAACACGGGGACGAAGACGCGGACGGTCTTCGTCGTCTACGGCTTCACCGGCTTCTTCTCGCCGGTGAGCAACCCGCCCGTGCTGAACGAGGTGAAGGCAGGGCAGAACGTCCCGCTGAAGTTCTCCCTGAACGGGTACAAGGGGCTGGCAATCTTCGCCCCCGGCTACCCGGCGTCGCAGCAGGTCAACTGCGTGGACAACGTGCCGATCAACGTCCTCGAAGAGACGGACACGCCCGGCGGCAGCACGCTCACCTACGACGCGGGCTCCGACAGGTACCAGTACAACTGGAAGACAGAGAAGTCGTGGGCCGGCACGTGCCGCGTGTTGGTCATCGTGCTGACTGACGGCTCAACCCACACCGCGAACTTCAAGTTCAAATAGACCACCCGACTAGAGGGGAGGGGCGGCGACATTCGTGTCGCCGCCCCTTTTTTTTGTTTGAATAAGATGCGAAAGGAATTTACGTCTCAGCCCGAGGCGAGGTGGGCGCGCACCTTCTTCATGTCCTCCCAGACCTCGCGCTTCTTGGTCGGGTCGCGCAGGAGATAGGCGGGGTTGAAGGTCGGCATCAAAGGCGTGCCGTCGTAGTCGTGGAACTCGCCGCGCATCTGCGAGATCGGTTTCTTCGTGCGGAGCAGCGCGCGCGTCGGCGTGTTGCCGAAGGCGATGATGACGCGGGGTCGCGCCGCCGCCAACTCGCGGTGCAGGTAAGGCGTGAAGAGAGAGAGCCACTCAGGCGTTATCTCGTCGCCCTGACTGATGACTTTGATGACGTTGGTCAAATAACAGTCGGAGCGCGCGAGGCCGATGCTTGAGAGGATGCGTTCGAGCATCTGTCCCGCAGGCCCCATGAAGGGGCGACCCGACTCGATGTCGGGCGGGCCCGGCGACTCGCCGACGACCGCCGCCTTCGCGCCCGCCCGTCCCTCGCCGAAGATGAAGATGCGCTCCTTGAACTCCGGCAGACGCTTGGCGCGCCCGAGCAGTTCGTCGTTAATCTCCTCGACCGTCTCGGTCGGCTCGGGCGTCTGCCCGCTGAAGAGCGAGTCCTGCATGGCTTCTACTATTTCTTCGTCTCGTTGAGGTAGTCGCGCACCTTCTTCATGTCGTCCCAGACTTCGCGCTTCTTCGAGGGGTCGCGCAGAAGATAGGCGGGGTGGAAAGTGGGCATGACCTTTATGCCGCGGTAGTCCTGAAACTGGCCGCGCAGGCGCGTGATGCCCTCCTTCGTGTCGAGCAGATTCTTCATCGCGGTGTTGCCTAAGACGACGATCACGTCGGGGCGCGCGATGTTGATTTCGCGCAGGAGGAAGGGCTTGCACGTGTGCGCCTCTTCGGTGGTCGGCGTGCGGTTGCCGGGTGGGCGGCAGCGGTTGACGTTGCCGATGAGCACGTCTTCGCGCTTGAGGCCGATGGCTTCGATGATCTGTGTGAGTTTCTGGCCGGAGCGGCCGACAAAAGGCTCGCCCTGGAGATCTTCGTCGCGGCCTGGCGCCTCGCCCACGAACATGAGATCGGCGTGCGGGTTGCCGACGCCGAAGACGATCTGCTTTCGCCCAAGCCCGCAGAGCTTGCAGCGCGTGCATTCGCCGATGTCTTCGCGCACCGCGCTGAGATCCGAAACGGGGGACACGGAAACAGGAATGGGAGTGGTGTTCTCCTCACCGTCCGACAACGACTCCTGTCCCCGTTTTCGCCATTCCGGCTCGCGGCGCATCCCCGTCGCACCGAGCTCCGCGTAAAATTTCAGGTGCTCGGCAAGCTGGTCGCGCGGGTCGAAGGTCATTTACTTGAGCGCCGGCGTCCGGCTGCGCAGCATCGTTTCAATGCGGTCCAGCACGCGCTGCGCGACGGCGGTTTTCGATTGGAGCGGAACGGTTTCTTCGGCGCCTGCACTCACCAGCGTGACTTCGTTGGTGTCCACCTCGAAACCGGCGTCGGTGCGCGAGACATCGTTCGCGACGATGAGGTCCACGGCTTTCTCGCGCAGCTTCTTTTGCGCCTGACGAACGATCTCGTTCGTCTCGGCGGCAAATCCCACGAG
>JBJMGQ010000170.1:0-4096 GCA_045807845.1 Pyrinomonadaceae bacterium | reverse complement strand
CTCGTCGCGGGCTTCTGGGACGTGGCCGACTATCGAGACTCGCTCGCGCAGGTCGAGAAGATTGTCATCGAGTATGATCCGCCCGACCGCTCGCACGACCAGATTGCGCCGAAGGCTCTGCTCGCGCTCGGATGGATGGCCTCGCGCCTCGGCTGGGAGGTGTCTGAAGAGGGCTCGACGTTTGAAGACAACCGCGCTCAGTTTCGTCTCAAAGCGAGTGACGGCCGCGCCATCGAAGCCGTGCTCGCGGCCACGGACGACGTGGCGGGGCGCGACGGCTGGCTCACCTCTCTGACTATTCGGACGGCCGCGGGCGACGAGTTTTTCGTCGAGCTGTTGCTCGAAGAGCGAAGGCTTCGGACGGGCGCGCGTCTGCGCGGCGCGGGTCACGCATGCGAGCGCGTGCTGGCCTACGAGGCGCGCACCGAAGGCGAGCGCCTGAGCGGCGAACTCGACATCCTTTCGAGGGACGATGTATATGAGAGCGCTGTTGGCGCGTCGGCGCGTCTGCTCGCGGCAATCGGGGCCTGAGTCTTACATATCCATGCAAGCGGGGGAGCTACTCGGAAACAGATGATTATCGCGGGTGACATCGGCGGGACGAAGACGAACGTCGCGCTCTTCGAGGCGGGACAGGGTGTGGTCGGGCGCCCTCTGGCGCAGCACAGCTATCCGAGCGCGCGCTACGGCTCGCTCGAAGACATACTCACCGACTTCGTCGGGCTCAACGGGCCGGCACGCATCACGCACGCCTGCTTCGGCGTCGCCGGGCCGGTCGTGCGCGGGCACATCGACGCAACCAACCTCGCTTGGAAGGTGCACGACGTGAAGCTGGCCGAGGCCATCGGCGTTCCTTCAGTCCTCCTCATCAACGACCTCGAAGCGACCGCCTACGGCATCGGCGAGCTTGGCCCCGAACAGCTCTACACGCTCAACGAAGGTGAGGGCGAACGCACGGGGCACCGCGCGCTCATCGCCGCCGGGACGGGGCTCGGGATGGCGGCGATCTACTTCGACGGCGAACGCTTCCGCCCGATGCCCTCCGAAGGCGGGCACATCGACTTCGCCCCGCGCAACGAGCGCGAGTTCGAGATGCTCACCTACCTGCGCGAGAAGATCGGCGGGCGCGTCTCCTACGAGCGCGTGCTGTCGGGGATGGGACTCTTGAACATCTATTCGTTCCTGCGCGACCGCGGCTACGGCGAAGAGCCTGCGTGGCTGGCCGAAGAGCTGCGAGCGGGCGACACGGCCGCCGCTATCTCGCACGCCGCGCTCGCGGGCAAGAGTGAGCTGGCCGCGACGACGCTTGAAATATTCGTTGAGGTCTACGGGGCGATGGCGGGCAACCTCGCGCTGCTCTTGAAGTCGGTCGGCGGGCTCTACATCGGCGGCGGCATCGCGCCGAAGATTATGCCGAAGCTGACCGACGGCACCTTCATGCGCAACTACAGCGACAAGGGGCGCATGTCGGGGCTCGTCAACTCGATTCCCGTCCGCGTCATCCTCGACGACAAGACTGCGCTCTACGGCGCCGCACGTTGCGCGCTGATGGGCGGAGGGTAAGCGCTTTGGATTCAGCCGCCGCAGAACTGAACGTGCTCGTCTTCGACGACGCAGAGTCGCTCGCGCGCGGCGCCGCCACGCGTCTCGCCGAAGTCGCGCGCGCGTCAATCGAAGCGAGAGGGCTCTTCACCATCGCGCTCTCGGGCGGCTCAACCCCGCGCAGGGTCTTCGAGCTGCTCGCGGGCGAAGAGTTCAAGGAGAGCATCGACTGGTCGAACGTCCACGTCTTCTTCGGCGACGAGCGGATGGTGCCGCCCGACCACGCCGAGAGCAACTATCGCATGGCGAACGAGGTGCTGCTCTCGAAGGTTGCTATCCCGCCTGAGAACGTCCATCGCATCGACGGCGTCGGCGACGCCGCCGCCAACGCGAGCGCGTACGAGTCGGAGATGCGCGGCCTCTTCGGCGAGGTTGAGTGGCCGCGGCTCGACCAAGTCCTGCTCGGGATGGGCGACGACGGGCACACGGCTTCACTCTTCCCGGGCACGGCTGTACTGAGTGAAACGCGCCTATGGGTCGCGCCGAACTGGGTCGAGAAACTCGGCGCGTGGCGCGTCACGCTCACCGCGCCGGTCATCAACGCCGCGCGGCGCGTCACCTTCCTCGTCACCGGCTCCGGTAAAGCCGAACGCCTGCGCGAAGTCTTGAAGGGCGAGCGCGACCCCGCACGTCTTCCTTCGCAGCTCATCAAGCCTTCGGGCGGAATTCTCGAATGGTTCGTAGACCGCGAGGCGGCGTCGAGACTTGAGCCCGAGTGGGTGATGCCTGCGCCCGAGTCTCCGGTTTAGCCTCCTTCCTTCTGCCGTGGCCCACTGATGCCGAGCAGGGAACAGCTAAGACTTAAAGAGAAGACGGACGCGTCCGTGCGACCCTGGCGGATGTGGGGGCCGTACGTGTCTGAGCGCGCGTGGGGGACTGTGCGCGAGGACTACTCGCCTTACGGGACGGCGTGGGACTACTTCACACACGACCACGCGCGTTCGCGCGCGTACCGCTGGGGCGAGGATGGCATCGCGGGTTTCTGCGACCGCTATCAAGTGCTCTGCTTCGCGCTCGCGCTGTGGAACGGGCGCGACCCCATCCTCAAGGAGCGTATGTTCGGCTGCGTCGCTTCGGAGGCGAACCACGGCGAGGACGTGAAGGAGTACTACTTCTACCTCGACGCGACGCCGACGCACTCCTACATGAAGTTCCTCTACAAGTACCCGCAGGCGGCCTACCCATACGAGAGACTGATTCAGGAGAACCGCGCGCGCGGCGCACAGGCGCCCGAGTTCGAGCTGCTCGACACGGGCATCTTCGACGATGACAGATACTTCGACGTGTTCGTCGAGTACGCGAAGGTTTCGCCCGAAGACATCGTCATCCGTATCGAAGCCTTCAACCGCGGCCCCGAAGACGCGCAGCTCCACCTGCTCCCGCATCTCTGGTTCCGCAACACTTGGGCGTGGTATCCGGAAGCACGCCCCGAGCCCTCCATTACGCACGGCCCTGCCGGCCCCGACTTCAATAGCCTCAAGGCAACCGACGTGAGGTCTGTGCCCGGTCTCGCCTTCGAGTACAGTCTCGGCGCGCGCTACCTCTACGCCGAAAGCGGCGGCCGGCCGCTCTTCACCTTCAACGAGACGAACGGCCCGCGCATCTGGGGCGTCGAGAGCCGTCGGCCTTATGTCAAGGATGCGTTCCACCGTTACGTCGTCGATGGTGAACGTGCGGCCGTCAACCCTGAGCCGTTGGGGACGAAGGCCTGCTTTCATTACTCGAACTTGGATGTCCCGGCCGGAGGCTCGGTCGTCGTGCGGCTGCGCCTGACGGGCGCAGTACTGAAAGAGCCTCTGCGTGAGGTTGATGAGATTGTCGCGGTACGTCGCCGGGAGGCGGACGAGTTTTACGAAGAGATTCATCCGCCGAAGGCGAACGAGGACGAGCGGCGCGTGCAGCGGCAGGCGTTGGCGGGCATGTTGTGGACGAAGCAGATTTACATCTACGACGTACACGAATGGCTCGACGGCGACAACCCCGCGTGGCCGCCGCCCGAGTCGCGCAAGACGATTCGCAACGTCCACTGGAAGCACCTCAACTCGATGCGCATCATGTCGATGCCGGACAAGTGGGAGTACCCTTGGTTCGCCGCATGGGACTTGGCCTTCCAATGCGTCCCGCTCGCGCTCGTCGATGCGGAGTTCGCGAAAGACCAGCTCTGGATGCTCCTCTTCGAGCAGTTCCAGCACCCGAACGGACAACTCCCCGCTTACGAGTGGGAGTTCTCAGACCTCAACCCGCCCGTCCATGCGTGGGCCGTCTGGCGCATCTACAACATGGATCGCCTGCGCACGGGGAAGGCCGACCGAGACTTTCTCGAAAAGTGTTTCCACAAGCTTCTCATCAACTTCGCTTGGTGGGTGAACAAGGTGGACGCGCAGGGCAACAACGTCTTCGAGGGCGGCTTCCTCGGGCTCGACAACATCACGATTCTCGACCGCAGTCACGCGCTCCCCGACGGCGCTTGGCTGGAGCAGTCGGACGCGACGGG
>JBJMGQ010000169.1:0-15325 GCA_045807845.1 Pyrinomonadaceae bacterium | reverse complement strand
TCAACCCCGAGGGCAACACGGACTATTCCTTCGCCATCGACGCGCTCGCCGCAGACATCTACACGGCCGGCGTCCGGCGCGTCGATGGCGACCTCGTCGGCGACGAGAGCTACTTCAACGGCCCTTCAATCTCGCCGGGTTGGGAGTGGGACGATCTACAGTGGTACTACGGCGCCGAAGTCTCCGCGCTGACCGTCAACGACAACTCGGTTGACCTCTCCGTCAAGCCCGGCGCTTCGGTGGGCGCGCCCGCGCGCATCACGCTCGGGCCTTCGACTTCGCTCGTCACCATCATCGACCGCACGACCACCACGGAGCGCGGCACGACGCGCGACCTGAGCGTCAACCGCGCGCTCGGCCAGAACACCATCGAGATACGCGGGCGACTTCCCATCGACGACCGCGGCTATACGTCGAGCCTCGCCGTCACGCACCCGGCGATGCTGTTCGCCTCGATGCTGCGCGCCTCGCTCGAACGCCGCGGCGTCGTCTTCACGGGACAGACGCGCACTGTTGACGCGCAGGGTCGCGTCGAGAAGCCGCTGCCCGTCTCCTCTCTCGTCGAGATTGCCGCGCGCAAGTCGCCGCCGCTCTCGGTCATCGCCGCGCAGACCTTGAAGCCGAGTCAGAACCTCTACGCGGAGCTTCTGCTGCGCACGCTCGGCAAGCTGAACGGGTCGGCCGACCCGAAGCTTTCGAGCGAGGACGCGGGCGCGGCGGTAGTCAGGAATTTTTTGACGCAGGCGGGCATCGACCCCGCGGGGCTCGTCATGCTCGACGGCTCCGGGCTCTCACGCGCAGACCTCATCACGGCCGACACGACGCTGCAACTGCTCACATACATGAACCGTCACCGCTTCGGCTCCGAGTTTCGTCTGGCGCTGCCCGTCGCCGGTGTGGACGGGACGCTGCGCAACCGCATGAAGGGCACGCCCGCGCAGGGGAACGTGCGCGCAAAGACGGGGACGCTGGGGACTGCGACCTCGCTCTCCGGCTACGTCTTCAGCGCCGCGGGCGAGCGGCTCGTCTTCTCGCTGATGATCAACAACCCGCCCCGCGACTCGAACCCGCGCACCGAATTCACCGACGCCGTCGCCGTCCTCCTTGCCTCCTTCGCTGGACGTTCTTAAAGGGCGAGGTTTGAGCGTAACAGGTCGGGAGTTGACTCTCCGAGACGGAACGTTGGGTCTCCGAGACTCAACGTTCTGTCTCAGAGACGGAATGTTGACTCTCGGAGACGGAAAATTGGGTCTCGGAGATGGAATGTTGACTCTCGGAGACGGAACGTTGGGTCTCTGAGACGGAACATTCCGTCAAAAAGAGTGAATGTTGGGTCTCTGAGACGGAACGTTGAGTCTCGGAGGGCGAAGTTTGACCTTCAGAGATGGAAGTTGAGCCTTTAACTCTTAACCCCTATGCGTTTCAACAAATTCCACGGCTACGGCAACGACTATCTCGTCTTTGAAGCGGGTGAGCTGAAAGGCGTCGGCTTGAGCCCCGGCTTCGAGCGTATGGGCGCGGGCGAGCCCTTCCCCGAGTTCGTCAAGCGCGTCTGTGAACGCCACTTCGGCGCGGGCTCGGACGGCGTCGCGGTCGTCGAGCCTTTGGGGGAAGGGAAGGAGGCGGATTTTCGCCTGCGCATCTTCAACCCGGACGGGGGCGAGGCGGCGATGTCCGGCAACGGCTCGCGCTGCGCCGCGTCGTATCTGCACTACGCGGGGCTCTGGTCGGCGGAGGAGCTGCGCTTCTCGACGCGCGCGGGCGTCAAGCGCTACCGCCTGCGCGAACGGACGGGCGAAGGCTCGTTCCGCTTCGAGGCGGAGATCGGGCGCCCGCGGTTCGACAGCGCTTCGATTCCGATGCTGACCGGCGAGCCCTCGGCGGAGGTGCGCGAATACCCTCTGGCGCTCCCCGGAGGCGAAATCGTCCGCGTCACGGCGCTCCAGATGTGCAACCCGAACTGCTGCGCCTTCGTCCGCGACCTTGAGGCCGCCGACTGGCGCCGCCTCGGCCGCATCATCGAGTCGCACGCGGCCTTCCCCGAACGCACCAACGTCGAGTTCATACGCGTCCTCGACCGCCATAACATCGAGGCGCGCGTCTGGGAGCGCGGCGCGGGCGAGACGCTCTCTTCCGGGACAGGCGCGTGCGCGGCGGCCGTCGCCTCGATGGTCGGCGGCCACACAGACCGCCACGTCAGCGTCTCGATGCCCGGCGGCCTGCTCGAAGTTCTCTGGCGCGAGGACGGCGAGGTGCTTCTGACGGGGACGGCCGAGGTCGTGTACCAAGGCGTTTGGCTGAAGCCGGACTTGGTTTAACGAGGGGGTGTAACGGTTGAGGGGGCAGGAGTTCGTGTCTTAACGTACGCTTAAAAAACGCGTCCGCGAGTCCCCTTTCGGTACGCTTTTTTAGGGCACATTGCGACTAGACAGTCGCTAAACCCTTGTGTTACTTTCCCTTGCGTGGCAAGCGGGCTTAGTGTTCGCTTGCCATTCTCTTTGTACTAGATTCTTTCAGCGCTCCGCACCAAGGACTTTGTTCCCCACTCCGGCTGACTCTTCAAACTCCTAGAGCCGGAGGTCGAGGACGGGAGGTAACTTACCTACTCGCGCGCCGCTGAGAGACTTGAATCGGTAGGAGGACCGAGAATGAGTAAACCCCTTGTTGGGGGGGGCGCGGCCGTGGCCGTTCTCCTCTCATGTTCTTTGCTCTTTTTAGCTCAGACTTCAGTCGCAGAACCCCTCGGACAAAACCCGCAGGAGATGCTACAGAAGGGCGCCGTCACGGAAATGAGTAACTCCAACGGCGAGACTGCGCAGCCGACGGACGCCGCGGAGGACGGCGCCGCGGAAGAGAAGACAGCGGAGGCGGCCCCGTCGAACGAAACGAAGGCCGCGATTGACAAAACGGAGATGGGAGCCGAAGCGTCGGAGACTTCCCCGGTCGTTACCTTCATGGCGACGGCCTACAGCCTCCAAGGGCGCACCGCGAACGGCGGCTACGTCCGGCGCGGCATCATCGCCGCCGACCGAAGGGTTCTGCCCATCGGTACGTGCGTGAGGCTCGAAGCAGGCTCCTACAGCGGCGAATACATCGTCGCGGACACGGGCGGTGCCGTGCGCGGTCGCAAGATCGACATCTGGGTGCCGCAAACGTCCGAGGCCATGCGCTTCGGACGGCGCCCCGTCAGGCTCACTGTCCTGACGCGCACGCGCCCGCGAACGACCAACGCTCGCGCCGCGAGGTGATAAGAACAAGCGGATAAAACTTTCGATTTGAAGAGTATCGAAAGTAAAGTGTGGCCGCCGTCAGAACGTTCTGACGGCGGCCACGCTGCTTTTCATCAAGATTTTCCACAAGCGGAAAACCTCAAGTGGAAAACCCTTCGGGCATCGCCGCCGGTTGCGGGGTTTCGTCCCTCACGTTTAAGATTTGTCCCACTTGAAGCCCGAAAATCAAAGTCAGCCCGCGCCAAAGCCCGCGCCGCTCGTCGAAGTCCGGCGCGGCCCAATCGTCGAGTCGCGCCACCGCGGCCACATGGCCGCCGTGGACGGCGACGGCCGCCTCGTCGCATACCTCGGCGAGCCCGAGACGGTCACATACCTGCGCTCTTCCGGCAAAGCCTTCCAAGCCATCCCGCTCCTGACGAGCGGCGCGGCCGAACGCTTCCGCCTGACGGAGTCAGAGCTGGCCATCGCCTGCGGCTCGCACAGCGGCGAAGACCTCCACGTCGAGACGGTCGCGCGCATGCTCGAAAAGATTGGACTCGACGAGAGTTTTCTCAAGTGCGGCCTCCACGAGCCCTTCGACCGCGCGACCGCCGAGCGCCTGCGCGCGCGCGGCGAGAGCCCCGGCGTGCTGCGCAACAACTGTTCGGGCAAACACACGGGCATGCTCGCACTCTCGCTCCAACTCGGCGCCCCGCCCGAGCTTTACGACGACCCCGCAGGCCCCGTCCAGCAGTCCATCCTCCGCGTCGTCTCGCAGTTTTCAGATATAAATGCCGGCGAAATAGTCCTCGGCACGGACGGCTGCGGCGTCCCCGTCTTCGGTCTTCCCGTCCGCGCGATGGCGCACATGTACGCGCGCCTCGTCGCGCCGCCCCGTGGCTTCGACGCCGAGACGCGTGACGCCTGCGCGCGCCTCACCGCAGCGATGAACGCACACCCGGAACTGGTCGGCGGGACGCACGAGCGTTTCGACACGGAGGTCATGCGCGCCGGGCTGGGCCGTCTGATCTCAAAAATCGGCGCAGAGGGCGTCTACACCGCAGGCGTTCTGCCGTGCGAGCGCTGGCCGAAGGGCCTGGGACTCGCCTTCAAGATCGAGGACGGCGAAGACCGTCGAGCGCGCTCGACCATCGCCATTGAGGCTCTGCAGCAACTAGATGTACTAGATGAGGACGCGTATAAAACGCTCTCACCCTACGCGAGCTTCCCCGTCCAGAATCATCGTGGTGAAAAAGTTGGCCAAATTCGAGCCTTTTTCCGACTCGAACAAATTTAATGTACGATTGTGAACTATAAAAATTAGACAGTCGTGTAGCAGAACCATTCGCTTGATAGCTCTGGAGTATCAAATTTGTACAACTCTCACGGTCTTTTTTTCCTGTCGCGTAAGTAGTTGAAAAGGCTGGAAATTTTTATTTTATCGCTTTTTTACAGGCGAAATTGGCTGTCCGGAGTTTACGAGGAATTAAGGGGCATTTTGGTGGCATGACCGTTGCTCAGGCAAAAGTCAGATAAAATGTAAGGGGTAAATAGAGTTATCGGGTCAGGCTCGGAGACGGCTAGTGAGTGAAAGCTTTGGGGGAGGTTTTCTCTCACTTCTTGCGGGTGACAACTCTTTGGGGGAACAGAGTCGTTATCAGCAATAGTCGTCGAAGGCCATCAATTAGCGGGCTACTGATTCCGTTTCTGTAGGGGTTTGGGGGAGCCCCGCAGTAAGATCAGTAGCCCGTATATTTGTCACCGGGACTCTATCAACAAGAAAGCGCCGTGAGTCGAAACTCACGGCGCTTTCTTGCTTTAGCCAGAAAAAGAGGCCGGGACAGCTCCTTCTTCAAAAATCCTCAATCCTGCCCGCGCCCGAGCAGGTTCGACGTAGCGGGCGGAGTATTCAAATCTTCGATGTTGAGCCGCACCATGCCGCCCGCGTCCGTGTAGACCTGCTCCGCGGTCTGGCGCGAGCGGCGGTGGACAAAGACCGCGCCGCCGATGAGCCCGCCGATGCCGAGGCAGAGTAGAATCGCGAGCCCGGTCGTGATGAGCGTCGTGAGGATGACATTGCCCATCGTCGAAGTGTAGGCGCGGACGGCCTTCTCCTCCGCGTGCGGGTTGCGGCCGAGCCAGCGCACGTCCTTCTCGTACTTCACCTGCGAGGCAAGCTTCTCGGCTGCCGCAAAGTCAGGCGCGTCGAAGACGAAGACCGAGTAGTTGCCGACGCGGCTATAGAGGGAAGGGGCGGGCCGGCCCGCGGCCTTCAACTCCTCTATGCGCCGTTTGATGCGTGCGTCCGCGTCAACCGAATGTTGCGGGGTCGGGAACTCGACGACGACGAGCCGCCCGGCCTCGTACTTCGCAGTGACGGCTTCCGTTCCCGAGTCGAAGTCGAAGGCGTCGAGCGCCGGCTGATTCCCGGCGGCCTTTTGCAGCGCGGGCAGACTCGTGGCGTAGCCGTAATCTTCGCCGACCTTCTTCTCCCAGTCAGGCAGGTGCATGACGAGAATCGGAACACCGCTCGACTCGTCGGGCCCCGACTCCTGATCGTCCCTCTGAGACTGAGCCAAAGCGCCGGCCGCGCACAGCGCGACGAGAGACAGTACAGATAATAACTTCTTCAACTTCAATGCTCGCACGGCTGAACCTTTCCAGGCGGACAAAGTAGCGCAACGGCTAAACAGAGCCCGCGGCACTCTCGCGGCAAAGCGTTTGGATGAGTTAGACAACGGCGTAGTTGTGCCGGTTCCGCTTGTTCGATGATAAGTCCGGGGCGCCGTCAGCGCCAGCGGCGCAGCTCGCGCAGGATCAGGTCGGCGTGGCGGCGCGGGTCGGGGATGTTGCGCAGGACGGTGGTGCCGCCGCTCTCGCTCGCGTTGTCGATGACGACGCTGCCGAAGCGGAGCAGGCGTTGCGGGATGGTCGTCGTGACGGACACGTCCTGTATGTTGCGCAGCGGGAGGTTGCGCGTCGTGCGCGAGATGAATCCTTGGTCGATCTCTATCTTCGAGTCGGTCAGGGTGTAGCGCACGGTGTTGCGCATCAGATGCTTGTAGGCGGGCCAGAGCAGGAGCGCCAGCCCAAGCGGAATCGAGACGAAGTAGGGCACGTTCACCCACGGTTGCCACGCAAGCAGCGCGACGAGCAGGAAGCCCCCTAGCACCGCCAGCAAGTAGCCAATTTTGACGAAGAGGAGCGTCGGGCTCACCGTGAAGATCGTACGCTCCTCGCCGACCTCAAGGGGGGCGGCGGCGACGCGCGCGGGTGAAGTAGGGAGGGGCTGGACTTGCATCGGCTGTGCGGGACGCGGGCGCGCGGGCGCGGCGACGCGCGTCTCTTCGCTCGCGAAGTCAGGGGCGTAGCGCGTCTCCTCGGAGCCGGCGGGCGTGCCGCACGAGGCGCAGAAGCGCGCGCCGTCGGTCAGGCGCGTACCGCAGACGTGGCAGGTTTCCATCTACTTCCTCATTCCCTCTCGCAGAGTTCGCGCAAACGTTCGAGCAGCTCGACGGCGTCGTAAGGCATGCCTATCACCCCGCGCGCGCCGGCCGCGAGGGCCTCTGCGCGCAACTCTTCGCGGCTCGACGGCAGGAGCAGCAGCGCGGGCGGCGCTTCGCCGGAGCGTGACTGCTTGACGAGCCGCCTGAGCATCTCGACGCCGTCGAAGCCGGGCAGCTCGTAATCGACGACGAGCGCGTCCGGCCGGTCGATGCGGAGCTGGTTGAGCGCGTGCTGGCCGTCGAAGGCCGCGCGCACCTCGTAGGCGGCCGAGCGCATCAGCAGATTGACCTGTGCCATCCGCGCCGCGTCCGAGACGACGAGCATCACGCGCCGGAGCTTTCCACCCCCACGCAGAACGCTCGCCTGCGTCGCCGCAAAAGGCACAGGTTCGTTCCCCGCGGTTCTCATCCTCTGCCTTTGCGCGGCGCCTGCATCTGATTCCGCGAAGCCGTAAACGACGACGCGCGCCGCGGAGTTCTCGCCACGTGCATCGACGAGTGCGGCCTCGGCCTGCTCGACCAGACGCTCGACCTCGGAGCCGTCTGCGGGGAAGGATGAGATGCCGACGAAGAGGTTGCGGCCTCGACTCGACTCGGCGAACTCTTCGCGCAGGCGCGTGAGCGTCGCGCGCGCCGCCGGCCCGTCGGCGCCGTGCAGGTAGACGAGCAGCGTCGCAGGGCCGTAGAAGGCGACGGCGTCAACGCGCCGCAGGTTGAGCTTCAGGAAGCCGTGCGCGCCCGCGAGCGCCGCGGATCGCGCGTGCGCGCCGTCGCCGTCGCGCGCAACTTCAACGCCGCCCTCTGCCTCGACGAGCGCGAGCGAGCCGGTCGCGCCCGCACGCGCGTCCGCGCCGACGGCGTCGAGCAGGAAGAGGAAGTTGTCTATCTCCGAGCGTTGATCCGCGACCGCGGGCGCCGAGCGGCGACCCGACTCCGCGCGCCAGAGCAGCGACGAGAGCCGCGCGCGCAACTCTTTCGGCGTCGCGTCCTGCGCGAAGTAGTCGTCCGCGCCGAGGTGCTGCGCGACGCTGCGCAACGCTCGGTTGTCCGCGCGGAAGAGGAAGACGACGGGCAGCGCGAAGCTCGAAGGCTCCGTCCGCAGCAGCCGCGCGAGCGCGATGAGCTGACCCTCGCCCTCGCGTTCGCCGAAGGCCAGTAAGACGACGGCGGGCGCGAGTTCCGCGGCGCGCGCCGGTGCTTCAACCGGCGACGCGCAGTCCGCGTCGAAGCCCGCGGCCGCGAGCCTCTCGCGCAGCTCGCCGTCGCTCGCGCCCTCGTCCGCGACGAGCAGCACGCGCGCCGCTTCCGCACGCACGCCCTCGCCGGTCTCTTCATCGGTCGTGACTTCTGACATCGCTCGGTGCCGGTCGTTTGAAAGTCCTCGGTAACTTCGCCGCGGCGCAATCATACCGCGACAGTCCCCGCAGCCAAACAGCGCAGGCGCACAAACGAAGAGGGACGGCGCTGAGTCCGTCCCTCTTCGTTCGGTCTTTTGATTTCAGGTCAGGCTCACTGGCTGATGAGCCGGAGCTTGCCGTCGGGCGTGCGGACGGCGAAGACGTGCGTCTCGTAGACGAGCGGCGGCGGCTCTGCGGCCTTGAGCTTGGCGATCTGCGTGCCCGAGACTCGCGGGGCGAGGCGCGCCGTCGAAGGGTCGCGCATCAACGCGTAGCGCTCCGAGATGCGGCGCACGTACTCCTGCGTCTCGCGGTAGGGCGGCACGCTGCGGCCGAACTTCAGCACTGCGCCCTCGCCCGCGTTGTATCCGGCGAGCGCCAAGCGCACGTCGCCCTCGAACATGTCGAGCAGGATGCTGATGTATTTGACGCCGCCCTCGATGTTCTGCTGCGGGTCGAAGATGTCGCGCACGCCGAGGCGCGCGGCCGTCGCCGGCATCAACTGCATCAGGCCGCGCGCGCCCTTGTTCGAGAGCGCGAAGCGCTTGAAGGACGACTCGCGGTGCATGATGGAGTAGATGAGCAGAGGGTCTACGCCGTGGCGTTTGCTCGAATCGACGATGAAGCGGTCAACGTTGGCGTCGCCGGTCGAGAAGCCTTCGAGCGCCGTGCCCGCCGCCATCGGGAGCGCGGGCGTGACGGAAGAACGGGGAGCGTTGGGCTCGGTTGAGGCGACAGCCGCGGGCACGGTGCGCGCGGTCAGCTTCAGGAGCTTGCTGCGGCGCGCGGCCGGGGCGACTTGCACGGGCATCTGGACGCGCACGCCGCCGGGCACGTCGAAGTTGTCGAAGCGATAGGCGCCGGGGCCTGCTTGCCGCGCGGAAGCGCTCAGGGCGGAGAGGAGGAGTAGGACGAAGACGGAGGGAAGTTTTTTCATGACCTTGCTTGTGTCGTCTGCCGGCGGGGCGCTTTTGTTAGTTCGTCTGAGGGCGGGCGCGCCCGAACGACGCTTGGACAGAATAACATAGACATTATTGGCTGTTCAACAAAAATCCCTCCTTGTTTAACTCAAGCTATTTATCCAGTTGTGGCCGTGATTGAGAGCGTTTCGCGCGGAGCCGGACGGCGGGGCGGGGTGGTTGAGGGAGGAACTCGGGTCGAAGTCTTGACAGTGCGTGTATGATGAAAGCCGCTTTCCAAGCGGGTTAATTCTCCGGCATTAACGCGTGCGACCGCCAGCGCACCTCACCCAACAGGAGCATCAGATGAAGAGACTACTGACCGCGATCTTCGCGGCGTCGCTCTGCCTTTCCGCGAGCGCCGCGGCACAGAACACCAACACGTCCACGGCCGCGACGAACGCCAACGCCACCAAGAAGCGCGGCCCCGTCTTCCGCTCCACGAAGGAGCAGATCAAGCAGGCGCAGGGCCTTCTCAAGCAGCGCGCGTTCTACTCGGGCGAGCTCACGGGCAAGCTCGACACGCCGACGCGCGACGGCCTCAAGAAGTATCAGGAGGCCGAAGGTCTCAAGGTCACGGGCACGCTCAACGCCGCGACGCTTCAGAAGATGAACGTCACGCTCACAGACAAACAGAAGGAGTGGGTGGCCGCACAGGCGGTAAGTCAAAAGTGAGGATGAGAGTCAGCGTGATGGTCGTCCTCAACGAATGTTGACCGGCGACGAGAGACACGCTGCCTCTTATCCATAGCAGAAGGAGGACGAGGGGCAGCGTGCCGCTCGTCCTCCTTCACTTCAACGACCCCAAGGTAGAGCATTGTTCATGCTTGTATGAGCTGCTGAACGTCCGTCGGTTCCTCGCCAAGCCACTTGGGATTTTGCGCAGTGCTGTCAAAGATGGAGGTTGTTTTGAAAGGCTCGTATCGCCCGGTTGCCGCCGCCGAGGCCGTCTTCGCCAGCAACGCGTCTAGCTCCTGTCGGCTGAGCTGATGGAATGTGCGCACGGCTTCAAACGCCTGTTCGAGAATCTCCAAACTATCCATGCCCGTAATCACGACGGACGTGGGCAGATTCAGTGCATAGTGCAGGCACTCTATCGGCGTCACGGTCTTCGATTTTAGAAGGATGCCGTTCGCCAGTGCTTTCATGCTGAGCACGCCGATCTTCTGCTTCAACAGTTCCGGCACGACCAGCTTCTCGAAGCTGCGGTAATGCGCATCCATCACGTTCAAAGGCATCTGAGCGGCGTCAAACTTGAAGCCATGTTCCTTTGCTACTGCCAACGCCACGCAGCCCGACAACAGCTTCCGCGCCGACCTCGAACGCGCCAGCTCCAACTTCGACAATCGCCAACGCTTCGTCGCCGCCTTGAACTACGACGTGCCGAAGCTGTTCAAGAGATACCCGCGCCTCGGCGATGGTTGGCAGTTGAACGGCGTCGTCACGCTCCGCACGGGGAATCCATTCCACTTGAACCTCTTCGACGACTACAACGGCACGGGCGAGTTCTTCCCGCGCCCCGACTTAGTCGGCGACCCTTACGCGGGCACGTCGGGGCATGAAAGGTTCTTGAACCTCTCGGCCTTCCGCGTCCCCTGCACGCTCGACCCGGCGGGCGACGGCAGCGCCGCCTCCTGCCTCCCCGGCACACAGCACTTCGGCAGCCTCGGTCGCAACTCTCTGCGCGGCCCCGGCTACAAGAACTTCGACTTCTCCGTCACCAAAGAGACGCCGCTTCGCGAAAGCCTCCGGCTGCAACTGCGCGCCGAGTTCTTCAACCTCTTCAACCACCTGAACTTCTCTTCGCCGCTGCTGCCGAGCTTCGCCGCCGACGCCGGCTTCAACGGCATCGACCCGGTCACGGGCCGCGGCATCGGCTTTCTGCCCATCACCGTCACGCCCGACGTAGGCATCGGCAACCCCTTCCTCGGCGGCGGCGGCCCGCGCAACATACAGCTCGCCGTGCGCCTCCTGTTCTGAGCGTGAGGAGTAACGACCTGTTCAAACGAGAAGGCCCCCGGAATCATTCCGGGGGCCTTCTCGACTACTGCTGTTCGCCTACTCTCTTACACGGCGTTCTGCGATCTCTGTTTCGCCCGCGACGCACTCGGCGTTACTGTCGGCCGAAGATGCCGCCGAGGATGTTCCCGATGCCGTTGTTCCTGCGGTAGCCGCCGTTGTTGCCGCCGTACTGGCGGTAGCCCTGCTCGTAGCCCTGCATGAAGCCTTCGCGGAACGCCTGCGAAGAGGCTTCCTTGTAGAAGTGCGACCTCTGCGGGTTGTAGCTCTGCCCGCGCTGCGCGTCGCTCGCGCCCGTGTTCAGGCCGTTCTGGTAGCCCTGATTCAGTGCCGCCTGATTGTAGCCGCCGTTGTTGCCATAGCCGCCGTTACGGCCGTAGGTGCCGTAACCACCGTTGTTGCCGTAGGTGCCGTAGCCGCCGTTGCGCTGCTGTTGCTGCTGGCGACGGATGTACTCGTCGCGCCGGTCGTAGTCGCCGTCCCCGTCGCGGTCGCGACGGTCGTAACGACCGTTGCGGCGCTGATGGTCATCACGGTCACGACGCTCCTGTCGGGCGCGCCCTTCGGGGTACTGCCGGTACTGCGCCTGCGCCGTCGCGCTCGTGGCAAGCAGGGCGCCCGCCACCATCAGAAGCGTTATGACTGCACCACCGATACGATTGATAGACTTCTTCATATTTATGCTCATCCTCCGTGGCTGAACTAAGTGCAACCCTTATGCCAACGCCCCGAAGATAAAACGCCTGATAAAGCACGGATGAATGAGTTGGCAGGCCCATCTCATGTCACCATTACGTGCAGACGCCGCGCAAATGAGTGATGATTCCGGCCACTACTTTGAACGTTCTCTCAACAGTCGTCCAGCCTTGCCTCTCACCGGAGAGGAGGCGCGACCGCCACTAGCGTCCCTTCTCAGACTCCAGCCTGCGGCGGAGTTGTTCGGCGGCGCGCTCGGCCAGTTCCTTGCAGGCGTTCGGCGAGACGATGGGGTCGGGACGGGCGCCCCGCTGGCGCCCCTCCAAACGTTCCCAGAGCCCCGACGCGTCCGGGTGAGAGGTCAGCAGGATGTCACATGGAGTAGACCGGAGGAAGGCGAAGCTCTTCTCGAAGTCCTGTACCGCAGTCGGATACTCGCGGCTGTCTGTGAAGCGGAAGCCGTCTGCGGAGACCGGCGTCATGCTGTCCGAGTAGACGAGGCTCAGGCAGCGTTTGTCTTCGCACGACTGCCAAGTCCAACTCGTCCCGCCGGGTGTGTGGCCGGGTGTGAAGTGCGCGGTCAGCTTGATGTCGCCGACGCGGAGTGTCTGGCCGTCGCGCAAGGTGTCGGCGCGCGGGACTAGCGCGACCGGCGTGATGCTGCCGAACTGCGGGTCGCCTTTACCGACCCCGGTCTTCGTCAACACCTCGACGCTCCAAGGGCTGGCCGCCACCCGTGCGCCGCTGAGCCGCTGCAACTCGGCGATGCCGCCGCCGTGGTCGAAGTGCACGTGTGAGTTGACGATGAGCTTAACGTCCTCGATGCGAAACCCGAGGGCGCGGATGTGGGCGACGACCTGCGGGACTGACTCGGGGAGTGCGCCGTCAATCAGGACGTGTCCGCCCTTGGAGGTGAGCAGAATGGAGCTGAGCCCGTGCGGGCCGACATAGTACGCGTTGCCGTAGATGCGGAAGGGCTGTTGCGGCTTGTTCCACTCGGGACAGTTGGCGCAGGACGAAGCGGGCGCGCCATTCTGCCCCGACGCGAGCACGACAAGGACGAGCACCAGAGCGGCCGGCAACAGGGAGCGTGATGGGCTCGGAAGATGTTTGCGCATGTGCATAGACTCGGCTTCGTGTGAGTCGCTCAACTTAAATGTCTCGTGACGGGCGATGCTCAATGAGACGTGATTTTGTTGATCGCCTCGGACGCGGCGAGCCTCACGACCGTCGCCGCATCCTTGAGCAGCTCGTTCAGCGCGGGCAGGGCCGCCCGCGCCTCGCCGCCCAGCTTGCCTAAAGCCGTGGCGGCGCTCGCGCGCACCAGCGGCTCCTCGTCCCTCAACAAGCCGACCAGATCGGGAATCGCCGCCCGCGCCTCGCCGCCGATATTGCCAAGCCCCTTCGCGGCGCTCAGGCGCACGAACCTGTCCTGATCCTTCAGCGCCCCGATTAGCGCCGGCACCGCCCCGCTCGCACGGGGGCCCATCTCGGCCAGCGCGTCGGCGGCATATCTGCGGACGTGCTCGCTCGGGTCACTTAAAGAGCCCGTCCACACCGGGACGGCTTCGGCCGGTTCCAACCCGATGCGCCCCAGCGCTTGGGCCGAGTTTATGCGCACGATGAACTCTCGGTCTTTCAAAGACTCAATCAGAGCCGGCACAGCGACCTTGGCCCCCGGCCCTATCTTGCCCAGAGCCTCGGCGGCAGCTTTGCGCGTGGGCGCACTCTCGTCCTTCAACAACACAATTAAGGCGGGGACGGCCGCCCCCGCATCGACGCCGAAACGCCCGAGCGCCTCGGCCGCGTCACCGCGAACGCCGCCGTTCGAATCCTTCAGCAACTCGACTACCGCCGCGACGGAGGCTTTCGCTTTACCACCGATTCTCCCCAGCGCACGGGCCGCACCGGCTCGTGCCCAAGGGCTTGGGTCTTTCAGCAGCTCTGTCAGCGCCGGGACGGCCGGCTCGGCCTCCGCGCCGACTTGACCGAGCGCGAAGGCGGCGTTGCTTCTCACCGAGACGTTGCCGTCTCGCAGAGCTTCGGTCAGGGCGGGCACGGCGGAGCGCGCCTCCGGCCCCATCCTGCCGAGGGCCTCCGACGCAGTCTTGCGCAACTCATCATCCGGGTCTTTGAGCAACAGCGCCAGCGCGGGCACCGCGGCTTTCGCCGCAAGCCCACGCCCCTTGATCTCCTCCGCAGCCGCGCGGCGGGACTGCCGGTCGCCCTCTTGCAACTGCCGGATGAGCGACTGTGTCTGAGCGTCGGCACCCGCCTGCGCAAACGCGGCGTGGGTGAAACAGAAGGCGATGAGGAGACTCACGCCGACCAGTTGTAACACCGTGCGTTGTGACATAGGTGACGAGTCCTTTCACGAGCAGGAAAATTCTCACGCAAACTCCGCGAGTTCCGCCCAGCGTTCGAGGTCGCGAGCTAACTGCTCCGTTAACCGTTCACGCTCATCGTAGAGCCGGTGCACGACCTGAGCATCACTCGCGTTGGCGGACAGCTCCGTCTCTATCTCCGCCGCACGCAGCTCGGCGGCCTGAATGCGTGCTTCCGTCAGCTCCAACTCTTTCCGCTCTTTGAATGTCAGCTTGCGTTTGGCAGGCGGCGGCGCGTCGCTCCGCTGTCCTGCCGTTCGCGCCGCCGTCGGCGCCTCAACAGGTGCGGCGTCACTCCCCTCAATCCGTCGCGCCTCAAGGAAGGCGGAGTAGTTCCCGGGATACTCACGCAGGCGGCCTCCGCTCTCGAAGCGGAAGATGTGCTCGACCGTGCGGTCAAGGAAGTAGCGGTCGTGACTGACGACAATCAGGTTGCCGGGGAAGCCGTCCAGATAGTCTTCAAGGGTGATGAGAGTTTGAATGTCGAGGTCGTTCGTCGGCTCGTCCAGCAGCAGGACGTTCGGCGCGCCCATCAGCACGCGTAGCAGGTAGAGCCGCCTGCGCTCGCCGCCCGAGAGCTTTGCTATCGGCGCATACTGCATCGCGCCGGTGAAGAGGAACCTTTCGAGCATCTGTCCCGCAGTGATGAACGAGCCGTCCGCGGTCTCGATGCGCTCGGCGACCGCGCGGATGTAATCTATCACCCGCTCCTTTTCGTCGAGGGCGCGGCTCTCCTGATCGTAGTACCCGATGCGCACGGTCTGTCCCACTTCGAGCGTGCCCGCGTCCGGCGCGACCCTGCCCGCGATGATTTCGAGCAGCGTCGTCTTGCCCGCTCCGTTCGGCCCGATGATGCCGATGCGTTCACCCGGCTTGAGTGTGCGACTGAAGCCGCCTAGCAACACGCGCCCGTCGTACGACTTCGTGATGTCGCGCAGCTCCAGAACCTTCTTACCCAACCGGGTTGAGCCGACCGACATGTCCAGCTCGGCCCGCGCCGCCTCTTTGGGCTGCGCGATAAGACTCTCGGCGCGGTCAACGCGGGCCTTCGACTTTCGCGTGCGGGCCTTCGCGCCGCGCCGCAGCCAAGCCAGCTCGCGACGAATCAACATCTCGCGCTTCTGCCCTTCGACGGCGCGTGCGCTCTCCTGCTCC